>CAVKCP010000044.1:0-19189 GCA_963654815.1 Lachnospiraceae bacterium | reverse complement strand
GCCCAGGTGGCGGAATTGGTAGACGCGCACGTTTCAGGTGCGTGTGTTTCACGACGTGCAGGTTCGAGTCCTGTTCTGGGCACGTTTTATCTAAGTTGGAGAGGTGGCGGAATTGGTAGACGCGCTACTTTGAGGGGGTAGTGACAATTGTGTCGTGGGAGTTCGAGTCTCCTCCTCTTCACTATAAAATGAAAATTTTGCGGCAATAGCTCAGTTGGTAGAGCGCAACCTTGCCAAGGTTGAGGTCGCGGGTCCGAGTCCCGTTTGCCGCTCGTTGTTTTTTTCTATTTTATTGAAAAGAAACTTGTTTAAATCCATGAATTTATATCTAAGATACTTTGATAAAGAAACATTAGTCAGCAATGTTGAGGAGGCCTTGGCTTTTTTGCGTTCAATACCCGAAATAGGTATGAACGATAATCTTGAAGCCGACATTCGTGACTATGTTGACAGCGAGGTGTATTATCCGAAACGTTACAAGACACGTCCGCGCGTGTATTTCATCATAATAAAGACAACTGCTGCGACGATGCTCGATTTCAAACAGAAGAAAGCTCTTCATTCGATGCCGGCAAATAGCGCAATCGTGGAAAAGAAAGATGCATCGGCTTTGGCCGTCAATCGGTTGAACGAAGAAACTCCCGGTTGGTATGAGGGCGTTCTCGATTTCAAACGTGTGGTGCTTGTTCCGGCAACTGGCAAGCATGAATACAGGGACACCCATTTCGTGGCTCGTTGCAAGGCAATGTCTGGTCAGGATTGCTATAACCGCATAGTTGAACATCTGCGTGCAAGGGTTGATAGCAGATCGCAGTTCCCCTCGGCAAAAGGAAAGAATTTTCATTATAAATATTTGGGTATGTGGAAATAGCCAATCGATGTGATTGGTTTGTTTTCACACGTAATTGTCTGTATTTATGAATAAAGTGATGCTTATTGGAAATGTGGGCAAGGATCCTGAAGTGAGGTATTATGATGCCGATCAGGCAGTAGCACAGTTTCCTCTTGCAACGACCGAACGTGGCTACACGCTGCAGAATGGCACAAAAGTGCCCGATCATACCGATTGGCATAATATCGTGATGTGGCGAGGACTTGCGAAATTGGCTGAACGATATGTGCATAAAGGTGACAAATTGTATATAGAAGGGCGAATACGTTACAGGAGCTTTGATGCTCCAAATGGACAGAGGCGTTTCGTCACCGAAATATATGCAGAGAATATGGAATTGCTGACACCGCGAACACCATCGGTAAATGGTGAAAGCACAATTAAGGCAGACTCCACACAAACTAAAACAGGCGCAGATGATGCAGATGAAAGTCATCTGCCATTTTGACTTTAAATAGAAATTGATGTTCGATATATTCATGGTTTCTCTTTCAGACATCACACTGGTGCCACCAACTCCAGGTGTCTGGTTTGCTGGTATTTTAGCTATTCTGCTATTAGGCGTTTCAGCTTTTGCAAGTGGTTCTGAAATAGCGTTCTTCAGTCTGTCACCTTCTGACATAAATGAAGTAAATGCAGAGAAAACCGCGAAAGATAGCGGTATTAAGAAGCTCCGTGAAAACAGTGAACGTACACTTGCCACAATATTGATAACCAATAATTTTGTTAATGTGACAATAGTCATATTGAGCAATTATGTGTTTGGCGAAATATTGAAATTCAGTGAGAATGCATATTGGTTGCAATTCCTGTGCATAACGGTTTTGCTAACCTTCATGTTGCTGCTTTTTGGCGAGATTATGCCGAAAGTTTACAGCAGAGAAGACCCTTTGGCGTTTTGTAGAAAAAGTGTTGGTGGAATATTGTTTCTGCAAAAAGTGTTTTGGCCTTTGGAAACGATTCTGTTGCGAAGTGGTGTGCTTGCTGAGAAAGTTGTGCAGAAAGAAACACATGTTCTGAGCGTTGATGACTTGGAACAAGCTCTTGAACTCACCGACAAGGATGATATTAAAGACGAGCAGAATATGCTGAAAGGCATCATTCGTTTTGGTGATGAAACCGCCAAGGAGGTTATGACAAGCCGTCAGGATATTGTAGGACTTGAAATAACAGCCAATTATTCTGACGTTTTGAAATGTGTTGTTGACAACAATTACAGTCGCATTCCAATATACCAGGAGAATGCCGACAATATAAGAGGCATATTGTATATAAAGGATTTGCTGCCGCATCTGTCAAAACCTACATCTTTCCGTTGGCAAAGTCTGATTAGACCTCCTTATTTTGTCCCTGAAACAAAGAAAATAGACGACCTCATGCGTGAGTTTCAGGAGAACAAAGTACATATCGCCATCGTTGTTGACGAGTTTGGCGGAACAAGTGGTTTGGTAACATTGGAGGATATTCTTGAAGAAATCGTCGGCGAGATAAACGATGAATATGACGATGACGGAAAGGTGTATGTGAAGTTGAGCTATGACACATACGTTTTTGAAGGAAAGACACTATTAAGCGATTTCTGCAAGATATTGAATATCGACGATGACGAATTCTCAGAAGTAGAAGGAGATGCCGATACTGTTGCCGGATTATTGTTGGAGATAAAGGGCGATTTCTTGAGCATCCATGAAAAGGTGGATTACAAGAATTACACCTTCGAAATTCTCGGTCTGGAAGAAAGACGCATCAGTAAGGTAAAGGTCGTAGTGCATGAAAAGTCGGAGAGTGCCGATTGACAAAGGCGTTAGCAGATAATAGTAATGCTTATAAGTGTTGATGAAATATCCGACGGAACGTTTTTGGGATTGTGGAAATTCGACGACAGCGATTTCCTGACATCCCATTGTCCCGTGTCGCTTCGTGCTCAGATGGAAAATATGAGCACGTCGCGCAGATATGAACTTGAAGCTGTTTATGGATTGGTAAACAGCATTTCTGGTAAGAAAGATATTGTCATAGGCCATAACAATGCCGGAAAGCCATTGCTTGACGATTGGTTTATAAGCATCAGTCATACTCGTGGCTATGCAGCCGTAATAATGTCGCATTCCAAAGAAGTCGCGGTTGACATTGAATATATAAGCAATCGTGTTGACCGTATTGCAGGAAAATTCATCAGGGAAGACGAGATTATCAGTAATACGACTGCACGTTTGGTTGCATGGTGCGTTAAAGAAACTGCCTACAAGTATTTTTCAGAACAGCATCTAGGTTTGCTGGAGATGCGCATACTTCCCTTTGAACTTGAAAATGAAGGCCGTCTGTCGTGTGTGAATCAACGGACAAAGGAAATACTTTCAGTCAATTATTGTGTGACAGACGGGTATATACTGACTTATACTTGAAAGCCGTGGGAATGTTCAAACGTCAGATGAGAGATTATGGATAAGATGACGAAAGAACAACGAAGCCATTGTATGGCCTCAATACGCAGTAAGAACACTAAGCCTGAGCTCTTAGTGCGGCGTTATTTGTTTGCACACGGCTACAGATACAGGATAAATCACCACCGCTTACCGGGACATCCCGATATTGTAATGCGTAAATATCGCATGGTAATCTTCGTAAACGGCTGTTTCTGGCATGGACATGAAGGTTGCAGATATTTCGTGGTGCCAAAGAGCAGAACTGAATTTTGGAAAGCGAAGATAGAGCGCAATAAGGCACGCGATAAGGAGGAACAATCTAAATTGGCAAGCATGGGATGGCACTGCATCACTATATGGGAATGTCAGTTGAAGCCCAAGGTAATGGAACTGACCTTGCAGTCGTTGGAATACACACTAAACCGCATTTTCATTGAAGACCGCAAAGTGAAGCGATACACGCTTCCTGAAGAGGAAACAATAATGGCAGCAGAACCGTGAAAAGAAAAAAGTAGGAATAAAACAATGTGTTTTCTTCCTACTTTCTCTTTTTTATGGATTTACATTCTTATTCAAGCCGCAGGCTTTTCTTTATTGCGGCAATCTTGGCATTGGCCTCTTCGTCGCATCTGTTATAGCATCCTGTGCATTTCATCGTGCCTTTCACCTCGATGTAGAACTTTATCTTCGGTTCTGTTCCAGAGGGGCGCACGCTTACTTTTGTGCCGTCAGTGCAGAACCACTGCAACACATTGCTGGTTGTCGGCATATCGAGTTTTGTCACAGTTCCGTCTTCTACGGTCTGTTCCAAGGTCTGGTAGTCTTTCCATACGGCCACTTTGCTACCGCCCAAGTCCTTCGGTGGATTCTGACGGAAATCTTGCATCATGCGCTTGATTTCGTCGGCTCCGCTCTTTCCGGGCTTCACTACATTCACCGTGAATTCCTTTGAGAAGCCGAACTCAAGGTAGATGTCCATCAACAAGTCATAAAGAGTCTTGCCTTGGTCTTTTGCATAAGCGCAAATTTCAGCAAGCAATGAGCATGCCGATACTGCATCCTTGTCGCGTACGAAATCCTCGGCAAGGAAACCATAGCTCTCTTCACCGCCGCCGATGTATTGCTGTTTGCCTTCTGAGAGCAGAATCTCGCGTGCAATCCACTTGAATCCGGTGTAGCAATCTCTCATTTCGATGTTTTCTTTTTCGGCAATCTTGCGTATAACCTCTGTCGTTACGATGGTCTTTACGATGAAATCGCCCGGCTGCATCTTGCCTGTCTGCTTGCGGTTCTTGATGATGTAGTAAAGGAATAGCAAGCATGTCTGGTTGCCGTTAATCAAAATCCATTCGCCCTTGTCGTTCTTGCAGGCCATACCCACACGGTCGGCATCGGGGTCGCTTGCCATTACGATGTCGGCGTCAAGTTCTTTGGCATCGCGCAGAGCCAAGGTGAGGGCTTCACCATTTTCTGGATTCGGGCTTTTTACTGTCGGGAAATCACCGCTTTTCACCATTTGTTCCTTCACGCAATGCACGTTTTCAAAGCCCCATACTTTCAGGCTTCTCGGGATGAGCATCATGCCTGTGCCGTGGAGTGGTGTATAGACAATCTTCAGGTCTTTCTGGCGTGCTATCACTTCAGGGTCGATTGATATGGTGTGCACCTTTTCCAGATAGAGTTTGTCGATGTCTTCGCCAATGATTTCGATGAGCTGCTTGTTGCCTTCAAACTTCACATCCTCCACTTTCACCTTGTTCACCTCGTCGATGATGCCGGTGTCATGAGGTGCAAGCACCTGTGCTCCGTCTTCCCAGTAGGCTTTGTAGCCGTTATACTCACGCGGATTGTGCGATGCAGTGATGTTTACTCCGGCCTGACATCCCAGCTCTCTGATTGCGAATGAGCACTCCGGTGTGGGACGCATATCATCAAACAGATATGCTTTTATTCCATTTGCCGAGAAGATGTCTGCAACTGTTTCTGCAAACAGGCGGCTGTTGTTGCGGCAGTCGTGGCACACTACAACTGATATAGAGTCACGGTTGGCGAAATTCTTTCTCAAATAGTTGGCAAAGCCCTGTGTGGCCATGCCCACTGTGTATATGTTCATTCTGTTGCTTCCGGCTCCCATGATGCCGCGAAGGCCACCAGTGCCGAATTCCAAATCTTTGTAGAAGCATTCAATGAGGTCGGTCTTGTCGTCGTTGTCAAGCATGGCCTGCACGCTCTTTCTTGTTTCCTCGTCGAACGAGGGCGACAACCACTCATTGGCTTTAGCCACACATTGGGCTATGAGTTCGTTTTTGTTTTCCATAATTTCCTATTATGTTTAAGTTAATGTTGTGTCAAAATAGTTGCCACAAAGATATGAATAAATAGTGAAACGGCGCAGTAATATCTCGTTTTTTTTTCGGTCTGATCTGCTATAAACAACCATGCAAAGGGGGTAATAAATGCGACAAAAATAAGAAAATCGTTCTTTGCGTGATTTCCTTTCTTCTGAAAGTTTGGTATGTCGATAGTTTTTCGTACCTTTCTCTGAAAAAAGAAGATGATAATATATGGGCAACAATATTCCAACCAAAAGACATCATTATAGTGAACTCCTCTCCATCGGTATCCCCGTCATAATCGGTCAGCTTGGCACAATCGTGCTTGGCTTCGCCGATACGCTGATGATTGGGCATCACGGCACACAGGAGTTGGCTGCGGCAGGACTGGTAAACAACATCTTTACCCTTGTCCTTGTTTCCTACATGGGATTTTCCTACGGCCTTACTCCGGTTATAGGCCGTCTTTATGGCATGGGAAATACAAGAGAAATTGGTCGCAAAGTCTACAATTCCCTGTTTGCCAACATGGTCGTGGGAGTGCTTTTCACGGCAGCAATGATTTTGCTCTATTTCAATCTTGGGCATATCGGACAACCCGACGAACTGCTTGGTCTGATTCGTCCTTATTTTATAGTCAACCTTATTTCGGTGATATTCGTTGGCGTGTTTAATACGATGAAGCAGTTTCTTGACGGTCTCTCCCATACAAAGGTGGCGATGTGGGTGATGATAGGCGGCAACATCCTCAACATTCTTGGAAATTGGGTGCTTATATATGGTGTTGGTTTCTTTCCCGAACTCGGACTGCTTGGCGCTGGCATTTCCACTATGGCCAGCCGCATCTTCATGGCACTCACGATGGTGGGCGTTGTTCTCTTCGGAAAGAAATTCAGGCAATATCGTCAAGACATCTTCTGTTCATCTCTCAACCGGACCGATTTCAAGGAGATGAACCGTCTTGGGTGGCCGGTGGCATTGCAGTTGGCCATGGAGTCGGCAGCATTCACACTGAGTTGCGTAATGGTTGGTTGGCTTGGTACTGTTGCTTTGGCAGCCCACCAAATTATGATAACTATATCCCAGTTATTCTACCTCGTCTTGTCGGGTATGGCTTCGGCCATGTCTATTCGTGTGAGCCATTTCGTCGGGCAAAAAGATTTCAAGGCCGTGAGGCAGAATGCCTACGATGGTTTCCGTCTAAACCTTATGTTTTCATTCATAATGGGATTGCCTATTCTGCTTTTCCGTCACCACATGGGGGCACTTTTCACCGACAATGCCGAAGTTCAGACGATAGTTGCCTTACTGGTTATTATGATGATGGCATATCAGTTTGGCGACGGTTTGCAATACACCTTTGCAAATGCTTTAAGAGGTATTGCCTGTGTCAAACCTATGGTGACGTATGCCTTCATAGCCTACTTCGTCATCTCTCTCCCTATAGGTTACACTCTTGGCTTTCCCTGCGGCATGGGAATCCTAGGCATTTGGGTTGCCTTTCCGTTTGGTTTGACAACTGCAGGAGTGCTTTTCTGGCGCAGATTTGAAAAGGAAGTGAGAAAAATGGAAGCAAACCAATAGCTACTAAAATGTCTCGATTGATTTACAGTTTGATGCACCGGAGATACGAATGTGTGAGATTTGTGCTCAGAAAACAAACATTGTGCAATGCCTTGCGGTAAAAAACTATTGTGTGTTGATAAGTTTTTGGATTATTTTTTTGTAACTTTGCCATAAAATGCAAAAAGCGAGTTATGTATAAAGAAAACCCGTTGACAAATTATAGGATAGAGCTCAGGGACAAAATCTTGAAGGCGTCCATGCACGAGTTCTTGCAGAAGGGTGTGAAAGCCGTGAAGATGGACGACATAGCCAATGGGCTTGGCATTTCCAAACGGACGCTTTATGAGGTGTATTCAAACAAGGAAGAACTGTTGCTTGAAGGACTCAGAGAGCATGAAGAGGCTTACGACATGCACATGACAGCTTACAGCACCGATCCGTCACACAACGTAATAGACATTGTGATAGAGTTTCTTAGAGTACAGGTGCGCAATTTCTCTGACGTAACTCCTGCATTTTTCTCCGATTTGCATAAATATAAAAAGGTGGTTGACCTGCTGGAAGAGAAACGCAGATGCCGAAACCAGTACACCGGCGATTTCTTCAAGCGTGGGGTGAGTGAAGGATATTTCAGAAGCGACGTTGACTATGAGATGATACTGCGCCTTGGAAGCGTGTCAATGGATTATGTGATGCGTGAGCAACTGTATAAAGTTTCCAATCTGAAACACATTTTCCGTAACATAATATTCCTTTTTCTACGCGGAGTTTGCACCACCGAGGGAATAAAGCGCCTCGATGAATTTATCGACAACGAGTTGCTTGTGCCGTAGTATCGTTGTCGGTTGTATCCTTTTCGTTCAAATATTTTTCGAAAAGTCTTACTGCTATCATTACTTTCAGAGCACAGGGCTTTGACTTGAATTGCTCGGGCAGGGGAGTGCCGGTGGCTTTGCCTTGGGCTTTGTCAAAACCTTTCAGTCCGAGAATTTCGCCACATACGGCAGATCCGAACTGTTCTTTAAAATCTTCGGTAAGCCGTCTTGCCAAGTCCATGCAGCGTGCAGTGGCTTCGCGTTCTGCCGGGTTGCCGTCGGTTTCTTCCAGTCCTGCCAGAACGGCCAGAGCCAGCACTGTGCCGCAAGTCATTCTCTGCCGGGCAATTCCGCCTCCAAATGCGGCAGCCAACCTCGCCATTTGTGCCTTCGTTAGTCCGTAGCGGTCGGCGAATGCTGCGGCCACTGCTTGTCCGCAATTATATCCTTCCATAAAAAGTTGGGCGGCGGTGTCGGCCCTGTTGACAATTTCTGTTCCCATTATTATTCCCGTTTTATTGCAGCGTCACATTTGTTGACATTCTTTTTCACCGTCATTAAAAGGCAGAAAAGAATTCGAAAAAGCTCCATCCTATTCTGCCTTTTATTGTGCTGCCGTGTAGTTTCCCGTCAGGAAAGTCACGGTCGTTGTTATTTTATTTTGTCAAAGCCTTCGCCAAAGACGCCTTGACAGAACGATTGCGACACAAGAGCGTCGGGGTCGATAGCTTTTATCAGGTTGAACACATCCTGCGCCTCATACTTTCGTGTGAGCACCACAAGCATGTCAACATCATTCTTTGAATACCAGCCCGTGCCTTTAACATAGGTCACGCCACGGTTCACCTGCTTGTTTATTGCATCTGCAATCTCGGTGTATTTCTTCGATATGATGAGAAATTGCACTGTTTGGCGCGTTCCGTTTATAACATAGTCGCATGTGAAGCTTGCCACAAGCGTGAAAGCTACACCGTAGACAATGGTTTCGGTGCTGTGGAAGAGGAAATAAGACGAGGCAATGATTGTGCAGTCAACCAACTGTATGGCGCGTCCGAAGCTCATGCGGAAGTATTTTGTCAGAAGCACAGTTATGATGTCTGTTCCGCCAGTCGAACCATTGTGTGAGAACACCAAACCGAGGCCGGCTCCACCCAACGCTCCTCCTATGAGCACATGCATGAATGTGTCCTTGCCTGCCGTTATCACGGGATAGGTGGCAAAGAAAGGTTGCATGAGTCCTACAAACAACGACATTATTCCCACGCCAATTATGGTGCGCACCACAAACTGGCGCGTCAATGCCTTGAAGGCGATAGCGAGCATGGTAACGTTGAGTACGAAAATCGAAATACCCGTGTTTATTCCTACCGCATAGTAGATAAGTGCCGACAAACCAGACACTCCGCCCATTACTACGCGCTCGGGCAGGATGAAGGCTGTGTAGCCGAAGGAATAAGATAAAATGCCAAGAGTGATGAACACAAAATCTTTAACGTTGCCTGTCATGGCAGCCAAAGCTTTCTTTGTAGCGTTTTCCATTGTTCGTTTTGTTGTTTTTCGGGCGGCTAAGATACTAAATAATTTCTAACAAGGCAAATATTGCATGCGAAACTTGACGGGACTTCCTGTCAACATTGTTTCTTGCACGCAATATTTGCCATTCTATTATTTTTTAACGGTTCATAAGAAATGCCTTGAATGTGTCGAAATCATTCGGCATCTCTATGCTTTGTTTCGTGCCTTTCATAAATGCAGCAAGCCTTTCGGGTATTTCCACTTCATGCTTTATTGCATCCTCAACAGTCTGCTTGAACTTCGCAGGGTGGGCCGTCTCGCCGAAAACGCCCGTTTCCCCATCGTTCAACAGGTCGCGCAGAGCCTGATAGCCACAGGCTCCATGCGGGTCGAGAATGTAGTTGTTGCGTTCGTAGCAGTCGGACATAGCCTGTCTTATTTGGTCGTCATTGTATGTTGCTCCGGCCATGTCCTCTGCAATTTTCTGCCAAGAACCGTTGTACAATTCATATATTCGTGCGAAATTGCTCGGGTCGCCCACATCCATAGCATTGGCTATTGTCTGTCTGCTTGGCATCGGATTGTATTCTCCCGATTGCAGATAGTTGTAGAACACGTCGTTGGCATTGTTGGCAGCAATAAACCTCTTTATGGGCAGTCCCATTCTCTGCGCATATATGGCGGCCGTTATGTTGCCGAAGTTGCCGCTCGGCACGCACACCACCAGATTGTCGGCTTTACCCATTTTCTTCATCTGCGCATAAGCGTTGAAATAATAGAACGACTGTGGCAGTAATCGTGCTACATTTATCGAGTTTGCCGATGTCAGTTGCATGTGGCTTGTCAGTTCGTCGTCGTTAAACGCCTTCTTCACCAAACGCTGGCAGTCGTCAAACACGCCGTCCACTTCCAGAGCCGTGATGTTGCGTCCGAGTGTCGTGAACTGGCTTTCCTGTATCTTGCTCACTTTGCCCTTCGGATAGAGCACATACACATGTATGCCGTCAACGCCCAGAAAACCGTTGGCCACAGCCGAACCCGTGTCGCCGCTTGTAGCCACAAGCACATTCACAAGCTGTCCGCTTTTTATCTTTGTGAAATATTGCAGCATGCGTGCCATGAAACGTGCCCCGACATCTTTGAAGGCGAGTGTAGGGCCGTGGAAAAGTTCAAGACTGTATATGTTGTCCTCCACTTTCACTGCGGGGCAGTCAAAAGCCAATGTGTCTTCAACAATGTGTTTCAGCGAGTCGGTGTCGATGTCATCTCCGAAAAAGGCTTCGGCCACACGGAAAGAAATCTCCTTGAACGACATCTTGTCTATATCTTCGAAAAATGCCTGGGGCAATTTCTTTATGCTTTCCGGCATGTAGAGTCCGCCGTCGGGTGCCAATCCTCTCACAATAGCTTCGTGCAGCGATGTTGAGGGGGCTTCATGTCTTGTGCTGTAATATTTCATGCGCTTCTTTGTTTTTAAGTTAGGAGTTTTTATAACCAGCCTTTATTTTATAGCCATAAATGTTTCCATGAATTGTTGTAGCCTGAGCATACCGTAGGAACCCTTAACGCAACTCACCTCGTCGTAGGTTTCCACCTCGTCGGGATCTATGCCACGGTGCCATATCGCAAACGGCACTGGTTCGCTCACATGCGTCCTCAGTTCTACGGGAGTGGGGTGGTCGGGCAACACTGCAATGCACACCGGCTCCTGCCATTTGCTTGTTTCCTCGTAAATGGGGCCAACAATCCTCTTGTCGAGGTTTTCTATTGTGCGTAGCTTCAGGTCCAGGTCGCCGTCATGTCCGGCTTCGTCGCTTGCTTCAATGTGCAGGAATACGAAATCGTCGGTGCGCAGTGCATTTATTGCCGCCTCGGCTTTGCCTTCATAGTTGGTGTCGGCCAGACCGGTTGCGCCTTCCACAATAATGTTTTTCAGGCCTGCATAATGGCCTATTCCCCTAATCAGATCGACGGCCGAAATCACGTCGCCGCGTTTTATCTCGGGGTGCATCTCGCCAAGCTGCTGCATTGACGGGCGGTAGCCTCCGCTCCACGGCCAAATGCTGTTGGCTGCATCGCCGCCGTCAGCTTTCCTTTTCGTGTTGAACGGGTGGTTGGCAAGCAATGTCTGCGATTGCACTATCAGCCGGTTCAGTAAGTCGGCCGTTTCCTGCCCGGTCATGCGTGCGCCGTCACGTCGGTCGGCCCATCCTTCTTCGGGGCGCACTACGAGGTCGCGCCAAGCCTCATTGGGATGGTCGTGGGGTGGGGCACACACAATATGTTTGTTGCCGCCCCTGATTACGAGCAGGTGGCGGTATTGTATTCCCGTTATAAACTTTATGTCGTCGTTGCCCAGTTCTTTGTTTAGAAACTCTATGAGTTGGCCGCCTTCCTCGGTGGTGAGGTGTCCGCCGTGGTGGTTTTTTATTTTACCGTCGGCAAGGGTGATTATGTTGCACCTCATGGCCATGTCGTCGGGGCGCATTTCATAGCCTATCGAGGCGGCTTCGAGCGGTCCGCGCCCTTCATAAACCTTGTTCAGGTCATAGCCTAAGATTGCCGTGTTGGCCACTTCGCTGCCCGGCAGAAAACCGTCGGGTATGGTAACAAGACGTCCGCAGCGGCCATTTCTTGCCAGCATGTTCATATAGGGAGTGTGGGCGTGTTGCAGCAAGGTCTTGCCTCCAAGCCGTTCAATGGCATGGTCGGCCATGCCGTCGCCTAAAATAATAATATGTTTCATAATTAGGCTCTTTTGTTAAATGAAGATGTGTTGTGTGGCGATGCCGCCGACAGAAGTGCGGCATCGCCTTCATGCCGACATTAAATGTTGGCAATCGACATGATGTTGGCAAATACTCCTGCCGCCGTGACGCTTGCTCCTGCGCCATAGCCTTGAATAAGCATGGGATATTCCTTGTAGCGTTCGGTGGTGAGCGATACGATGTTGTTGCTGCCTTCAAGGTTGTAGAAAGGATGGTTGCGGTCGATGGCCTTCAGGGCGACGTAGGTCTTGCCATGGTCGAATGTGGCCACAAAGCGCCATCGTTTGCCTTCGGCTTCTAGCTTTTTGCGGCGTTGCTCGAAATCGTTGTCAAGTTCGGGCAGACGTTTCCAGAAATCGTCTATTGTGCCGTTGAAATATTCGTCGGGAATGAAGAGGTGCTTTTCCACATCCTCCTGTTCCACCTTATATCCGGCTTCGCGGGCAAGAATTACAAGTTTGCGTATCACGTCGGTGCCGCTAAGGTCGATGCGCGGGTCAGGTTCGCTATATCCCTGTTCCTTTGCCCGGCGCACTGTTTCCGACAATGGCACAGTTGCCGATATTTCGTTGAATATGAAATTCAGCGTGCCGCTGAGCACTGCTTCTATCTTCAGTATGCAGTCACCCGAGTTGCGCAGGTCGTTTATTGTGCCGATGATGGGCAGTCCTGCTCCGACATTCGTCTCGAAACGGAATTTCACGCCGCGTGCCAATGCTGTTTCTTTCAGTTTTATGTAGCTGTCGTAGTCTGACGATGCCGCAATCTTGTTTGCTGCAATCACCGAGATGTTGTGCTCCAGGAACGATTGGTAGAGTGCCGACACTTCCTTGCTTGCCGTGCAGTCAACAAAAACGCTGTTGAATATGTTCATCCCAATCACCTCGTTGCGCAACCGCTCGTTGTCGCTCGGTTCGGCGTTTTCAAGTTGCTCCTTGTATTTTGTGAGGTCGATGCCCTCACGGCTGAATATTGCCTTTTTCGAGCTTGCTATGCCCACGACGTTCAGTTTCAGGCGCATGGTACGTTTCAGCTCCTCGTATTGGTCGCTTATCTGTTCAAGCAGTTTGCCGCCCACAGTGCCCACGCCACAGACAAAAAGGTTCAGCACTTTATATTCTGACAGGAAGAACGAGTCGTGTATTACGTTGAGTGCTTTGCGCAGGAATTGGCTGTCAACTACAAACGAGATGTTGGTTTCCGACGCTCCTTGTGCGCAGGCAATGACACTGATGCCGCTTCGGCCAAGAGTGCCGAACAGTCGGCCGGCTATTCCGGGCGTGTGTTTCATGTTTTCGCCCACCACTGCAATTGTGGCGAGCCCGCTTTCGGCATGCATGGGAAACATTGCCCCCGTTTCAATTTCCTTCGCAAATTCGGCATTGAGCACATTTACAGCCGAAGGCGCATCTTCGTCGCGCACGCCGATTGACGTGGAGTTTTCCGAAGATGCCTGCGACACCATGAACACGCTTATGCCATTGTCGGCCAACGCCGTGAATATGCGTCGGTTTACTCCAATCACACCCACCATCGACAGGCCGGTGACGGTTATGAGCGTGGTGCCGTTGATGCTTGATATGCCCTTAATGGGTTTGCTGTCGTTGGCAATCTTGTCTTTTATTATAGTGCCCTCGCCGCTGGGATTGAAGGTGTTTTTCACCTTTATTGGTATGTTCTTCACGCACACCGGGTAGATGGTGGGCGGATAAATCACCTTTGCGCCGAAGTTGCACAGCTCCATGGCCTCGATGTAGCTGAGTTCGTTTATGGTGTATGCAGTCTTTATAACCCTTGGGTCGGCAGTCATAAAGCCGTCCACATCGGTCCATATTTCAAGAATTTCGGCATCGAGTGCCGCTGCTATTATGGCTGCTGTGTAGTCGCTGCCACCGCGCCCGAGGTTGGTTATCTCGCCCGTTTTCTTGTCTTGGCTTATGAATCCCGGAACGAGCGAAATGCGCGGCAGGTCGGAGAAGGCTTTCCTCACGAGACGGTTTGTGAGCTCGCTGTCGAGCACATTTTTGTTGTTCTTGCGCGTTGTCTTTATAAAGTCGCGTGCGTCAAACCATTTTGCTCCGCGTATCAGCGTGGCCACGATGTTCGAACTGAGCCGTTCGCCATAGCTCACAATGGCATCCTGTGTCTTCTTGCTCAGGTCGTGTATGAGAAATACACCGAAATAAATGCTGCGCAGCTGCTCAAACATCGCGTCAACCTTGTTGAAGAGCGTCTCGCGGCTTCTGTTGTCGGTGATAATGGTGTCAATCATTTTGTGGTGACGGTCAACCATTGCCTGGAACTCGTCTTTCCATGTTTCATCGCCACGCAGTGCAAGTTGCGATGTGGCAATGAGTTTGTCGGTTATGCCACCCAAGGCACTTACTACAACAACAATGGGTTGCTTCTTTGCCTCACTCTCTACAATGTTCCTCAAACTGAGGATGCTGTTCACGGAACCTACCGATGTTCCGCCGAATTTCAATACTTTCATTTTTACTTGTCGTTTGTTTTGTGCCACCAAACAAAGGTGGCGATGGGCGATAGCGCACATGGACTTTTGCCTGAGGTGTGTGCCGTTTCTTTCTGCACCACTATACGAGGGTGGGGCGCGGAAACGCGGCTTGTTTCGGCCTTCCGGCGTGTCGCATTGCAGCTACTACTTTGTCAAAATCGTTGCAAAAATACAAATTATTACAGCACCGTCCAACGAAATGTGGCATTAATTGATTAATTTTGCCATTAAAATCACTGTAACGGCAGCAATGTTGCAGTAAAAAGAAGCTATCTACATTATTATGATAAAAGAAATACAGACACGAGTGTTGCCCGTGCAGGCCGCTTCAGAGCAGAACATAAAGGATTTTGTGGCGCGTGACCAAGGCATAGACATCCGCACGATAAACGCTGTGCGCGTGCTGCGCAAGAGCATCGACGCACGCCAGCGCACTATTTATGTAAACCTCACGCTTCGCGTATATATCAACGAAATGCCAAGCGACGACGAATATCGGCGTGTGGCCTACCGTGATGTGTCGTCGTGCCCGCAGGTTGTTGTCGTGGGCGAAGGCCCCGGCGGACTGTTTGCTTCGCTGAAACTCATTGAGTTGGGCTGCCGCCCCGTTGTCATAGAGCGTGGCAAGGACGTGCGCGAACGCAAGCGCGACCTCTCGCTTATAGGAAAAACGCAGAAAGTAGATGCCGAAAGCAATTACTGTTTTGGCGAGGGTGGGGCAGGAGCTTATTCCGACGGCAAGCTCTACACCCGTTCAAAGAAACGTGGCGACACCGAGAAAATATTGAATGTGTTTTGCCAGCACGGTGCCTCCACCTCGATATTGGCCGACGCTCATCCGCACATAGGCACCGACAAGTTGCCGCGCGTAATCGAGAACATGCGCAACACTATATTAAAATGTGGCGGCGAGGTGCATTTCCAGACCCGCATGACGGGGTTGTTGATAGACAAAGACACCGTGACCGGTGTTGAAGCCGTTGACTTGACAACAGGCAACCAACTGACTTTCCACGGACCAGTGATATTGGCCACGGGACATTCGGCACGCGATGTCTATAATTATTTGGATGTCTCTGGCATCGAAATCGAGGCCAAGGGCATTGCCGTGGGCGTGCGTCTGGAACATCCGGCAACTCTTATCGACCAGATACAGTATCACAACAAGAACGGGCGCGGTGATTATCTCCCGGCTGCCGAATACAGTTTCGTGACGCAGATTGACGGGCGCGGTGTCTATTCTTTCTGCATGTGTCCGGGCGGCTTCGTCATTCCCGCAGCCACGGGGCCGCAGCAGATTGTTGTAAATGGCATGAGTCCGAGCAATCGCGGCACACAATGGTCGAACAGTGGAATGGTGGTTGAGTTGCGTCCCGAAGATATTGAGGGTGACGGCAACCTGCGCATGATGCACTTTCAGCAGCAACTCGAGCGCGACTGCTGGCAACAGGGCAACATGAAACAAACCGCACCGGCACAGCGAATGGCCGATTTTGTTAACAACCGACTTTCGTTCGACCTTCCGAAAAGCAGCTATGCACCGGGGCTCATATCGTCGCCGTTGCATTTCTGGCTTCCCGCCCATGTTGGCAAACGCCTTCAGAACGGTTTCCGCAAGTTCGGGCAGATGAGCCATGGCTTCCTCACCAACGAAGCAGTGGTAATTGCAACCGAAACGCGCACATCGTCGCCGGTGCGCATCGTGCGCGACAGGGCAACCTTGCAGCATGTGCGTCTGCGCGGACTTTTCCCTTGCGGCGAGGGCGCCGGCTATGCCGGCGGCATTGTTTCGGCAGGTGTCGATGGCGAACGTTGTGCCGATATGTGTTCAGAATATATGAAATCACTATGAAAGGCAGGTGAGCCTATATAAGGCGGTTCTCGGCTTTCAATGAATTGTCAAAGTAAAAATACAAGAAATGCGTTTTAATTTTATGCGATTGTTATTCGCTTGTTTGGCTTTTGTCTGTCTTGCAGCCAAGGCTCAAACGGTTGTCTTGGACGGGCAAACGGGCGACCCCGTGTCCTATGCTTCGGTGTTCGACAAGACCACTGGAAAGTATCTCGGCAATACCGACGGCTCCGGCTGCATTCCAGGAAATGCAGAAGAAATGCAGACCCTTGCCGTTCAGCACCTTAACTATGAGCCGTTGACCATAGAAAAAAGCACAATTGCCGACGGAAAGATAATGCTGACACCACTGGTGCACACTGTGAAAGAGGTGACGGTAGACAAAGGCAAGCACGAATATGTGCGCATGAAGGTGTATGCGCGCCAGCTTCTGTGGATGACCGACACGCTCGCCAAGGTAACGAAGGCCATTTGCCATTTCTATTTCAAGGCATCAAAACCGAGCGGCACTCCCAAAGTTACTATACTTTCGGGCAAAGCCGTCTACGACAAGAATATTCTCAAGGGCAAGAACTCAAAGATGGTGAGGGGAGTGTTTAACATCACGCCCGAACTGGTGCTGAAAATAACCGGCCCGAAAGACTTGAAACGCTTGCCCGAAGAGGGTACCAAGCGGCTTGACTTGGACAAGACGGGTGGCAACTGGGGCATAGAATATGCCCGTTTCGACTGGAAAAACAAGCGGTGCAGCATTGTTGAAGACAGCGTGTGCTTTCTCAAACCGTTTACATTCCCGTTCACAGGGCTGGCCTTCAGCAGGTTCTTCCGCACCGAAACCTACGACATTCACTACGGCGCGCCCAAACTTTCAAACCTTGCCAATGTGCTTTTCGGAGCGCGTGTGACCCACAAGAAGTCAAACACCAGCGTTGACATCTACAACGAAGCCTTTGTGCTCGATGTGGATTATGCTTCAAAAGAGGATTATGAGAAAGAAAAAGATGCCGAGTTGGGCGAATTCGTTGAACCGACGGACTTCCAGCCGCTCAATGACAACGTGCTTGAAGCAATGAAAAACATGCGCACTCTCACCAAGGAAGAGAAAATGGAAATTGCTTACGGACAACAGAAGCCTAAGAAATAAGCTCAACGCGGCGTAGCAATCAGCTGAACTTTTAACGTTGCTCCCGGTTTGCATGCAATGATGTGCGAGCCGGGAGCAACTCGTTTTTCGGCTTGCCACTTACTCGACGTAGCCTATGTTTGTTCTTGCTTTGCCCTGCATTGTGGCTTGCAGCAGCCGCAGCACGGGCGTATGGCAAATGCGTGACGTGTGTAGGGCATTTGCGTTGCACCACATATAGACTACGATAAATTCAGATATAGGAATTGGTTCTTTTATATGATTGGCCTACCATGAATGGTAAGTACTTATAGATAAACCAAGTGATAATAGTTGTTATAGCGTACACCGAAACAAAAGCCATCATTACGTTTAGATAACAGCCCGAGTAAGTTAGTCCTACCTTAACAAACACTTTGCTTGTGATGAGCGGCACCCCACCACAAAGAAAATAATAAACCAATGAGTGTGATCCTGTCCATTCCAACCATTTGCATGAAGGTAACGACTTGCAAAGCTGAATCATAAAAAGACTACAGATGAGAATATCGACAAGGAATATCGGATAATTGCTGATATCGATATACCATATTAACATGTTCACACCTTTCATATACACATATCCCTTTATTATAATAAGGAAGAGTAGCAACAAAACTGTGCACAATGGATGGGCAATGGTGTTGAAAACACTTTCATATTTATGGTAAGCATATCCGGCACATAGGAACAACAAGGCTTGCAGACTATTGTCGAGTTGCCATGGATATGGTTGTTTTCCATTAGACAAAAGAATGGATATGCCAAAGCCTACGACAGCAATTAATGCCAAAACTTTTATATTTCCACGAGTCGCCCATATAGACAGTGCGAAGATGAGCTCCGACAAGCATAATGCTGCAACAAACCAAGATGCACGTCCGCTTATAATTTGAAAAAAGATATCTCCCAGGTTTATTTCATTACCATGAACCAAGGCTTTAGGAATAGACATGAGTATTGAAAAGACAAAATATGGCAAAAGCAAAGTCTTGACTACGGATTTTAGTTTTTTCTTTATATTAAACCCTTCTTCCTTATACATCAAATATCCCGAAAGTATGAAAAACAACACAAGAGCATTTGCTACATATATATCGTAATCAATGATGTTGACACCAGTGTAGTAAAGTTCTGTATGGTCGAGGAGTATGGCAATCATGCAAATACCCCGAAGTGAGTCTATCCAATGTTTTCGTTCCATTATTTGTTGCTTTATGTATAATCGATTACAAAGTTATAAGTTTTGTTTCTGTATTGCTCCTTATCTATAAAAGAATATTTATTCAGGTTTCGGATTTGGGATTTATGCTTGAATATACGTCCCCGAAGGGGGCAAACTCTG
>CAVKCP010000043.1:0-19299 GCA_963654815.1 Lachnospiraceae bacterium | reverse complement strand
CCGTAGGGACGACAGATTATAGCGCAGGGGCTTGCCCCTGCGTTTATGTATTTTTACTAAATTTGCCCCTGTAAGGGGCGCATAATTCATTGTGGGATTGATATATACATCCCTTTTAAGGAATAATGACAGCACATTATACAAATAAAAACGGTATGCACCGCATAATTTTGTCGATGCATACCGTTTTTCTATTTGTCAATGTGTATTGGCTCAGTGTCTTGTCATTGTGGCACGGCATATTTCTCTCCGGTTTCCTTTACAAGTTTTTTGGCAAATGACTTTGGATATCCGGGACGTTTCACCGGGACTCCAATGCCAGTGCGAGTGCGCTTGAACACACCGTTCTCTTCGGGCTTGACGGCCATATCGTTGTATTTCACGATGAGATATACGGCCAGTTCTTTCCAACGTTTGAGCATAGACTGTGCCTGATTGTTGCTGTAATTGTTGAGGTAGGCCAATGCTTCAGCCTTGTCAGATGCATAAAGTTGCTGTGCCTTGGCTTCAATTTGTTGCTGCTGTGCGAAATAGCTCGTTTCCAGACTGTCTCTCACTTCTTTCAGCGAGGGGAACATCTGGCTGTATCTTGGATATACCATGTTGCTTACCCAGTTGCAAACCCAGTAGGCATTCTTGTCGGAGAATGTCACGGCGTCGGCATTGGGCGTATTGTAGCATTCGGGGCGCACGGTGTTGCCGCAGTATATGGGCGTGTAGGCTATCATATTTGAGTCGTCGTTGCCGAACCAAAGCACGCCTCCGATTTCGCGGGGAAGCCATGAACGCATTTGGGCAACAAAGGTGAATGCCGACTGCTGGGTGCTGATGGGACGCTCGTTGAAGTATTTCTTACCTTCGACTGTGAACGACAATGGGGTGGGGCGGTAGGGCATTTCCCAAATGCCGCCTCCTACGCTCGACGAATCGAGTGCCAGTGCGGTGTTCTCGTAGTGGTCGCGCATGCATGTTTCAACATCGTGAACGCTGAGCTTGCGGTTGGGCACAATCCAAAGAGGCATGTCTTCGGCATTGGGGTCTTTGCCCAATGCCCAGGGCAAGTACTTGTCGAAACCGTCGTCGAAATGTCTGAAGAAGCTCCACACACGGGCATCGCAGTAGCGACGGCCTTCGAAATCGGGGCGGTTGTATGTGTTCTTCCAAGAAAAATCGGCATCCTTGCCGTCAAACCAACCCATTTTGCGGGCATAGCTTATGACATTCTTCGAGTAAAGCACGTCTTTCTTGTCGTATTGCTTGAACTTGCCTATGCGGCTCTGGTTTGCATGTGCGCATATAGCATTGTCGGGTATGCGCACGGCAACCCACACTACTCCGTGCGATCCGGGGCCTGTTCCCATCATTTCCATAATCCAGGCTTCGTTGGGATCGCAAATGGTGAATGTCTCGCCTTCTGAACAATAGCCGTATTTCTCGGTGAGAGTTGTCATTACATTAATTGCCTCTCTTGCCGTCTTGCTGCGTTCAAGTGCAATGTAGATAAGCGAACCGTAGTCGAGAATGCCCGTAGTGTCTACCATTTCTTCGCGGCCTCCGTATGTGGTTTCGCCTATTGCCACCTGATATTCGTTTATGTTTCCAATCACGTTGTAGGTTTCGGCTGCCTGCGGAATTATCCCGTGAAATTCGCCGGTGTCCCAATCGGTTATTCTAATGGTTTCGCTTTTGGCGTGCTTGCCTGCTGCCGAATGGTGCAGACTGGCAAACATGCCGTAGTCGTCGGCACTGTATGAGCACATTACCGATCCGTCGGTGCTTGCTTTCTTGCCTACAATGAGGTTGGTGCAAGCCATTGCCGCTGCGGCAAACGATAGGAGTATTGCTGTGGTGAGTAATTTCTTCATTGTATGTTGTGTATGGGTTTGTATTAAAAAAAATGTCTGCTGCACATATTTTGTATGTGCAGCAGACATGCTAAAATACTTGTCAGCAGGCCTTGAAACTCATGTCAAGTCCTTTGACAGAGTGGGTGAGTGCCCCGACAGAGATGAAATCGACGCCGCATTTGGCATAGTCGCGTATAGTGTCGTAGGTTATGCCGCCGCTTGATTCGGTTTCGTAGCGTCCGGCTACAATGTCAACGGCCTTCTTTGTGTCGGCTACGGAGAAGTTGTCGAGCATGATTCTGTCTATTCCTCCACAGTCTATGGCCTGTTGCAATTCATCGAAATTGCGCACCTCTATCTCTATTTTCAGGTCAAGGCCTTTCTCTTTCAAGTAGGCGTGGCAACGGTTAATGGCATTGCTTATGCCTCCTGCGAAATCAACGTGGTTGTCTTTGAGAAGAATCATGTCGAAAAGTCCGATGCGGTGGTTTACTCCTCCTCCGATTTTCACGGCCTGTTTTTCGAGCATTCTCATTCCGGGTGTTGTCTTGCGGGTGTCGAGAATGCGGGTATTTGTGCCTTCAAGGCGTTTCACATAGCGGTTGGTCATGGTTGCGATGCCGCTCATGCGCTGCATAATGTTCAGCATAAGACGCTCTGTTTGAAGCAAAGAACGCACCTTGCCAGTGACAACCAACGCAATGTCTCCCGGTTTTACATGGGCTCCATCGTTTATTTTCACTTGCACGTCCATGGTGTCGTCAAATCGTGCAAACACTTTCTTGGCAACTTCAACGCCTGCCAGTATGCCTTCTTCCTTGATTAGCAAGTGCGATTTGCCCATTGCATCGTCGGGAATGCAGCATAATGTGGTGTGGTCGCCATCTCCTATGTCCTCTGCGAAGGCCAAATCGATGAGACGGTCTTCCAATTCGTTTACGCTTAACATGATTATGTTCTGTTTTTATTATGTTTGTTGTTCTGTGAGTAATCGCTTGTCTTTGTATGCCTGCAGCTTGCCGTTTTCTGTCTGCTTTAATATTATCTCGCCTCCAATCCATTCGGTGAAAGGCTGCTCTCCTGCCAAACGGTAGGCTTTTGTGACGTATATGCCCTCGATTTCAACAGCTCCGTTCCGTATGTATGACATGTCGGGCATCGTGATTTTGTTTGCCGCCAAAGTGCGTTTTCTGTTCATTTTCACCGCTTTCAGTTGGTTGCATTCCGCTTTTCGTTAATTGGAAGGGCATTGCTTGGTATTGACTTTGGCGGAAGAGGAGGCTGCGATGGCGTTTGTCCTTCAGCTTTTACTGAATCGGCGGGCACTTGCTGGATGATGTCCTTTGCCGTGTTCCGCATCTTTATCATTTTTATACCCGACACAATGAGCAGTTTCAATGTGGTGGCAGATGTAACAATCCGTTCGTTGTTTATAAGCAGAAAACCTTTGATGTGCTTGATTTTCAGTCGCCCGGCATTTTCAATCTGCATGTGGTAATGTGATGTTGACGTTACTTGTGTAGTGACGGTTTCGATGCTGTCGCCCTCGTATGTCACCGACATAACGGCAATGGCACTCCGCATACCGTCCTGATAGATGAATTGTGTGTCGAAATCAAACATCAGTTTGTCGCCTTCGTGGAACGTAGTGTCGGCATCAATGTCGTATGAGAAAGAATTGGTAGCTGCATAAGGTGACAATAACAACGACTGGGATGATTGCCAGATATTTGTCGTGTCTGCCGAATTTGTTATGTCGCCATAACTTCCGTCTCCATTTGTGTTGATGCCCAACGATGTGCTTTCGGCATTAAGACGGTCGGAAACCTTTGTATATATTTCTTCCAGCAGTTTGGTGTGGCGCGTGTAATACACCATTGACGAGTCGAAATCACTTTCTTTTATTCCGTATTTCTCAAAGATTTTTGTCTTGTAGGCTTGCATGGCCAGCGAATCGTTTTCACGCGTCTCGCTCGCTATGCCTTGGGCAATATGATAGTCATACAATATCTTTGCCATCATGTCCTGGCTGATGTATTTGCCGGGAACTGATGGCTTGCATGAGAAAGTCATTATAGTGACTGTAGCAATCAAGAAAGTAATAATAGCCCGCATATCGTGTCTGTCGTTGTTTCCAGTGAATGTTGACCTTTTATTTGGCGTTGCCAACGGCTTCTCCGGTTTTATTCTCGCCTCTGTTGTGCCATACCGAACCGATTTTTTCAAGTTCGCCACGGTAGAACAGTAGCAGCAATACTACCCCGACACTGATGCATGCGTCGGCGAAATTGAATACAGGTGAGAAGAATACAAACTCTTCACCGCCGCAAAATGGCATCCATAGCGGCCAGGTGGTTTGGATTATGGGGAAATAAAACATGTCAACAACCTTTCCGTGAAGGAATGTCGAGTAGCCTTCGCCAAACGGGACGATGCTCGATACGGTGTAGGTTGTCGATGGTTCGAATATCAGTCCATAAAACATGCAGTCGATTATATTCCCTGCCGCTCCTGCCAATACCATTGACAAACATACCAGATACCCGGTGGAGTGCTTCTGCCTTACAAGCCGGTATATAAACATACCAATGGCAGATACGGCAATTATGCGGAATATGCTGAGCACAAGTTTGTTGAACAACGTCATGCCATATGCCATGCCGTTGTTCTCAATGAATTCAATGTAAAACCAGTCGGTAACGTGTATGGCTTCGCCAAGACTCATAGTCGTCTTCACCTCAACCTTAATAATTTGGTCGATGGTGAGGATGATGGCTATTACTGTCAGCGACAACCAACCGTCATTGGTGTGTCTGCTCTTTATTTCGGTCATTTCTTGCGTGCGTTCTTTGAGGCCACACTGAGCGTTGCATGCGGAACGGCACGTAGACGCTCTTTGGGAATCAGTTCTCCCGTTATACGGTCGATGCCGTAAGTGCGGTTTTCTATGCGTATAAGGGCTGCTTCGAGGCCTTGTATGAATTTCTGCTGGCGGTGTGCCATTTGGGCAAGGTCGTCTTTTGTCTGTGCCGAGCTGCCTTCTTCCAATGCCTTGTAGGTAGGTGATGTGTCGTCAACATCGTTTCCGTCGGCATTTCTCAGTTGTGTCATCATATCGTTGAAATCACGGCGGGCCAAACGCAGTTTCTCGTTGATGATAGCCTTGAACTCCTGTAGTTCTTCATCCGTGTAACGTTTCTTTTCTGCCATAATTGTAATGTCTTTTTAGGTTAATGTTCTTTTTAGTTGTTGGATGCCGGTGAAATCGCCGTGAAAAGGTAAAAAGGAAACGGACAATATGCAGCTTGAACTTCATATTGCTCGTTTCCTTTTGTCTTTTCTGCTTATTCGTGCGACTTGGTGATGTCTATTTTAAGTTTGAAATCGTCGAATTCTACTTCTGAACCGTTGTTTTCTCTTATTTCAATGTTGTCGGCAAGCACCTGTCCCTTTATGTAGTCAGCAAAGCCATTCACTGCATTTTCGATGCTCTCGTTTGGTGATATGGCAATGTTGATTCTGTCGGTGATTTCCAATCCGCCCTCCTTGCGCATGTTTTGCACGCGGTTTATGAGTTCGCGCGCCATGCCTTCATTGCGGAGTTCGTCGTTGATTTCCACCTCAAGGGCAACAGTCAGGTTGCCTTCATTGGTCACGAGCCATCCCGGAATGTCCTCGCTGATGATTTCCACGTCGCAGGATTCAATCTCAATGTCTTGTCCTTCGACGTTTATTGTCAGCTTGCCCTGTTGTTCAAGGTTGTTTATCTCTTCTTGTGACAGGGAGTTCGTTATGGCGGCGATGCCTTTCATAAGCTTGCCGAATTTCTTTCCCATTGTGCGGAAATTGCACTTCACCTTCTTTACAAGCACGCCAGAACCTTCCACGAATTTCACTTCCTTGACGTTCACTTCGTTTTTCACAAGGTCTTTCACGGCTTCGATGTGCATTTTCTGCTCGTCATCGACTGTCGGAACCATTATTGCCTGAAGTGGCTGACGCACTTTAATGTTCACCTTACGGCGCAAGGCGAGCACCATGGAAGTTATCTTCTGCGCAATTCCCATGCGTGCTTCCAGTGGAGCGTCGATAAGTGATTCGTCGGCTGTGGGGAACTTAGCGAGATGCACCGAGCACAGGTTTTCTGTGCCTGTAGCCTTTGTCAGGTCGGTGTAGAGTTGATCGGCATAGAACGGGGCGAATGGCGCGAGCAACTTAGAAACAGTTTCCAGACAGGTGTACAACGTCTGGTATGCACTGAGTTTGTCCTTGCTCATTTCTTTTCCCCAGAAGCGTTTGCGGTTAAGGCGTACATACCAGTTGCTCAAATCGTCGTTGACGAATTTGTCGATAAGGCGTCCTGCACGTGTCGGGTCGTAGTTCTGCATTTCTTTGTCAACACCTTTTATGAGAGTGTTGAGTACAGAAAGTATCCAACGGTCAATCTCCGGGCGTTCGTTGACGGGTATTTGTTCTTCTGAATTTGTAAATCCGTCGACGTTTGCATACAGACTGAAGAATGAGTAGGTGTTGTATAATGTGCCGAAGAACTTGCGTCGGATTTCGTCAACTCCAGTCGGGTCGAATTTCAGGTTGTCCCATGGTTCCGAGTTGGTCATCATATAGAATCTTACCGGGTCGGCTCCATATTTGTCGATCATTTCGAAAGGATTGACTGCATTTCCGAGATGTTTTGACATCTTGTTGCCTTTCGCATCGAGCACAAGTCCCGAAGATATGACGTTTTTGAACGCAACACTGTCGAACACCATAGTTGCTATTGCGTGCAGGGTGAAAAACCAACCGCGTGTCTGGTCAACTCCTTCATTGATGAAATCGGCAGGGAATGCAAGTCCCTTATCAATCATCTCCTTATTCTCAAACGGGTAGTGTATCTGTGCATACGGCATGGATCCTGAGTCAAACCATACGTCAATCAGGTCGGACTCTCGTTTCATGGGTTTGCCAGTAGACGATACCAATACAATATAATCAACGTAAGGACGGTGCAAATCGATGCGGTCGTAGTTCTCCTGAGAGTAATCACCGGGCACGAATCCTTTGTCTTTCAAAGGATTGCTTTGCATTACGCCGGCTTTTACACTCTTCTCTATCTCGTCGTACAGTTCTTGAAGCGAACCGATACAAATCTGCTCACCGTCTTCGTCGCGCCAAATAGGAAGCGGAGTTCCCCAGAAACGCGAGCGTGACAGATTCCAGTCGTTGAGGTTTTCAAGCCAGTTACCGAAACGTCCAGTTCCGGTTGATTCCGGCTGCCAGTTGATTGTCTTGTTCAATTCAACCATTCTGTCCTTCTTGGCAGTAGAGCGTATGAACCAACTGTCAAGCGGGTAATACAATATAGGCTTGTCGGTGCGCCAGCAATGTGGATAGTTGTGCACATGCTTCTCTATCTTGTAAACCGAGCCTTCCTGCTTCATCTCCATGCAGACGACAATGTTGAGGTCTTCAGATTTTGCTGCGGCCTTTTCGTCATACTTACCGTCAACGTTGAATTTCGGGTCGTATGCGTTCTTTACATAGTCGCCTGCATGATGTGAGTAGGTGTTTGTGTCGACACAATTTTCCTTGAAATTGTTGTCCAACTCATCCAAAACATAGTATTTGCCCTGCAAGTCTACCATTGGACGTGTTTCACCTTTCTTGTTTATAAGGAACAGTGAAGGTATCTTTGCGTCTTTGGCCACCTTAGCATCGTCAGCTCCGAATGTCGGGGCTATGTGTACGATACCAGTACCATCTTCTGTCGTAACGTAGTCGCCAAGGATAACACGGAATGCGGAATCCTCCATTTCAACGAACTCGTCCTTGCCGCTTTCGCTCTTGAATACCTTTTCGGGGTGCGAAGCTGCATACTCCTTAACATATTCAGGAGCATTATTGTCAACCTTTGCACTTGGCTTTACCCAAGGCATGAGTTGCTTGTAGTGTATTCCTTCGAGTTCGGTTCCTTTATATTCGCCTACAATGCGGTAGGGCACAACCTTGTCGCCGTGTTTGTAGCTGTCCATGGGAACGTCTTTACCCTCGGGTTTCAGATATGCTCCCAAAAGTGCTTCAGCTATAATTACGGTAATCGGTGCGTCGTTGTATGCGTTGTAAGTTTCAACGGCGAGGTATTTGAATGATGGTCCAACGCACAATGCTGTGTTTGAAGGAAGTGTCCACGGCGTTGTTGTCCACGCGAGGAAATACGGCTTTCCCCATTTGGTCCATTCTTCCTTTGGCTCTGCTATTTCAAACAAAGCGGTGCATGTCGTGTCTTTCACGTCACGGTAGCATCCCGGTTGGTTAAGTTCGTGCGAGCTAAGTCCGGTTCCTGCAGCCGGGCTATAAGGCTGTATAGTGTAGCCCTTGTAAAGTAAGTCTTTTTCGTAGAGCTGCTTCAAAAGCCACCACAAAGTTTCTATATACTTGTTGTCGTATGTTATATAAGGATGGTCAAGGTCTACGAAATATCCCATCTCCTCTGTGAGCTTGCGCCATTCAGCCGTGAATTTCATTACGTTCTCGCGGCATTTTTGGTTGTATTCTTCAACGGAGATATATTTTGAAGACTCTTTGTTGTCGATGTCTGCCTTTGTTATTCCAAGTTCTTTTTCCACGCCAAGTTCAACGGGAAGTCCGTGGGTGTCCCAACCTGCCTTGCGGTGCACCTGGAACCCCTTCATGGTCTTGTATCTGTTGAATGTGTCTTTTATGGAACGTGCCAAAACATGGTGAATACCTGGATGTCCGTTTGCTGAAGGAGGGCCTTCGAAAAACACGAATTGCGGACAACCTTCCCTTTCGTCGATGGACTTGTGGAACACGTCGTTTTGTGTCCACATGTCAAGTATTTCCTTGTTTGTCTCTGTAAGGTTGAGACCTTTATGTTCGGCAAATTTCTTGGACATTTGTTTTATGATTTTTTTATTGTGTTTCTTCTTGATTGTATGGTTTTCTAGTGGCAGTTTGCCGATGGCAATAACCTACTATGAATAATGTTTGCAAAGATACTGCAAAAAAACGATATATTGCCAACTTTGCCTGAAAATCATTTTCCGGCAAACGACTGTGGTGCTGCCATTGCGTAGTTTGCTCATACTGTTGTCGATCTGAACGTGTGCAATGCCCCATAAAAAGAAAAGCGGCATTGTAAGTTTTGCCTTACAATGCCGCCTCTATTATTCGTTGGTTGAGAAGCTTGTATTATTCACCCTTCTCAAGTTTTGCCTTCAGTTCTGCAAGAGCGTCAATGTCGCCGAGAGTTGTGCTTGCTGCCACGTTGTTGATTGTGGGAGCAGCCTCTTTCTTGGCATTGTGCTTGCGTGCAGGCTTGGTGTCCTCCTTAGCGGTCTCGAATGTGCGGCTGTGCGACAGGATGATGCGCTTTGTTTCCTTCACGAATTCAATAACCTTGAAGGGCAGTTCCTCGCCCTGCTGTGCCTGTGTGCCGTCTTCCTTCACGAGGTGCTTGGGAGTAGCGAAGCCTTCACCGCCTTCGTTGAGGGTGATGACAGCACCCTTGTCCATCATTTCGGTAATCTTGCCGGTGTGTACAGACCCCGGAGTGTAGATTTCCTCATACTTGTCCCAAGGATTCTCTTCAAGCTGCTTGTGGCCGAGGCTGAGACGACGATTCTCCTTGTCTATTTCCAGAACGACAACGTCGATGTTTGCGCCAACCTGTGTGAATTCTGAAGGATGCTTCACCTTCTTTGTCCAAGACAGGTCGGAGATGTGGATGAGGCCGTCAACGCCTTCTTCAAGCTCTACGAATATACCGAAGTTGGTGAAGTTGCGCACCTTTGCAGTGTGCTTGCTGCCAACGGGGTACTTAACTTCGATTGTCTCCCACGGATCTTCCTTAAGCTGCTTGATGCCAAGCGACATCTTGCGCTCTGCGCGGTCGAGTGTAAGGATTACAGCCTCTACCTCGTCGCCTACGTGCAGGAATTCCTGTGCAGAACGGAGGTGCTGGCTCCAGCTCATCTCCGAAACGTGGATAAGGCCTTCAACGCCCGGGGCAATCTCAACGAATGCACCGTAGTCGGCGATGACAACAACCTTGCCCTTAACGTGGTCGCCCACCTTCAAGTCGGGATCAAGAGCATCCCAAGGATGAGGAGTGAGTTGCTTCAAGCCGAGAGCGATGCGCTTCTTCTCGTCGTCGAAGTCGAGGATTACCACGTTTATCTTCTCGTCGAGAGACACAACCTCGTGAGGATCGCTTACGCGGCCCCAAGAAAGGTCGGTGATGTGGATGAGTCCGTCAACACCGCCAAGGTCAACAAACACACCGTAGGATGTGATGTTCTTGACAGTACCTTCGAGAATCTGTCCTTTCTCGAGCTTGCTGATGATTTCTTTCTTCTGTGCTTCCAACTCGGCCTCGATGAGAGCCTTGTGTGAAACGACAACATTGCGGAACTCCTGGTTGATTTTCACAACCTTGAACTCCATTGTCTTGCCTACGAATACGTCGTAGTCGCGTATAGGATGAACGTCGATCTGGCTGCCGGGAAGGAATGCCTCGATGCCGAACACATCGACAATCATGCCACCCTTGGTGCGGCACTTGATGTAGCCCTGGATGATTTCCTCGTTCTCGAGAGCGGCGTTGACACACTCCCAGCTCTTGCTGAGGCGTGCTTTCTTGTGCGAAAGAACCAACTGGCCTTTCTTGTCCTCCTGATTCTCCACATACACTTCAACCTTGTCGCCTACTTTCAGGTCGGGGTTGTAGCGGAATTCCGATGCGGGGATGATGCCGTCGCTCTTGTAGCCGATGTTCACCACAACCTCTTTCTTGTCGATAGAGATTACGGTGCCTTCCACTACCTGGTGCTCAGACACTTTGTTGAGGGTTTCGTCGTAAGCCTTCTCTAGGTCGGTCTTGCTTACGCTTGAGCTACTTCCGTTTTCAAACTCGTCCCAATTGAAGTCTGCCAACGGCTGTACGTTCTTTAAATCTGACATAAATTATTAAATGTTTAAAACTGAAATTAATAAAGTTAGACTTTATGTTAATTATATAATCGGTGCAAAATTACTCCAAACTTTTTTATTCCACGGCTTTATGTGGCCGTAAACGGTGTGTATTTAAATATTGTTAACTAAAAAGGGTGCTTTACAGTAGCCAACAGAACATGCTGACACGATTTTTGCCATTCGTGGACGATGTTGCAAGCCGCATGCACACACCATATTATAATGAAAAGCCCAGACACCAGGTCGTGGCCTTGGTAATCTGGGTTTTCCCTTATGTCATTTTCCTCACAGGCCAGTTCGCTTGCGGAACCTGTGAGGGGAACGTGCTGCTCTTACTTTCCAAGCATCACCTTCTTGTCGTCCACTAAGTAGATGCCGCGGCGCAGCGTGGCGGATGCCTGGTCGAGCGTAACCCTGCTTGCAACGCAGACTCCCTGAAGGTTGTAAATGTTCACGAGGCGACGGGCCGTCACCGCAGTTGCATCAATGCCGTCCGTTGCAATGGTGTCACGCTTGAGGTCGCCACCGCTACCGCCTCCGATGGAGTCGGGCGACACAGGCTTCTTGCTCAACTCGAAAGACTCCGACATGTCAGACACGAATGCCCAGTTCTCCACGACCATGTCGAGACCATCGGGTGGGGTTACCGTCATGCGGTAGCACACCTTCTCCTTGTCGCCGGGCAGGGTGACTGTGGCCGTGCGCCTAAAGAACTCGTCGTCAGTCCTGTCGAACATCGCCAGGCTCCACCATGTCTTGCCGTCGTCGAAGGAGCGTTCTATAGACACGATTGCGATGAGCGAATTGGGGATGTTTTTGTAGCTCCACTTGATTTCATGCGTGAACACGTCATCGATTGCATTATAGCAGGGCGTGCTGACGGGATTCACGAGAATCTCGCAGCCTTTGATGAACCACGAACTGTTGTCGATGCTGTCGGGGGAGCCATACGACATGAACGAGTTGTCGCCGCTCTGGTTGCCCCTAACCTTCACGAAGAGGGTCTGCGAGTAGCCCGAAGGAATTTTGCGCAACAGCATCTTCTCCCAAAAGCCAATCTCCACAAGTGTGTGCTCCATGTCGCCGTCGATATTGGTCTCGGGCACGGAGAAACTCTTGCCGTCGATGTCGCACCAGAAGTAGGCATAATCGTCATTGTACTTCTTTGCGCCCCATATTTCCACGCTGTCCTCGTTGACACCGAGCAGTTCAAGCTTGGTCACTGATTCTTGTATGCCTGTGCGGCATTGCACGCTTTGGGCGTGATAACGCTGAGCCGCGGCGTTGGTGGCAAGAAGGGCTAACGCGACTATTGCCATAATGATTGTTTTGTAGAATGTTTTCATAATGTGTTACTGTTATTTATGCCTCGACTCTGCTGTTGGCCGCAGAACGAAACGGGTTAATTATAGTAGGATTTGTATTCTCTTTGTTTGGAAAGGTTGTCTATTTCGTGACGTGTCATGTTCATTCTTCGACGATTTCATTAATATGCAAAGATAATAATGCCCCCAATAACCTCCTGCTTTCAGCTGTCGTGTCCTTTCAGTATTCTCCGTGGCATGCCGTAATGCCCAATCAGGTCGATGTGCCCTCCGAAATACTTCTCCATTTTCTGCATTGTCACTTCTTCGGCAGGGTGGTAGTGCAGGTCGTGGTTAACGCATGCTATGTTCTGCACGCTTTGCAGTATGGTGCCAATATCATGGCTCACAACTACGATTGCGCAGTTGCGGTTTATTTTCTCGAGCATTTTATAGAGTTGTTCTTGAAAACGCTGGTCTATGTATGTGTTCGGTTCGTCGAGTATGAGCACGTCTGGGTCAGATACGGTTGCTCTTGCCAACAGGGCACGTTGTAGTTGGCCGCCGCTCAGTTGCCCAATCGACTTGTCGGCATAGTCGCTTATTCCGAACTCGCTTATTGCTGCCTTGGCTTTCTCTTTGTCGGCTTTGCCGAACGGGTGCATGAGGCGTTTTTGCGAGTTCAGTCCCGACAGCACCACATCGTGTACGGATATCGGGAAATGACGGTCAATTTTTGTGTATTGTGGCAGATAGCCTATTTCCAACTTTTTGGTTTTGTTCCCGTTCTTGTCATAATAGTCCACCGTTCCGCTTGTCGTGCCGAGCAGTCCGAGTATTACTTTTATGAGGGTTGTCTTGCCGCCGCCGTTGGGGCCTATTATTCCGAGAAAGTCGTTGCGGTAGACTTGCAATGACACGTCGCGCAGAACCACTTTGCCGTCATATCCGGCAGTAACATTGTCGAGCTTTATAATCACACTCTTGTCGCTCATTTCAACTTTATTTTAGGTTGCGTGCTATATCTTTCATGTTGTTTGGCCAGTCGTGTCCGAGCGGGTTTATTGCTGATGTAGTTATGCCCAGACTTTTTGCCACTGTTTCCACCCCGTTGTTGGCAAACTCCTTTTGGGTGAAAAATGTCTTTGCGTCCATGCTTTTCGCCTTGTATAGGGTGGCCTTCATTTGGTTGGCACTTGGCTCGTGCCCCTCGTGTTCCAGTGCAATCTGTTTCAGATTGTATTCTGATGCGAAATAGGTGAGAATGGGGTGGTACACGAGGAAACATTTGCCCTCTTTCCCCTTCATCTCTGTTCTTATTTCGGCTTCAACGCCGTCGATTCGTTGCAGAAGCTTCTTGTAATTGGAATTGAAATATGCACTGTCTTCAGGACTTGTCTCGCACAATGCCACATATATGTTCCGTGCTATTATGCGTGCGTTTTTTGTGCTCATCCATGTGTGTGGGTCGTCATAACCTTTGTCGCTTGCAAGTTTGCCAATACCATTCGATGTGTCAACAATCTTTATCGATTTTGCATTCTCGCTTATGCGTTGCAGCCAGCTGTTTTCAAAGCCGAGGTTTCCCACCTTAATATATAGTGCGCTTTCCGACACGTCAATCATCTGTCTTGCCGTAGGTTCATAAGTCTCCGGACTGTTGCCTGCCGTCACCATTGTCTGCACTCTGAATTTCTCTTTCGCTATCTCTTCGGCGAAGAAACGCAATGGCTCTATGGTAACTGTTATGACACGTTCCTGCCGGTTTTGCCTATGGTTGCATCCCGTTATGGCTACGGCCAAAAGCAGAGCCGTCAGTATGGTGGCTAATGTTCTGTTCATTTGCATTTTTGTGATATTGTGAAAAACTAAAACAGGAGCAGTGCGCTGCCGTATATGAGCAATATGTATCTCAACGCTTTCCCGATAGTTATGCTCGTTGTTGAAATGATGAAATTGGCTCTCATCAGTCCTAGCAATATCGTTATTGCGCTGCCCAATATGGGTAGGAATGCGAATATTCCCATCCATGCACCGTGTCCGTTCATGAATTTCTCGGCTTTGTCGAGGTTGCTTTTCTTTACGTGCAGATATTTTTCAATCCAGTCAAGCCGTCCCATGCGTCCTACACCATAGTTGAACAGCGACCCCAGAACGTTGCCTATCGTGCCGTACACGATTAGTGATGTGGGGTTCAGACCTGCTGCATACAGGCTCACCATCACGGCTTCGCTGCTGAACGGAAAGAAACTGCCAGCCAAAAAAGCCGACACCAGCATGCCCCAATAGCCCCAGTTCGTGAGAAATACTAAAAGGGTTGACATATGCCGTATATTGTTATGATCAGTATTGCGCCCATGATTATGAAGAACGAGATGTTGGTAAGCATCGTCTTTGTCAGGGCTATGTAATGACCTATCAGTGGCGCGGCGTTCACCGTAAGCAACGGCAACAGATATTTCGCGTCGCAAGGTTGCAGCAAGATGAATGCGATTGTGATTATTGCCGATATTGAAAAAATCTCGAAAAGCATTCTCGTGCGTATTCTGTCCTTGTAGTTGTTTCTTCTGAAATGTATTATGCCCACAAATGCGAGCAACGCCGTTGCACCCGATTGCAGCAATGTGTGTTGCGGCACGTCGGCAATGTCGAGAACATTGCCGAATGTCGCGATGCTTTCGGCGAATGATGTGAGCATAGTGAAATCGCCAGTATAGGTGCAGTAAGCCGCCAAGAACCAGTAGGGCAGAAGTGTGCCGATCACCGATGCCGCGAGTGTGCGTGTGCTTCCGGCCATGATGTTGGTGAACATCACAATCCACATCACTGGCAGAATGAAGAGTATTTTCGGGAAGAACAGTCCTGCTGCTCCCAACGCCATGAATGCATAGAACACACTGCCCACCGCACGCTTGTTTTGGTAGGCGCGGAACAGGAAGAAATAAAACATGATGTAAAGCAACTGCACAAGTCCAGTGCGTGCGTCGGTTATGATGTCTCTGCCCGTCAGCGCGAGTGCGAGAAACGAGCATGAAACCATCCGGCTGTATATCCTTATAAGTGCATTGTCGTTGTTGAGCACCACCATCATGAGTGTCGACAAGGCAAGCAACGCCAGCTGAACCCACAGTTGCTGCGTAAACAATCCATAGGCCGTGCATACAGCCAGAGCATACATGGCCGTGACGGGCAAGGCAAACTTGCTTTCTGCTATCTTGTTTTGTAGTCTTTTCGTTGTCACCGAAAACTTCTTTTAGGTGGGTTCTAAAAATTTAAAGCGCAACCCACAATTTATCGTTTGTTTGCGGTGGGAATTTTCATGCCCCACCTTTATTCCTTTGGTTGTGTATAAAGCGGAAATGTCGGCACAAGTCATGTTGTGCATCACATTTCCGCTTTACATTATTATATAATGTGGCGAAGGAAGCCCGTCGGGACTTCACTTCGCTTTTGTCTGTTGTCGTGTGCGTTAAAGGTCGGCACCTATGTCCTTGCGGAAATACATGTCGGTGAACTTTATCTTTTGCGCTTCCTCAAACGATTTGCGCAGAGCCTGCTCCTTGTTTTCACCGTAAGAGCTTACGGCAATCACGCGTCCGCCGTTGGTCACGATTTTCCCGTCTTTCAAGGCTGTTCCCGAGTGGAACACTATCGATCCTTCAACATCATCCAGTCCTTCTATCTCGTAGCCTTTCTTGTAGGCTTGCGGATAACCGCCGCTAACGAGCATCACACACACGGCCGAACGGTCGTCAAACTCTATGCTGCGCTTGTCGAGGTCGCCATTGGCCACGCCCTCGAAAAGGTCTACGATGTCCGACTTTATGCGCAGCATTACGCTTTCGGTTTCGGGGTCGCCCATACGGCAGTTGTATTCTATCACCATAGGTTCGCCTTTCACGTTGATGAGTCCGAAGAAGATGAAGCCTTTATAGTCGAGTCCTTCTTCGGCCAAACCATCCACCGTGGGGCGAATGATGCGATTTTCCACCTTTCCCATCCACTCTTTGTCGGCGAAAGGCACTGGCGACACGCTTCCCATACCGCCTGTGTTCAGGCCTGTGTCGTGCTCGCCTATGCGCTTGTAGTCTTTTGCTTCGGGCAGAATCTTGTAGTTCTTGCCGTCGGTAAGTACAAACACCGAGCATTCAATGCCGTCGAGAAATTCCTCAATCACGACATTTGCCGATGCGTTGCCAAACATTCCGCCGAGCATCTCCTTCAGTTCTTTCTGTGCTTCTTCGAGCGTGGGCAGAATCAATACGCCCTTTCCGGCGCAAAGTCCGTCGGCTTTCAGCACATAGGGTGGGTTGAGCGTTTCAAGAAATTTCAGTCCTTCTTCAATGTTGGTGCCGTTGAATGTCTGGTATTTTGCAGTCGGTATGCCGTGGCGTTTCATAAATCCCTTGGCAAAGTCTTTCGACCCTTCCAGTTCGGCTCCGGCTTTCGACGGTCCTATTACGGCGATGTCGGCAGTGCGTGCGTCGCTCTTGAAGTTGTCGTATATGCCTTTCACCAGCGGGTCTTCCGGGCCTACGACAACCATGCCGATGCCGTTCTCCACAACAAACGATTTCAGACTTTCAAAGTCATCGGCGGCAATTGCCACATTTTCTCCGCATTGTGCAGTACCGGCATTTCCCGGTGCAATGTAGAGCTTTTCCACTTTTTCGCTTTGGGCAATTTTCCATGCCAGTGCGTGCTCGCGGCCTCCGCTGCCTAATAAAAGAATTTTCATAAGTAGGTATTCAAAATAATTCGTATATACTTATATGTCAGCAGATGTTTATTATACTTTGACATGTCTCTGCACTTTCTTTTTGGCTGTATGCCCGGCTTTCATCGGTCGTGTAGCCCGCTACACTCCCTCTTCAACCCGAACATACAACCAAAAATAAGGCGCATATCCATGTCAAATAATTTTGAACACCTACTTAACTCGAAATGCTTTGTTACAAATGTTGATATTTGTTGCAAAGTTAGCCAAATAGGGCGATAATGCCAAATGTTGCAAACAAAAAAAGCACCAACCCGTGCTTTGTGTGCCGGATTGGTGCCGTGTGCATTCTGCCGTGAGCCATGAGTGGTTACGGGCAGTTTCTGGGCATTACTTTACCACTTTCTTTCCGTCTTTTATGTAAATGCCCTTTGGCAGGGCATCCATGTCATTGCCGAGATAAATTCCGCCTATGCTGTATATTCCCCGTTTGCCCTTGTAGGCAGTGTTGGCTTCAACGGTTTCTATGCCAGTCGGGTCCCATGTGCCGTGAATGTAAATATAGGCTGTGGCGCCAATTTCGGTAAATTTGTCGCATATTGCCTGCGCTTCGCTTTTCTTTAGGTTTTCAAGCACTACGCACGGAGCACTTTCTACAAGGTCTTTGCTTTCCTTGAGTCCGAGTCCTGTGACTTCTCTTGTAATTTTGATGGCGTTTATTTTGCTGGGGCCATAGTCAATAAGCACAACATCATAGAGCGCTGTTTCACCTATCACAATCTTGCTTGTTACAATTTCTCCATCAAGTGCCACGCCAGTCAGGTCACGGTCAAACGCAGCACCGTCAGGGCTTAAAATTTGGCAGCCTTCAAGAATTAATGATCTTATTTCGCTGATAGAACCACGGTATCCCTCTGCCGTAACATTGGCATTGCGTATGGTTAGTATTTCGCTCTCAACATTTCCAGGGCCGGAAATGCCCCAAGTGCCTTTGGCGTTCACCGTACAGTTTTCAATAAGAAGCGATGCGTTATAGCTCAAACCAATGCCACTGCCCATGCCTGCTTCCAAATTTAACACTCCACCTCCGGTGATAGTAGTTGATTTGCGTAAACCGACAGCATCAAATCCGTCGTCAATTCCTTTGATAGTCGAAACATAGTTCGTTCCCTTTACCATTATTTTGAGGTCTTTGACAGATGCATTTCTAATGCCAACATCAAAAACGTCTATCGAGGCATTTTCGAGTGTGAGCGTCTTGGTGTATGGATTGTATTTCACCGTTCCGTTTACGCCAGAAATAACGCTTAGGTCATCGCAGTTTTCGTAAGTAACATTAGCACCGGCAATTTGTAGGTCGTAAACGGGTTCAATTTCCACATGTTGTACTTCTTTTCCGTTTACCGATATAGCTCTTAATGTCGTATCATATACAGCATTGGTGGGATTTGTGATTTTACAATCGTCAAGCGTGAGTGAACCGAAACTGTAAATTCCTCCCGACTCTATTTTGGCATTGCGTATGGTGATAGATTGACCGCTCATTCCACTGATACTCTGATTGGTGAAGAGCGCACAGTTGGCAATTGTAAGGTCGGCTATTGCAGAAATGGAGCCCGATTCATTTCCAGCTTCTATGTTGATAGTCCCCCCTCCATTAATTGTTGTTTTACGGTCGATATCAATACCTTCAGACTCGGTTGTGATGGAATTGTATTCACCTTTTATTTCTATTATGAGGTTCTCTATCTTTCTGTTGTAAATAGGAGTGTGCCATTGTTTATTTGTTCCGAAGTTTTCGACATCTGTATAATTGATTGAGGCATTGTTGAGTGTGAGCGTCTTGGTGTCGGGGTTGAATTTCATCGTTCCGCTCACGCCCGGAATCACGCTCAAGTCATTACAGTTTTCGCTTGTAACTTCAACTCCTGCAATCTGCAATCCGTAAGTCACCTGTGCCTTGGCATGCAAAGCACCCGCAAATGTGACAACAAGCATCAGCATGACGCTGTTGAAGAATTTTAGTAATTTGTTTTTCATAATCGAATGTTTTTTTATCCTCCAGGCAGTGGTTGGCTGCCAGAAGAATGTTGTTGGACATGTGTTAATTGTTAAGTCTCTCTTTCGTCTCCGCACTGTGTGTCGGGAGCTACTGGTTCTGCTGCAAAGTTACTGGCGGCAGGCACTTTTTTGTTAGGATATTTTTTACGAAAAATAGGATATTTCTTGCATTTTAGCCGATTATGGAGTGTCATCGAAGAAAATCGTCAATTTTTTATTATCGGTGTCAGGTAAAATATTGGTCTAACATTGTAAAACGTGGAATGTCTGTTCTTTATAAGATTTCTGAAAACTCGGGGCTTACTTTTGCGCTTTGCACGGTTTGCTATCCATTGCCCCTGAAAGGGGCGCATATTATAGGATAGGGGCTTGCCCC
>CAVKCP010000042.1:3933-19606 GCA_963654815.1 Lachnospiraceae bacterium | reverse complement strand
ATTGGTCTAACATTGTAAAACGTGGAATGTCTGTTCCTTATAAGGTTTCAGAAAACACGGGGTTACTTTTGCCCATTGCAAGGTTTGACATCCATTGCCCCTGAAAGGGGCGCATATTATAGGATAGGGGCTTGCCCCTATCTATTAGGCATTACTTTCTTTTGCCCCTGCAGGGGGCGTATATTTCAATATCACAATGAATTATGCGCCCCTTACAGGGGCAATTTTAGTGAAATCCATAAACGCAGGGGCAAGCCCCTGCGCTATAATCTGTCGTCCCTACGGGACTCACTCGTTGCAAAGTTTTTACCGGACACCAATAAAACAAAAAACGCGTCCTGCCCCGGAGTCTTGACAATAAGGCTTCGGGGCAGGACGCGTTATGTGGATAAGGGTCAGAATTCGAGATAGGGTTCAAGCCGTTGGAGGTCGGCTTCGGAGAATTCCTTCATAAGCCGAAGGTCGGACATGCCAACCAAATCACGGCGCAGACGGCGGAAATCGACTATAGCACGGGCTTGGTAGAAATTGATGTAGGGGTGGCTGCGCAACTGCGGAAGCGTGAGCCTGTTGACTTTGAGCTTGTGCACATTGCCGGCATCAACCTCGAAATAGGGCAATGCCTGCTGCGGAAACTGTTCTATCTCCAAGAGCTGCGACTTGCTGGCAAAGCCTCCCAATCTATCGCGAAGCTTCACTATCTGCCGCGCAAAATAGCTTCCCACACCGGGCACGCGCTTCAATGCAGTGGTGTCGGCAGTATTCAGCGCGAGATGCTCGCCTTGTTGCATCTTCGGGATGTAGCGCATAGTGTCGCGCCGAATTTCGATTGGTTCGGCGGCAATGACCGATGCCGCAGGCAGATAGTCGGCAGAAATCTTTATGTGGGGCTCAAGAGCACGGTATTCTCCAACGGTAAGTCCCGGAACGCGGGCGAAATCTGTCGGCTTTGAATACTTGCCGTGGCGATCCCTGTATTTGTATATGCAACGCACCTGCCCCGGACTGAGGCCAAGGCGCAGCAGTTGGGTGCTGTCGGCGGTGTTGGGGTCGAAATCGAAAAGCTCAATCTTGCGCTCTTCCACGGCGTAACCTCCGGCATCGCCCTTGCCGTTAGACTTGGCTACACTGTCTTTCTTGACAATAGAGAGGCTGTCGGCAGCCGTCAACGGAGATGTTTCTCCACCGCCGCCAAGCCATACAGTGAGAAGCACGGCAACAAGTGCCACGGCAGCAAGCACATATATCACTCGGCGGTCGTTACGGTTGAGATAGAAAAATTCTTTTATAAACATAGGCATTAAGGATTGGCGGCAGGGATCAGACTATGCCAAACTGGTTGAGGAATATCAACAGAATGCACACCGGACACACAAACCGCACACAGAACAGGTAGACACCGTAGAGCGAACCGCGCAGGAGCCCCCAGTTGGTAAACTCGTCGTGCACGATGTTCTTGGGCACAAACCATCCGAGGAATATGCAGGTGAGGAATCCTCCAACGGGAAGAAGCACCTGACCGGTGACGAAATCGAACACGTCGAAAAGCGATTTGCCGCACACCGTAAGACTGTCACACGCGCCGAGCGACAACGAACAGAACATGCCGATGACGCAGCACACAGCGGTGACAATGGCAGCAGCGCGCTTGCGCGAAATGTGCATTTCCTCGAACAAGAACGCCGTGGAAACTTCATGAAGCGAGATGAGCGAGGTGAGGGCCGCAAGACTGAGCAGCGCATAGAACATGACAGCCACGATGCTGCCCACCAGTGGCATGCCGCCAAACGCTTCCTGGAACACGTTTGGAAGGGTGATGAAGATGAGCGATGGGCCACTTCCGGGATTTACGCCCACCGAAAACGCCGCCGGGAATATCATAAGTCCGGCAAGAACTGCTATCATAGTGTCGATGACTGAAATCTGTACGGCCGACTTCAAGAGGTTGGTCTGGCGTGAGAAATAGGAGGCGAAGGTGCAAAGGCAACCCATGCCAAGACTGAGCGAATAGAACGACTGGCCCAACGCACCAAGGAACACGCTGCGGTTGAGCTGTGAGAAGTCGGGACGCAATAGGAAAGCGATGCCCGCAGATGCCCCCGGCAGCAAACACGATGCCACTACCACAACCAAAAGCAGGATGAAAAGCGTGGGCATGAGCATCTTCGAAGCACGCTCAATGCCGCCGCGCACGCCGTGGATTATAACGAAATGGGTGATGACGAGTATTGCCACCGTCCACAAGACAGGGCGTACCGGCGACGATGAGAACTCGGCAAAATAACGCGCCACATAGCCGGCATCGCCCCGAAGACTGCCTGCCGCCGAGGCGAAGATGTATTGCAGGCACCATCCCGACACCACGGCATAGTAGCCGGTGATTAGAAATCCGGTGACAACGCCCATGTAGCCCACTATCTTCCAGTAGCTACCACCCGACATTCGCGAATAGGCTCGGGCTGTGTTCGACGCACCATGACGCCCGATGATGAACTCGCTCACCATGCAGGGAATGCCGAGCAGCAACACACAACACACATATATTACAATGAAGGCGGCACCGCCGTTTTGCCCAACCATATAGGGAAAACGCCACACGTTGCCCAAACCGACAGCCGAACCGGCCGTGGCCAAAACCATTCCTAGTTTGCTTCCGAAATTTACTCTTTCTTCTTTCATGTTCAAAAAATAAAAGACTAATACGCTGCAAAAGTATAAAAAATTATCTACTTTTGCATTAAAACTGAAAGCAAATATGAATTACACAAAACATTTGGTAAGGAATTACCCCATTTCCTGCCTCTACATCGCATTCATTTGGGTGCTGTGCTTTGCAAAAATACCGCAGACTCCGCTCGATAATGTCACAATGATAGACAAGTGGGTGCATGTGGCCATGTATGCAGGCACATGTGCCACGATATGGTTTGAGTATGTGCGGCGACACAACAAATTCTCGGCAACGAAGCTGTTTCTGCTTGCCTGGGTCGCACCCACAGCCATGGGCGGGCTCATCGAAGTGCTGCAAGCCACATGCACTGGCGGAATGCGCAGCGGCGACTGGTTTGACTTTGCAGCCGATGCCATAGGTTCCACCGTGGGGGCAGCTATCGGTATTCTTCTGGTATGGTGGCGCGCCACTCGCAATAAGGGTGCGCAAGAAGATGGGAATTGTAGAAACGGCGGTCGCCGGTGACCTCCTGGCCAATGAAAGAAGGCTTGTCGTAAGCCTCGTCTTCGCTCGACAGTTCAACTTCGGCAATCACTAGGCCGTCGTTTAGGCCGTGAAACTCGTCCACCTCAAACGTATGTCCACCGCAAGGCACGAGCCATCGGTGCTTGTCAACAACCCCGCCACGGCAGAGGGCAAGCAGATGGGTGGCTTCATCGGGCGTAATCTCGGTTTCAAATTCATATCGTGAAAGCCCGGCACGGTCTGACCGCCCCTTAATAGTAAGGTAGGCGCGGTCGTCACGCGTGCGCACCCTCACCGTAGCCGACTCACATGGCATGTAGCCCTGCCTTATATGGCTGCACGACGAGGCTGCGCCTTTGAAGTCGAGGCCGCGCCTTACGAGGAACTTGCGTTCTATTTCAAGACCGCTCATTGCAACATCATGCTTGCCACGAGCACCACAATGAACAGCACTACGAGGGTTCCTATCAACCACTCCATTACTTTCTTTCCCTCTTTCTCCTGGTTGGCCTCTCTGCGGGCACGGTTAATTTTACTTTTCTGGCTCATAGTCTTCTGATTTTTTAGGTTTCCTTTTTGTTTCAATATAGGTGTTCCGGCTTCTTAATCAAGCAGCCGGAAGGTCATTCTTCGTCGGTGACGGGAAACTCCATAAGGTATGCCTTGATGAAATCGTCTATCTTTCCGTCCATCACCCCGTCCACATCTGCGGTCTGGTAATTGGTGCGGTGGTCTTTCACCCGGCGGTCGTCAAACACATAACTGCGTATTTGGCTTCCCCACTCTATCTTCTTCTTGCCTGCCTCAATCTTGGCCTGGGCCTCAAGGCGTTTCTTCATTGCACGGTCGTAGAGTTGGCTCTTGAGCAAGAGCAACGCCTTGGCGCGGTTCTTTGGCTGGTCGCGCGTTTCGGTATTTTCGATGAGGATTTCCTCTTCCTCGCCCGTGTCGGGGTCGGTGTACCAGTAGCGCAGACGCACACCCGACTCTACTTTGTTCACGTTCTGACCTCCTGCGCCGCTTGAACGGAAGGTGTCCCACGACAGTTTTGCGGGATCGACATACACTTCGATGGTGTCATCGACGAGCGGAGATACGAAGACGCTGGCGAAACTGGTCATGCGTTTGCCCTGGGCATTGAACGGCGAGACGCGCACAAGACGATGCACTCCGTTCTCGCTTTTAAGAAATCCGTAGGCATAGTCGCCTCCTTCAATCTCCATTGTCACGCTCTTTATTCCGGCCTCGTCGCCTTCCTGAAGGTTGGATATGGTGACTTTATGGCCGTGAGCCTCTGCCCATCGCATATACATACGCATGAGCATCTGCGCCCAGTCTTGGCTTTCGGTGCCGCCAGCCCCTGAGTTTATCTTCATCACGCAGTCCATTGGGTCTTCCTTCTGGCGCAGCATGTTCATGAGTTCGAGGTCTTCAATGGCCTTCACAGCTTTTGCGTAGTCGGCATCAACCTCGTCTTCGCCCACCATACCGTCCTTGCAGAACTCGAAGGCGAGCTGGAGCTCGTCGGCAAACTGCCGCACCTCGCGGTATCCGTTTATCCATTTTTCGAGTCCCTTTACCTTTTTCATCTGTTCCTGGGCACGTTTCGGGTCTTCCCAGAAATCGGGTGCCTGGGTGCGGAGTTGTTCTTCTTCAAACTCCACTTTCTTTTGGTCGATATTCAAATAGTGGTTGAGCGCGTCGGCACGCTCCATTACATCTTTCAGTTGGTCGGCTGTTATCATTTATTTATTTATTTTCTAAATCTTAGTATCACCCTTTCACAATCCTGTCGTTCATGCTCATTGCGGCATTGACATGCCGCAGCCTATTCCTCATACATCTTGTCGATGATGTCCTTGAAGTTGGCATAAATCACCGGACGGCGCATTTTCAGGGTGTTGGTAAGTTCGCCCGACTCCATTGAGAAATGGTGGGCGATGAGCGTTATGCGCTTCACCTGCTCATAGTGGGCAAGTTGCTGCTGCAGAGTCTGTATGCGTTCCATCATCATGGCGTGCACCTTGGGATTGGCGCAGAGGTCTTCGCGACTTTCAAAAGCTATGCCATTGGCGCGTGCATACTCCTCTACGAGGCGGAACTCAGGCACGACAAGTGCCGAGACAAACTTGCGCTGGTCGGCCACGACGGCCACCTGGTCAACATATTTGTCAACGAGTATGAGCGATTCAACCATTTGCGGCGCAATATACTTGCCATTGGAAGTCTTGAAAAGGTCTTTTATACGGTCGGTGAGAAACAGTTCGCCATTCTTGAGATAGCCTGCATCGCCAGTGTGGAAATATCCGTCGGCATCGAAGGCAGCGGCATTGGCGGCATCGCGTTTGTAGTAGCCTCGCGTGATTGTCGGGCCTTTGAGCAGCACCTCGCCGTCGTCTGAAATCTTTATCTTTATCCCGTTTATGGGGCGACCCACCGACCCTACGGTGTAACCTTCGTCAAGATGGTCGCACGACACGGTGGCAAGACTTTCGGTCAAGCCGTAGCCCACGACCATGCCAATGCCCACCGAATGCACAAACTCCTCCACCTCGGGCGACACCGTTGCGCCGGCCGTTGGGAAGATGTTGGGCTTTTCAAGACCTATCTGCTTGCGCACAAGGCGCAGAATGCTGCGGTCGACGAGGCGATATTCAAGTGCGAGGGCGAGCGACGGGCGTTTGCCACGGCTCAGACATTCGATGTTGTATTTGCGTCCCACGGCGAGTGCATGGCGGAACAGGCGTTGCTGCATGGCCGACGAACGGTCGATTTTGTCGAGCACGGCCTGATATACCTTTTCCCAGAAACGCGGAACGGCCGACATGCAGGTGGGATGTGTTTCGCGCATAGACTGCTGTATGTCGTGGGGATTGGTGTTGATGATGATGCGCGCGCCCTCGCTCAGTGCGAGATAAGCCCATCCACGCTCGAAGATGTGGGTGAAGGGCAGGAAACTTATTATGCTGTCGCGGTCGGAAATTGGCACACACTCGTCGTTGGCCTTGAGTGCGGCAGCATACTGTCCGTAGCTCAACATAACGCCTTTGCTCTCTCCTGTGGTGCCGCTGGTGTAGAGAATGTTGCACAGGTCGTCGTCGTTGGCCTCGCGCCAGAGGTTTTCCACCTCGCTCTGCCGGGGCAGGTTTTTGCCGAGGGCTATGAAATCGTCGAAGTAAAGGGCGTTGGGGTCGTGGCTGCTTATGCGCACGCTACGGTCGTAGACTATGATGCGCTCGAGCGTGGGGCACAGTGCAAACACGCGGTGGGCCTTGTCATACTGTTCCTGTTCGCCCACGAACATGAAGCGCACCCCACCGTCGTTCACCATATATTGTATTTGCTGCTCACTGCTTGTGGCATAGAACGGAATAGAGATGGCACGCACGCCATAGGCCCCGAAGTCGGTATAGAGATACTGGGCGCAGTTCTGCGAGAACACGGCAATGCTCTCCTGCGGTTTCAGACCAAGATTGAGGAAGGCGTTGCTCACCTGCTTCACACGCAATGAGAATATCTTCCACGACACGCTTTTCCATTTCGAGCCGCCGAAATCCTTGTAGAGGAGGGCTTCGCGGTCGCCATATTTCTTTGCCTGCTCATGTATGAGCGCCGACAGATGACATCTTGTTTGCATACAATAGGTTTTTATATTATCGCATAAGACGGTGCGGCGCGAGTTTTTACACCGCACCTATCATCTGCAAAAATACTGTAATTATGGCAAAAAACAAAAAAAACTGCCGATTATTTCGGTATTGCCCGGCAAATGGAGCAGTGCCGCAGGCATCGCAATAGGGATGCCGCACTTGACTTACGGGCACGAAAAAGCCGGACGCGCGGTTGCCACTTTCAAGGCATCCATGCGTCCGGCCTGTTGCGCGGAGGGTTTCCCTTATAGCAAGAAAACCCGCCGTGCGTCAAGTAGCCGCCGTTACTGGCGTATGATTTTCTTTGTCTCGGTGCCGTTCTTCACTACGAGCACGCCCTTTGCTTCCACATTATTAATATTGAATGCAGCGCGCGGAGCCGAATACACCATGCGTCCGGCCGTGTCGAACACGCGCACAGTATTGTCGCCGTAGGCCGGGGTGTTGTCGGTAATGTCAGCGATGCCTGTGGCAGTCCAGTTGCCGCTGCGGTCGATTTTGAGCGACTTGATAACTCCGCCTTCAATCACCACGATGTAGCTGTTGGCCACCGACTCCGACGAGCGCACCGGCTGATACTCCTTGTCTTCCTTACCTGCGAGTGTAGACATTGATGCGAGGTAGATGCGGTAGGTGCCGTCGGGCAGGCCGCCCACCGAAGCCGACACGTTGCTCACGCTTGTTCCGTAGCGCATCTGCTGCCGGGTGAACGAGATAACACGCGCGAGATAGGTCACTTCGCCGTTCTCCTGGTTCATTGCCACCACGTCGATATTGCCGGTGAAATCGTCAAGATCCATCTGATAGATAGCATCGCAGTTCACCGTTACAGCCGTGGTGCCGTTCTTGGCAACGCGCAGGTTCTGGTCAGAACCCCAAAGCGAGCGGTAGTATCCGTTGAAACGCGTGTCGGTAGAATCGCGCATTTCCACGAGTTCCTGACCTGTTGAATAGCCGTGCAGTGCAGCGATGTCGAAGAAACCGTTGTCGGTTCCGTTCCATCCCCAGTTCACATGTATGAGGTTCTGCTCGTTGTAGCCGTCGAGGATAAACTCATGTCCGCCGCCGGTTGACTGTCCTCCGTAGAGAATGGGGCAACCGTCATTGAGTTCGCGGTAAATAAGGTTCATCCATTCGTCCTTCGGGAAGTAGGTGCGCGAATACACCTTTATATATCCGTTGTAGCGGAAATAGTTGCGCAAGGCCTTGCAAGCCTCCGACGAATAAGCTCCGCTACCCGTCGATGTGTAGGTCATCTTCACGGCAACACCGCAGTGATACATGAGTGTTGCCACGGCGTTGGCCTGTGCATCGGTGTAGTTGCCCTCTGTATATTCGTCGATCATGTTGTCCCAGTCGTAGTAGGTGTTCTCGAAGTCGGCCGAGAGAGTCATGGCACCCGACGAACCGTCGCCCGGAGTGAAGCGATACTGACGCTTGCCCATTCCGTGCTCAGGATATTTGTGGTGGCGCATAATCATCGACATTGCCGTTGCCACACAACCGGTGACGTAATGTTTCTGCTCGCCGTTCTCGGTGTAGGAAGGCGCGAGGTTGTTGAAAGGCGTGTCCTGTCCCCAACGTGCGGTGATGAGTTCGTCAACCGACGACTTGTAGGAAGCGTCGCGGCGCACGGTCAGGTCGGTATTGCCGGTTGCAAGTGCGTTGGCGAGCGACTTTTCCATCGTCTCCATCCACCACACGAATCCCGGTGCATGCTCAGTGCCATAGGGCTGGTCGGAGTAGCCGAGCACGGGAGTGAACGCATCGTCGTTGGATATTACGGCGAAGCCGCCGTTGTCGGTGCCCATCACAGTGAGCTGCGATGCCTGGTGCAGCACCTTGAGCGATGCCGCATTAAACGGTGCGCCCTTCACGCCGCTGGTCACGGCGAGCACTCCGGCAGCGGCCTGGCGCATCTCGCCGAGTGTGCGCTGGCGAGCCTGCATAGACAGGGCCACACCTGCGACGAGCGCGATTGTGAGAAGATTTCTTTTCATATTGGTATTTGGTTTGTAAATTGTTTGCATTGTTGCGGCCCTCCGTGTGCCTCTTCCACAGTGCGGGAGCACCGCGCGAAAGGCGAAAGCGGGTTGACAGAAGCGTTTGCACGACCCTGTCAACCCGCTCTGGAGATTGCCGTTTCGTCAGTAAACTGCTATAAACAGCTTATGCGTAGCCGCTTATTTGCGGCGCTTTATCTTCACGTCGCTCATTATGCAACCATACTGGATGCCTACGCCGTAACCGGTCTCGAGGATTGCCAGTGTGTCAGCCGTGTCAAACTCGATGACATCGGGCACTGAGTTGTCCTCTGTCGGAGTCCAGCTGGCCGAGAAGTTGCCGCGTGCCATGGTTCCGTTAGCCCACTTGTTGAACGACCATGCCAAACCGTAATAGTCGTTTGAAGCAGCTTCAACGCCCGACTCGAAAGCGAACGTTCCTTTCTTTGTAGACGGGATGTAACGGTAACGTATGGGGAACTCATAGGACAGTGTGAGGGGAACGTTGGGCACCGACCAGCTCGCAATGTAAGCATAGAGACGATACTCGAAGTTTTCCTCATCCGAAGGCGAGCTAATCGACATGTTCTGGCTGAACTCCTTAACATAAGTCTTGCCGTCGTCGCCGGTGTAGTGGAACTTACCGGTGATTTTCCATTCGCCGCTGAAGATGTTGAAATACGACGTGTCGTTGTCCTTTATTGTCACCGTCACGCTGCTGTTGGTGCCGATTGTAGCACCGTCGGCCGACACGATGGTGAGCTTGAAGGTGCGGTCGGCGTTCATGTTACGGTCGTCAACGGCCTTCACCTGAACGTTCATGGTGCTGCTTGTGAGAGTGTCGGCACTGAGGCTGATGGTCTTCGAAGTCACCATGTAGTTCACATCTTCCTTGGCGGGGTTCTCGCCCACCTCTTCGGTCTTGATGACGAAACGCACCTTTCCGTTGCGTGCGCCGCTCACTTTCACGGGAACGTCGAACAGGTCGGTGTTCTCATCCACGGTTATCGCGGTGCTCTCAAACTCTATTGTCGTCTTGCCGGTAGTGTTGTAGTTTTCGTCGTCGGAGCAAGAAGCTGCGCAGAAAACCGTAGCTGCGGCAATCATGAACAATTTTATATATTTCATGTTTGTACTCTGATTAAATGTTCTTTGATTTGTTTTCTTCATTTACGCCATGCGGCAACTGCTTACCATCCGGGGTTCTGCACGATGTTCTTGTTCACGTCCTTCTCCTGCTTAGGTATAGGCCATGTCATGCGCTTGTTGTCGGCAGCTACCGACATGTCGGTGGTGTTGGTGCCGGGGAGCGAGCAGAGGTCGCGCTGCTGCGGTGTACCGCGCTTGATGGGCAGGTGCCAGCGCTTCAGGTCGAACAGACGGAAACCTTCGCCAACGAGTTCGCGGCAACGCTCGTCCTGTATTTCAGCCATGAGCTTCTCCTTTGTCGAGAGGTCGGGAGCTTCGTAGCCTGCGATGCGTGCCTCCTGAAGATCCTCAAGATAGTACTTGGCATCTGAGTAGCCAAGCTGTGCTCCTGCTTCGGCAGCGATGAGATACATCTCGGCGATGCGGAACATCATGGGCTCGTGAGCGAAACGTGCCGACTCGCTTGCACTGAGTGCGAGGTAGAGATAGCCGTGGTCGCAGAACTTGTTGAACAGATATACAGTTCCGGCAGTACCGGTTGTGGTGGCAATGGTCTTCTGATAGAACAGAGCCTGCTTGCGGTAGTCGTCGTCGCTATACATGTCGAGGAAGGTCTTTGTGGGGATATAGTCGGGCACTGAACCTTCCTGGTAGGGCAAGTAGCGTGCGCCACCCGATCCGCCGGGCAGGTCGCTTGCCGAAGAGGTAGAGAGCTGGAAGATAGCCTCGGTAGAACCGATAGTTCCGGCATTTACGTTCACACCGTCGTAGTTGAACAGATACTGCAGCTCAGTGTCGCTTGCTGCGAGGTTGTAGTTGCCGCCGTCGATGATAGTAACAGCCGACTCGTAGGCAGTTTCCCAGTCATGGCAAGCGAGTGCAACGCGAGCGCGGAGTGCCGAGATAGCGTCAACCGAGATATACTGGCAACGTGCTGTTCCGGCCTGATTGATGTAAAGGTCGGCACTGTCGAGGTCGTTGTAAATCTGCTGGTAGGTTTCCTTAAGGGTCTTACGTGCAGGATACTCGCTTTCAGAAACTGAAGGATTGTAGGTGAGCATGTAAGATGCGCCGAGGTTGGCCTCGTCGGCATTGCTTTCCTCATAGGCGGGCGAGAAATACTTCACGAGGTTGAACAGTCCGTAGGCACGGGTGAAGAAAGCCTCTCCCTTTGCCTTGCGGGCTACGAGCAGACCCTTGTCGGTGTCGAGCGAACCGTTGGTTGTGGGTCTTGGTGCGAAAATATTCTCATTGCTGGTATCAGCGCTGTTGTAGCCGTCGATAATCCAGTTGGCAAGTGCAATCAGACCCTGGCAGCTGCCGTAGACCGACGAGAACGAGCTGCTCTGTGTTGTGAACTCCCAACGGTACATGTCGCTAAGAGTGTTGCTGAAACCCGACACGGCGTTGAAGCAGTCGGCCTGCAGCTCAGGCGAAGAGCAGAAAGCGTCGCCAAGCACGCAACCTTTGAGCGAGGCATAGAGTGACACGCGCGCAGCCTTGAAGTTTGTCGGATTTTGAAGTGCTTCGGTGTCGGGCAGGTAGCCTTTTGTGGCGGTCTCCAGTTCGCACGATGTGAGAATCCCGGCAGCCAATGCAAGCATTAAATATATTTTCTTCATATCTTATATTCGCTGAATGTTTGATTAGAATGTTAACTGTGCTCCGAACGAGAACTGGCGGGTGTTGGGATAGTCGCCGATTGTCGAGAATCCGTCAACCTCGGGGTCGTAGCCGGAGTAGCCTGTAATGGTGAAGAGGTTACGAGTTACGAAGTAAACCTTAACGCCTTTGAGGAAGTGTGTGGGCTGCAGCCAGTTCTGCGGCAGTGAGTAAGAGAGCTGCAGGAACTTCAAGCGCACATAGCTTGCGTTCTCAACGAGGCTTGTGTCGAAGTGACGCTCAGAGTCGGCGCAGGCAATCTTTGTCACGTCGCCGGGGTTCTGCCATATTGTGGTCATCACCTTCGACTGGTTGTAGCTAGAACCGAATGTCGGGTTCTCTGTGAAGTAGCGTTCATTGTTCATCATGTAGCGGTCGAACATGCCGGTGAACTGCACGTCGAGCTGGATGCCCTTCCAAGAAGCGGTGGTAGAGAAACCGCCCGACCAGGGAGCCACTACCTGCTTGCCTGTGAGCACGCGGTTGTTCTCGTCATACACCTTTGTTTCGTTGCCGTCCTTGTCGAGCCAAACGTTCATACCGTCGCGGGGGTCAACATGGCTCCAGCGCACGAAATAGAGCTCGCCATAAGCGTGGCCCTTCTCGAGGTGCACGAGGTCAGACACGTCGTAGCTGTCGGTGCCGGTGAAGAGCTTTGTGATTTCGTTGTGGTTGTAGTTGCCGTTGAGCTTCACTGTCCAATACCAGTCCTTGGTCTTGATGATGTCGGCGCTGATGGTGAAGTCAACACCGGTGTTGCGCATTGAAGCAACGTTGGCATATTTCGAAGAGAAACCTGTTGTCCAAGAAACGGGCTTCTGCACGAGCATGTCGTTGGTGTTCTTGTTGTAGAACTCAACGTCGAGGCCGAAGCGCTTGAGGAACTTGGCCGAGATGCCTACGTTGAAAGTAGACACTTTTTCCCACGAAAGGTCGTCGTTCTTGAAGCTCACAGGAGCAATACCCGACACGTTTTCGTAGCTGCCTGATGTAGAAACAAGACCGAGAGCCTGGTTGGCCGAGATGTTGGCGTTACCGGTTGTACCGTAGCTCACGCGGAACTGCAGGTCTTGCAGCCACTTCTGTGTGCCCTGCATGAACTTCTCGCCAGTCACGTTCCAGAGGAAAGCGGCAGCACCGAATGTACCCCACATGTGGTCTTTTGCAAACAGAGAAGAACCGTCGCGACGCAGCGAGAGGTCGATGAAGTAGCGGCCGTCAAAGCCGTAGTTGAGCATGCTGAAGAACGAAAGGCGACGCTCCTCGCTGAACGACTGTCCGGGAACACTCACATATTTCTGTGCAGCAGCGTTGAGATAAAGCAGACGGTTATCCTCGAGGCCTTCTACCGAAGCCGAGAATGTGTCGCCGTGCGATGTCATATACTCGTGACCGAGCAGGAAGGTGAAGTCGTGCTTCTTGGCAATTGTCCACTTATACTCTGCGGTATTGGTGAGAGTCCAGCGCTCGAAGCGTGAGTAAGACTCGCTTGCCGAACCGGTGGGGAACACATACTGGTCGATGTCCATTGTGTTGTAGCACTGGTAGTGGTAGCGGTAGTCGTTCATGTCAAGACCGAGTGCCGAGCGCAGGTTAAGGCCCTTGATGGGGTTTACGTTGATAAACACGTTCTCGTTGATGCGCACGCGGTCGTTGCTTGCGGGCTGAATCTCAGACAACCAGTAGGGGTTGTACACACCCATTTGGTCGAAATAGTAGAGACGTTCGCCATATCCATCGAATGTAGAGTTGGCATAGTCGTCGGTATTGAGGCCATTCACCTTATAATATGACTGTGTGGGCAGATACATACGGGCTGCGAAAGCCTTGTTGTAAAGTGAGTTTCCGGTAGAACCGAAAGCAGTAGTACCCGACTTGGTGAATGCGAGGTTGGTGTTAGAACCTACCTTCAACCAAGAGTTAACGTTAACATCGATGTTGCCGCGCAGTGTTTCACGACGCATGTTGGAGTCGTCCATGATACCCTGTGCGTTGTAGTGGTTGAACGACACGAGGTAGCTCACCGACTGCGAACCGCCGCGCACCGAAGCGTCAATCTGGTAGGTGGGTTTCGACTCGCCGAAGAATATCTTCTTCCAGTTTGTCGAGAGTCCATACTTGCGGTAGTAAGCCTTCTGTGCCTGGAAAGATGTGCTTTCCTTGTTGTCGGGGTTGAGTATTTCCTGCAGGTCGAGCCACTCGTTGGCGTTCATCATTGTGGTGCCGTCGTTGGCAAGCTGCGAGATACCGTACATTGCGCCTACCGTTACAGTGGGCTGCTCGCCGAGCTTACCGCGCTTTGTGGTGATGATGATAACGCCGTTGGCAGCGAGCGAACCGTAGATGGCTGTTGCCGAAGCGTCCTTGAGCACTGTCATGCTCTCAACGTCGTTGGGGTTGAGCGAAAGGAAGGTGTTCGACGAAATCTGGCTTCCGTCGAGTATGTACAACGGTTCTGTAGATGCGTAGATTGAGTTGACACCGCGCACGCGCATAGAAGTTGTGGCCGAAGGCTCACCCGATGAGGTGAATACCTGCACACCCGAAACCTGTCCCTGCAAAGCGTCGCCGATGTTGGCAACAGGGCGGTTGCCGAGTTTCTCGCTGCTCACGCTCTCCACCGAACCGGCGATTGTTCCGAGCTTACGTGCCGAACCGTAACCGGTTACGACCACTTCCTGCAGCTGAGTGTTGTCGGGGTTAAGCACCACGCGCATGTTGTTTGAAGCCTTCACAGTCTTCGGGGTCATGCCGAGGTAAGAAAATGTAAGTTCTGTGCCGGGCTTCACGTCGAGCGTGAACATACCGTCGGCATCGGTAACGGCTCCAACGGCCGCGCCCTTGACCTTGACGGAAGCACCGATCACCGGCTCACCGTCCTCACTGGACGTGACAAAGCCCGTGACACGTGTCTGTGCCAATGCCATTCCTATGCTCAGGAAGAGGCAGGCAAGAATCATTGTCAGTCTTTCTTTCATAAAATCTCTCTCTTGATTTGATTATAAAATTGTGAATGTTATTATTATCCCTTTTCCGATTACGGTTCGATGCAAGAATGTGCGCGACGGGTCATTGCATAAGGTCGTGGCTCCATACGGAGCGGTCGCGGCAGTGCTCGCGCACGCGCAACAATATTATATAAACGTTGTGACAGGGTGTTGCCTCGCATATAAAATTCCAAAAGCGCAAACTCACGCGCCGTTTGGCTTCTGCACGGCGCAAATCTCGTCATTCTATTTTTATCTGATTGCAAAATTAATGTAAATTGGCCGCTAGCCCAAACAATATTATTAAAGACGCACAGAATTAAATGTTTTTTAACACTACATCCCTATACAGACTGCATTTTATTACGAACTGAAAGAAATATCGGCCTATAAGTTTTACAATCTGCACATTGTCGGCACATGCGCTTAACATTTCCCAAAAGCCATACGACGGAAAACGATGTGTCCGAACACGGAAACGGCATTCAGAACAAGTTCCGTTTAACAAATGTTCAGCAAAACCGCTGCGGCTATCGGCTTCATGCTTTACCGCATTTACACATCGGTCACAATCGCACAGCATCGCTTGCACAATGTCACAAAAAGCGATTTTGCACAAAATTGTAATGTTAAGCAGGGGCAAAAAGCCTAATTTTCGACAAAATACAACTTGGGAAATTGCCCTTACCATACACCTACAAACCGATGAGAAACCGCAGAAATGGATAAATATTCCCATCTATTTGTGTCCCGGTAAAATATTGGTATAAAAAAAGTAAAATGGAATGTCTGTTCTTTATAAGATTTCTGAAATACGGGGCGCATTTTTGCTCATTGCATGGTTTGCACTCAATTGCCCCTGAAAGGGGCGAATATTATAGGATAGGGGCTTGCCCCTATCTATCTGCGCTTCACTCTTTTGCCCCTGTAGAGGGCATATATTTCAATCTCACAATGAATTATGCGCCCCCTACAGGGGCAAATTCAGTAAAATACATAAACGCAGGGGCAAGCCCCTGCGCTATA
>CAVKCP010000042.1:0-3856 GCA_963654815.1 Lachnospiraceae bacterium | reverse complement strand
TGAAAAAATAAGTTGGTATGATTTGCGGCTTATATTTTTGAGATGTTTTTGTCTTTTGAAGAGGGAGCATAGCGGGCTATGTGACCGATGAGAGAGGCAAAAACAGCCAAAAAGATGAGCCGGACAACCATCTGAATATGTATTTTATGGTTCTCAAATCGTACCAAGTTATTTTTTTATCGTCACTAACAATGCGTGGAATTTATAGAACACGCCTGGAATGGCGTGTGTGCTATCAGTCTTCCTTGGGAAGGATGGCATCGTACTCGGGCGACTGTCCGAGTCGTCCGTTGATGAGACATACCAGTTCGGTGGTGGCGCGGAGCGACAGTTTGCCGTCGGCCTTGCGGTAGATGTCTTGCGAGAAGACGTAGCGCAGTCCCTCCTTGCGCACGTTGAGACACGAGCGGAAGAGGTCGTCGCAGCGCAGCGGAGCCTTGTACTGCAGGTTCATGCGGGCCACGACAGCGTCGATGCCACGGTTGTGGAGATCGGCGAAAGAGATGCCGCGCGATACAAGAAAGTGGTGGCGCGTGTGCTCGAGGTAGTGCAGGTAGTTGGCATTGTTGACGATGCCCTGGATGTCGCACTCGTAGTCGCGCACGTCCATTTCGGTTTCAAAGATATAGTCCATGTCGGATTGGGGATGGGGAATTGGGGATGGGGAATTGTGGAAATGGAAAATGGGGATTGTGGGGCTTACTGCTTGTCGGTCTTCACGATTTTGAAGAGTTTGTCGCTTGGGCGTACCTTGGCGGGTACGGGTATCGACACGCGCTGTCCCTTGAGGGCGTGGTCTACGGGTTGCAGGTCGTAGCGTATCTCGTCGGCGTCGAAGTACATCACGCCCGTGGTCGGTCCGGTGACGAGCAGGCGGTCGCCCTTGTCGATGTCGGCGGCCTCGATGGCAAACTCGGCTACGCCCAGGCGCGAGAAGTACTTGATGCCCTTGCCGGCATACACCTTGCGTTCGGTGGCGTTTGATCCGTAGTTGGAGTTCCACTCGCCGAGTCGTTGTCCGAGGTAGTATCCGTCCCAGAAACCGCGGTTGAAGACGGTGGCGAGCCGTTCATCCCATTCGTCCTTGCGCTCCTCGGTGTAGGTGCCGTCGAGCACGGCGGCGATGGCTTCCTTGTAGCACTTGACGACGGTGTAGACGTACTCCGGTCCGCGTGCGCGGCCTTCGATCTTGAACACGCGCACGCCGCTCTCCATCATGCGGTCGATGAAGCGTATGGTCTTGAGGTCTTTGGGGCTCATGACATACTTGTTGTCGATCTCGAGTTGTGTGCCGGTCTCGTTGTCGGTGACGGTGTAGGAGCGGCGGCAGAGTTGCATGCACTCGCCGCGGTTGGCCGACCTTGCGGCGTTGTCGAGACTGAGGTAGCACTTGCCGCTGACGGCCATGCAGAGGGCACCGTGGCAGAACATCTCGATGCGTATGGGTCGTCCGGACGGTCCGCAGATATGTTCTTCTTCGGCCAGACGGTGGATTTCGGCCACTTGGTCCATGCGCAGTTCGCGGGCCAGCACCACCACGTCGGCGAAGCGGGAGTAGAAGCGCAGGGCCTCGATGTTGGAGATATTGAGTTGGGTGGAGAGGTGTACCTCCACGCCCGTGCGGTTGCAGTAGTCCATGACGGCCACGTCGCTGGCGATGACGGCGCTGATGCCGGCCTCGTGTGCGGCGTCGATGATGGAGTGCATCAGGGCGATCTCCTCGCCGTAGATGATGGTGTTGACCGTGAGATAGGTCTTGATGCCGTTTTGGGTGGCGATGGCGGCGATGTCGTGCAGGTCGTCGATGGTGAAGTGGTTGGCCGAGTGGGCACGCATGTTGAGTTGTTCCACGCCGAAGTACACACTGTCGGCTCCGGCTTGTATGGCGGCGGCGAGGCTCTCGCGGGAGCCTACGGGCGCCATGATTTCGTATTCGTTGATGGTATGTGTCATGGGTATGTGTAGTGGAAGTGCAAAAATACGAAATATGGCGGACAATGCAAAGCGTTTGTCCGCCATACTTGGTCAGATGGCATTTGAGTTTTTTTTATTCCCGTTCGTGCCGGAACACGCGCAGCGAGTTGGCCACGGCGAGCAGGGCGACGCCCGAGTCGGCGAAGACGGCCATCCAGAGGTTGGCCCATCCCAAGAGTCCGAAGACCATGACGAGGAGTTTCAGACCGATGGCCATGACGATATTCTGGTTTACGATGCGGCGGGTGCGGCGGCTCAGGCTGATGGCCTCGGCCACCTTCGACGGGGCATCGTCGGCGATGACCACATCGGCTGTCTCGACGGCCGTGTCGGCCCCGAGTGCGCCCATGGCTATGCCCACATCGCTGGCGGCGAGGGCGGGTGCATCGTTGATGCCGTCGCCCACAAATGCCACGGTGCGTCCCTCGCGGCGCAGCGCCTCTATATGGTCGGCCTTGCCGCCGGGCAGCAGGTCGCCGTGTGCAGCGGTAGCGCCGACGGTGGCGGCCAGACGGGTGGTGAGAGCCTGGCGGTCGCCCGAGAGTATCTCGGTGCGGCGGGGAGCAAGGGCGGCGAGGGCTTGACGGGCATCGCTCTTGGGTGTGTCAGCCAAAAGGATGACACCGCAGTACTGTCCGTCGTGGGCCACGACGACCATGGTGCCGTCGGCTTGGGCGAGGGATGCCGGCACATCGATATGGCGCTCACGCATGAGCCGGAGTGTGCCGGCGAGCCATTTGCCGCTCTCCACGCCGTAGCCGGCGATGTCGTGCAGATCGGTTGCGGCAGTGGGTGTGATGCCTTTGCTGGCGGCATAGGCTACGATAGCCCGGGCGATGGGGTGGTTGCAGCCGCGCTCAAGGGCGGCCACGGCGCAGAGGTCGTCGGGGGTGAGCCCCTCGGTGTGGGCCACGGTGAACTCGCCCGTGGTGAGCGTGCCGGTCTTGTCGAAGGCTATGGTGTCGATGCTGCATAGGCGGTCGATACTGTCGCCTCCCTTGAAGAGGATGCCGCGGCGCGAGGCGGCGCCGATGCCGGCGAAGTAGCCGAGCGGTATGCTGATGACCAGGGCGCAGGGACAGGAGATGACGAGGAACACCAGGGCGCGGCGAAACCATGTGGCAAACCCGTAGTCTATCCCCGGCACGGCCAGTGAGAGCAGCCACGGCAGCACGACCACGGCCACGGCTGCAGCCATCACCGCAGGGGTGTAGATATGGGCGAAGCGTCGAATGAACAATTCTGTTGGGGCTTTGCGGGCCGACGCATCCTCTACCATGGTGAGGATGCGGGCCACGGCCGATTCTCCAGCGGGCCGGGTGACGCGCAGTCGCACGATGTCGGCTGTGGCTATCATGCCGGCCATCACCTCCTCGCCTGTGTCGATGGTGCGGGGCTGGGCCTCGCCCGTGAGGGCGGCGGTATCGAAGGCGGCCGAGGGGCTGATGAGTGTGCCGTCGAGGGCGACACGCTCGCCCGGACGCACCTCTATGGTCTGTCCTACGGCGACGGTCTCGGGATCGGCCTCACTGACGGTGCCGTCGGCCGCGACAAGGCGGGTGTGGTCGGGGCGTAGGGCCATCAGACTGCGGATATTGTCGCGGGCGCGGTCGACGGCGCGGTCTTGCAGGGCCTCGCCAATCTGGTAGAGCAGCATCACGGCCACGGCCTCGGGATATTCGCCGATGGCGAAGGCACCGATGGCGGCAACACTCATGAGCGTATGCTCGCTGAAGGGGTCGCCCTCGACGGCGTTCTTCACGGCCTCGCGCACGACGCTGAGCCCTACGGGCAGGAAGGCGATGGTGTACCAGAGCCGTTCGCCCCAACCCTCCCATAGGGTGGCGATAGAGGCGGGTAGGGTAGTGTGCTCGGCGATGAT
>CAVKCP010000041.1:18589-19695 GCA_963654815.1 Lachnospiraceae bacterium | reverse complement strand
GATGCCGATGAAACCCTGTCCTATGGTTCTGCGCAATATAATTATTCCAAGAATAGCATAGTATGTGTAGCTCCTTCTCAAATTGGAGGCTCATCAGATGATGGAACATATTTCAAGCGTAGAGGGTGGGCTTTGCTATTCAGTCCAGAGTTGTTTCAAGGCAAAGATTTTGAGAAAACGCTAAATCGCTTCGAGTTCTTTAAGTATCACACCAACGAGGCTTTAACCATAGATACACAGGAACATTTGCAGATTACAAATTTGATGAGAATGTTGCAAGATGAACTTGCCACTGATGTGCAAGACGGCAATCTGATAGAGAAGACTATCGAACTGGTGCTTGTATTTTGCTCCAAGCTGTTCCGTAAACAATACCAACTGCCTACAAGCCCAAAAAGAATTCATATCGTAAGCAGATTGGAGAATATATTGGATGATTATTATATGGCAGAACGACAATACCAATTGGGACTGCCAAAGGTGAAATTCTGTGCAGGACAACTATGCGTGGCAACCAACTATCTTGGAGATTTGATAAAGGAGGAAACAGGAGAGAATGCCCGAATGTATATAGCCAAGTATGTTGTCAGACTGGCCAAGGAGATGCTCATATCAGGAAAGACCGTGGCAGAGACTGCCTATTCGTTAGGTTTTGACTATCCTTCTCATTTCGGACGTTTTTTCAAAGGCATCGAGGGAAATACTCCCAGTGAATATGTCAGGCAGAAGAAAAAGAAATAAGCAAAAGATTATGTGTCATACCAATAAGGAAAGACATTCGCAATGAATGAATGCCCCAAGTTTAGTTTCTGGCAAAATTCGTCTCTATGGATTTCCATATTCCTACTCGTTCATTTTGTGTAAATACACATTATTAACGACTACAAAGTTGTTCTTACCTCTTTGTTCATGAAAAACAAGGGTGTTTTGGAAATCTTCGACTGTTGACAATCAACAAGTCACAACCTATGGTAGAGTGGAATAAATCCTGCTTCCGCAACCAATATTGGTCGGATTTTTTTTACACAAGAAGATTCCGACCATTATTCGTTACTCAAGTTTCGGATTTGTCATTTAGTAGGTGTCCCCGAAGGGGGCAAACTTTG
>CAVKCP010000041.1:0-18452 GCA_963654815.1 Lachnospiraceae bacterium | reverse complement strand
ATCCGCAGGTTCCCTTCGGTCACCAGCGGTTATGCACATTGGCCCTCTTCGAGGATCCTCCGACTTGCAAGAGTAAGCCCCACATTCAAAAACCTTTGCGACAGTATTACCCCCAATACGTTACCCGATTTTGTAAAAAGTTTACCGGACACCAATAAATTCAAATGCCGGTCTCTTCACAGAGGCCGGCATTTTATCTCAATAGGTATTAGTCTTTTTAAGGTAAAAAGATTGTATTCAGGATAACGATTACAAAGTTAATCGTTTTTTGCAGAGTGTGCAAATCTTTTTGCATAACAAAATGTACGTTTCCTCGTTTTTTTTTGGATGTTTTCGTGCTTGATTTTCCGGCAATGGTTGTTCGTGTTGCAAACAAGCCTTGTTTGCACTGTAAAGAAGCCTTGTTTGCTGCTCAAGTAAGCCTTCTTTGCGTTGTAAACAAGGCTTCTTTTTGGTTGATAGATAAGGCGTTGAAAATCAAAAAGTTTGTTGGTTGATAGCGTCGGTGTTTGTGGGGTGGGGCGTTTGCGGCTGCTTTCCCGGTGGTTTTGGCGGTATGTCTTTGCTGTTGTGGCCTCGTCGGCATCCGGCAGAACGGTTTGCCGTTGTTGCATTCCCGTGCATGCGCCATCATAGTTCGCGCTTTGGCGTGGAATTTCGGGCATGGCTTGCGGTGGTGTCGGCTGCATATCTTCAATGCTAAATTTTATTAACAGTGGTGGGCAAAAACGTGTCTGTCGCCTAATTTTGCTACCTTTGCAGAATTAAGAATGCGCCCGTAGGCAGGAGACGTTTAGCCAATTGTGTGCGGTCGCGATATTTTACGGGAAACGATTGCGATAAACAAGTTTAAGTTTTTAATAAAAACAAATGAAACAGTACAAGTTAGTTAACAATGTGCTTGGCTGGCTCACGTTCTTGGTGGCCGCCTTTGTATATTGTTCAACGATTGAACCGACAGCAAGCTTTTGGGACTGTCCGGAATTTATCACAACAGGTTACAAGCTGGAAGTAGGTCATCCGCCAGGCGCACCGTTCTTTATGCTCACGGCCAACCTCTTCTCACAATTTGCACACGACCCATCGCAGGTGGCGAGAATGGTCAACACCATGAGCGCGTTGCTCAGTGCCACCACCATTCTGTTCCTGTTCTGGAGCATCACGCACCTCGCCCGTAAACTCATATTGAAGGACTGGAGCGAGATGACACTCGGCAAACTTATTGCAATTGAGGCTTCGGGTCTTGTGGGCGCACTTATCTACACATTCAGCGACACGTTCTGGTTTTCGGCAGTCGAGGGCGAAGTGTATGCCTACTCGTCGGCCTTCACGGCAATCGTGTTCTGGTTGATACTGAAATGGGAAGACCATGCCGACGAACCTCACAGCGACCGTTGGCTGGTGCTCATATCCTATATGACAGGACTTTCAATCGGTGTGCACCTGCTCAACCTTCTGTGCATCCCGGCCATAGTGCTGGTTTATTGCTACCGCCGTTTCCCCAACATCGAGGTTAAAGGTTCGCTACTTGCCCTTGTCGGCTCGTTTGTCATCGTGGCAGGCGTGCTCTATGGTGTGGTGCCCGGCATCATCACCGTGGGCGGTTGGTTTGAACTGTTCTTTGTGAACACCCTCGGTTGCCCGTTCAACACGGGCGAGGTGGTGTATATATTCGCCCTCGTGGGCATAGTAGTGTGGGCAATATACGAGAGCTATGTAGACAGGCATTTCAAGCGTCAGAACCTGGCGTTCCTGCTTGCCGTGGGCATGCTCGGCATTCCGTTCTACGGCTATGGCTGGAAGGCTGCTATCACCGGCATTGTGGTGCTGGTGGCAATGTGGTTTGTGCTCAACTACCGCAAAAAGGCTGCAAAGAAGCTCGTGCCGATGGTGTCGGCGCGTTTTAAAAACACCGCGCTCCTCTGCATGCTCATGCTTATGATTGGCTATTCAAGCTATGCGCTTATAGTGATACGTTCGTCGGCCAATCCCCCGATGGACCAGAACTCGCCCGAGGACATATTCACCCTTGGCAGCTATCTTAGCCGCGACCAGTATGGCGACACCCCGTTGCTCTACGGCCAGGCTTACACCTCGCAGGTGGCATTCGACGTTGACGGCAACATGTGCGTGCCCAAACGCAAGTCGGGCGCACCCGTGTGGCAGCGTCGTGAGAAGGCAAGCAAAAACGAGAAAGACTCCTACTTTGTGGTGAGCCACAAGGACAAGCTCGTGTATGCACAGAACATGTTGTTCCCGCGCATGCACAGTGCGGCACATGCCCAGGCCTACGAAAGCTGGATGGGAGGCGTTGAAGGCAACACCGTGGCCTACGACCGTTGCGGCGAAAACGTGAACGTGAAGATGCCTACGATGCTTGAAAACATCAAGTTCTTCCTTTCCTACCAGTGCAATTTCATGTATTGGCGCTACTTCATGTGGAACTTTGCCGGAAGGCAGAACGACGTGCAAGGCAACGGCGAACCGGAGCACGGCAACTGGATAACGGGCATCTCGTTTATCGACGACATGATGCTCGGCGACCAAAGCAAGCTCCCCACCGAACTGAAGATGAACAAGGGGCACAACGTGTTCTACTGTCTGCCTCTCATCCTCGGCCTTATCGGTTTGTTCTGGCAAGCTTGGCGCGGACGCCGCGGCATACGCCAGTTCTGGGTGGTGTTCTTCCTTTTCTTTATGACCGGTTTGGCCATTGTGCTCTACCTCAACCAAACACCGCAGCAGCCACGTGAGCGCGACTATGCCTATGCAGGTTCGTTCTACGCCTATGCAATATGGTGTGGACTTGGTGTCGTGGCCATTATCGACATGCTCAAGAAGCGTCTGCATGTCAACGAGACTGTTCTTGCATCGGTGGCCGGCGTGCTCTGTCTGCTTGTCCCCATACAGATGGCTTCGCAGACATGGGACGACCACGACCGCAGCGGCCGTTACACCTGCCGTGACTACGGGCAGAACTATCTCATGACACTGCAGGACAAGGGCAACCCGATAATCTTCACCAACGGCGACAACGACACCTTCCCGTTGTGGTACAACCAAGAGGTGGAAGGCGTGCGCACCGATGCCCGTGTGTGCAACCTGAGCTATCTGCAGACCGACTGGTATATCGACCAGATGCGGCGTCCGGCCTACGGGTCGCCCTCTGTGCCCATCACATGGCCGCGCCTCGACTTCTGTTCGGGCACAAACGAATATGTAGAGGTGCAGCCTGCCTTGAAGAGTCAGGTGCTCGACTACTACCGCGAAGACCCGGCGGCTGCCAAGGCTCAGTTTGGCGACAATCCGTTTGAGGTGAAAAACATAATGAAGTATTGGGTGCGCACAAAGGACGGCGACATGCATGTAATTCCCACCGACACTCTCTACATCACCATCGACAAGTATGCCGTGAGAAAGAGCGGAATGATGATGGCAAGCGACACTATTCCCGACAGAATGGTAATCTCGCTCGCAGGCAAACGCGCTCTCTACAAGAACGACCTCATGATGCTCGAGATGCTTGCCCAATGCAACTGGACACGTCCGCTGTATGTGGCCACAACCGTGGGGTCGGACAACTACATGAACCTCGGCGACAATTTTGTGCAGGAGGGTCTTGCCTACCGCATCACTCCCTTCACAACCAACAAGCCGGGCGTGAAGAACTTCGACACCGAAAAGACATACAACAACATAATGAACCGCTACAAGTGGGGAGGTGTTGAGAAACCGGGACTTTATCTTGACGAGACAGTGCTGCGCATGTGCAACACCCACCGCCATATCTTTGCGCAGCTTGCATTGCAGCTCGTTGCCGAAAAGAAGTATGACAAGGCATTGGCAGTGTTGCGCAAGTGCGAGAAGGTGCTGCCCGAATACAATGTGCCGCTCACTTATCTCTCGGGTGCAGCCGACATCGCAAGGGCCTATGCACTCATTGGCCGCAAGGCCGATGCCAATCGCCTGTTCGGCAAGGTGTGGGACAATGCCAAGGAATATGCCGACTATTACCTCTCGCTCACGGGCAGCAGGTTTAACATGGCACAGGAAGATGTGCTGCGGCAGTTGTATATCTTGAATTCGGTGGCCGACATGTCGGCACTCGTTAGCCCGAGCCTCTCCGAGAAGCGCATCAAGATTGCCAACGCGTTGTATTCAACCTATATATCAAAGGGCGGCACGCCTTATCAGGGACAATGATAATAGAGCAGCCCTCGCAATGGTTGCGCTGGTTATATCCACGGGCAACCTGGCGAATGAACAAGGATGAGCATTCGGTGTATCTGACCTTCGACGACGGTCCGATACCCGAATCCACTCCTTTCATCTTGCAGGTTCTGGCCGATTTCGGCATAAAGGCCACATTCTTCATGGTGGGCGACAATGTGCGGAAATACCCGCATCTGTACCGACAGATCGTAGAGGCCGGGCATCAAGTGGGCAACCACACCTATCATCATCTGGGGGGCTTCAAGCATTTCGCGCGTACATATATACATGATACAAACCGCGCCAACGAGCTGATACAGGCCCACCTCTTCCGCCCTCCGCACGGCTGCATGAGCCACAGCGAGTATTTCTGGCTGCGCCGCAGGTATCGCATAGTGATGTGGGATCTTGTAACGCGCGACTATTCAAAGTGGCTTTCGGCCGAGGATGTGCTCGACAATGTAAAGCGGTATGCCCGCAACGGGTCGATAATAACGTTTCACGATTCGCTCAAAAGCATCGACAAATTGCATTATGCTTTGCCGGCGGCGTTGAAATGGCTTAAAGATCAGGGTTATGAATTCAGAACTTTCGAATGAAATAAAAGCCGAGGCCAAGCGTCTCGGCTTTTTTGCCTGTGGCATAGCACGTGCCGATGCCGTTGAACCCGCAGCTGTGGCGCAGTTCAAGAGATGGGTGGGCGACGGCAAAAATGCCGGCATGGCCTATATGAACAACTATCCCGACATGCGTTTCGACCCGCGTCTGCTGCTTCCGGGACTTAAAAGCATCGTGTGCGTGGCCATGAACTACGCTCCGGCTAAGCACGTGTCCGACGACAGCTACCAGTTTGCCGCATATTCTTACGGGCACGATTACCACGACGTGGTGAAGGCAAGGCTGCGTCAACTGGCCGCCGCTTTCTCATTTGAAAACTTCCGCGTGTTTTGCGACAGCGGTCCGGTGCTTGAGCGTTATTGGGCGGTGAAAGCCGGACTGGGGTGGACTGGGCGCAATCACCAACTTATAATACCCAAGGCCGGAAGTATGTTTTTCCTGGGCGAACTGCTTGTCGATGTTGAAATGGAATATGACAGTCCGGTGAAAAACCACTGCGGCAACTGCCGCAGGTGCATTGACAGTTGCCCTACTGGGGCCTTGTGCTTTGCCGACGGGGATGACGAAGGCCAACATACGGTTTTTGATGCCAACAAATGCATAAGCTATCAGACTATTGAGAACCGGGGCGACATACCCGAGGCGATAGCAAAGAAAATGGGCAACACAGTTTATGGATGCGACCGTTGCCAGCAGGCTTGTCCGTGGAACAGCTTCGCCGTGCCCAACAACACCGAGGAATTTCAGCCGAGCGAGGACTTCCTTAAAATGACAAAAGAAGATTGGGACAACCTTAGCGAAGACGATTTCAGGCGGCTTTTCAAAGGTTCTGCCGTGAAGCGTGCCAAATATGCTGGACTGAAACGCAATATCGATGCGGTGAAAAGGCTTTCTGGCGCTAACGACAAGTAAACCACGGCATTTCATAGGGCAATGTTTCACTGCTCATGCAAAGCCGTGTGGCTTGTTTGGACGGCTTTGTGATGAAATGTTAATTGCTTTAAAATTCTTGTCGAAACGTGTATGAAACGGGGCAAAAAGGCCTCGCAAACTTAACAAACTACAAATTTAGTACTATATATTTGCACAAAAACCGAATTTTGTGTAACTTTGCATCCGATATAAGGTAATAATGTTTTCTTTTTGTTGTAGTTACATTATTCATAGTATTAACGGGATAACGAAAACAAGCTGTATAATCTTAATGCGTTTTCACGAACTGTTTCCTGCTTTCGGAATAAGTTTGAGTCCCAAAAACAATGTTTTATGATAAAAATCTTTAAGGTTGTATTATTCTTATTATGTTTAACGGGTGTATGCACCCAAAGTTATGCCGGAAACCGTGTCGCGGCTGACAAGGTTGAGGCGAAGGCTCCCGATTTCGACTGGAATCCCGTGATGGATGCCATTGTACAGGTGGAAAGCGAGGGCGATGTGAAAGCAGTGAGCGGCAACTCGTGTGGCGCCATGCAGATAACCCCTATCCTGGTTGCCGAATGCAACAACATATTGAAAAAGCGCAAGAGCAAGAAACGCTTCACACTGCGCGACCGTTTCAGTCTGGCCAAATCGAAAGAAATGTTCATGTTGTTCCAGTCATATTTCAATCCCAAGAATGACATTGAGCTTGCAATACGTTCGTGGAACGGTGGCATGAATTTCAGCAAACGTCGCACTCAACGTTATTTTGAGAAAGTGATGAAATATCTCAACATGTAACACAAAGTATGGCAGGTTGCCGGAATGCTCCGATTGCATTCCGGCAACTTCGTTTTTGCCGCTCGCGGTTCGCGTTTTGCAGGCAAGGACATTGCCTACCGCTTTTCTTGCAGTTTGGCGCATCACCGCGTTTTGCGTGACACTGCTCTGACCGTGAGGCAATTTTGTGGACTTTTGCCAACTTTTACGGTGAAAGTCAATATTATCTCAGATTTTATTTTTACCTTTGCCTTTGTGCCCGTTAACATTTTGTCATTTTTGAAACTTCACACAACAAGTGACGTGTCGGGCCATGGCGGCACAACAGTCAATATGCATGTTGTGCGCAGCATGTGGAGAAAATTTGGGAAAACAATAAAAACAAGAAAAATAAATATAAAAACATGGAGTTAGCAAGCAAATACGATCCGCATGAGGTGGAGTCGAAATGGTATCAATACTGGCTTGACAACAAACTGTTCAGCAGCAAGCCCGATGGACGTGAACCTTATACTATCGTCATACCGCCGCCTAATGTGACAGGAGTTTTGCACATGGGCCACATGCTCAACAATACAATTCAGGACATTCTCGTGCGCCGTGCACGCATGGAAGGCAAGAACGCCTGCTGGGTGCCCGGCACCGATCACGCGTCGATTGCCACCGAAGCCAAGGTGGTGAACAAGCTCGCGCAGCAGGGAATAAAGAAAGAAGACCTCTCGCGTGAGGAATTCTTGAAGCATGCCTGGGACTGGACACACGAACACGGAGGCATCATCCTGAAGCAATTGCGCAAGCTCGGAGCAAGCTGCGACTGGGACCGCACGGCCTTTACAATGGATGAAACACGTTCGAAGAGCGTGATAAAGGTGTTCTGCGACCTGTATGAGAAAGGACTGATTTACCGTGGCGCGCGCATGGTGAACTGGGATCCGAAGGCACAGACAGCCCTCTCCGACGAGGAAGTAATATATAAGGACGAACATTCAAAGCTCTACTATCTGAAATACCGCGTAGTGGAACAGGACGTGGAGAGAGTTGATGAGGGTAACGTAATACACAAGGACGATGAGGGCTACTATGCCGTTGTCGCAACAACACGTCCCGAGACAATCATGGGCGATACGGCAATGTGCATCAACCCCGACGACGTGAAGAACACATGGCTCAAAGGCAAACATGTGACAGTGCCGTTGGTGGGCAGACAGATACCCGTTGTTGAAGACGGATATGTGGATATACAGTTTGGAACAGGTTGTTTGAAGGTGACACCGGCACACGATATCAACGACCATGCACTTGGCATAAAGCATCATCTTGAAACAATCGACATCTTCAACGACGACGGAACCCTGAGCGAAGCCGCAGGGATGTATGTCGGGAAAGACCGTATGGACGTGCGCGAACAGATTGAGAAAGACCTCACTGCCGCCGGACTTATGGAGAAGGTGGAGGCTTATGACAATAAAGTGGGATTCTCTGAGCGCACCAATGTGCCTATCGAACCGAAGCTCTCAACGCAGTGGTTCCTCTCGATGCAGCACTTCGCCGACATCGCTTTGCCGCCCGTTATGAACGACGAGATTAAGTTCTACCCGTCAAAATACAAGAACACCTACCGCCACTGGCTTGAGAACATCAAAGACTGGTGCATTAGCCGGCAGCTGTGGTGGGGTCATCGCATTCCGGCCTATTATTTCACTGCACCCGACGGAAAGCGTGATTTCGTGGTGGCCGAGTCGCGCGAACAGGCCGAAGCCAAGGTGCGTGAACGCTATCCGCAGGCTGACAGCCTTGAACTGGAGCAGGACAGCGACTGTCTTGACACTTGGTTCTCGTCGTGGTTGTGGCCTATGTCGGTGTTCGACGGAATAAACAACCCCGACAACGAGGAGCTGAAATACTATTATCCCACTAGCGACCTCGTTACAGGTCCCGACATTATATTCTTCTGGGTGGCCAGAATGATAATGGCAGGATATGAATACCGCAAGGCAATGCCGTTCAAACACGTATATTTCACAGGTATCGTGCGCGACAAACTCGGGCGTAAGATGTCGAAGAGCTTGGGCAATTCGCCCGACCCGCTGGTGCTCATCGACAAGTATGGAGCCGATGGCGTGCGCATGGGCATGATGCTTTCAGCTCCGGCCGGCAACGACATTCTGTTCGATGAAAGCCTTTGCGAGCAGGGACGCAACTTCAACAACAAAATCTGGAACGCCTTCCGTCTGGTCAAAGGATGGCAGTCTGCCGACATAGATCAGCCTGAGGCCAATGCCGTTGCAGTGCGGTGGTTTGATGCAAAACTGCGTCAGGCCAATGCCGAAATCGACGATTTGTTCAGAAAATACCGCATATCAGAGGCTCTCATGGCAGTGTATAAGCTGTTCTGGGACGAGTTCTCAAGCTGGTATCTTGAAATGGTCAAGCCTGCTTATGGCCAGCCTATCGATGCCACGACACTTTCGGCAACGTTGCGTTTCTTCGAGACTCTGCTCAAAATGCTGCATCCTTTCATGCCGTTCATCACCGAGGAGCTTTGGCATTACATCTACGACCGCAAGGAAGGGGAGTCTATCATGCGTGACAGTCTGCAACTTTCGGGCGTGACCGAGGCCGACAACGACCTCGTTGACATGATTGACAAAGTGAAACAGATTGTCAGTGGTGTCCGCACGGTGCGCAACCAGAAGAACATCCCCAACAAGGAAACGCTCGAATTGCAGGCTATCGGTGCAGACAATTATGCCGACTATGCGTGTGTAGTTGTCAAGATGGCCAATCTGAGCGGCATAAAGGTGGTTGCTGAGAAGGATGCTACTGCTGCTGCATTTATGGTGGGAACCGACGAGTTTGCCGTTCCTCTGGGCGACAAGATTGACGTTTCGGCCGAAATTGAGAAGCAGGAGGCACAGCTTAAGCACCTTGAAGGCTTCCTTGCAGGTATCAACAAGAAACTCGCCAATGAGAAATTTGTGGCCCATGCACCCGAAGCTGTGGTTGCAATGGAGCGCAAGAAGCAGAAAGACAGTGAGGAGAAAATTGCCGCACTGAAAGAGTCTTTGGCTTCGTTGAAGAAATAATACAAGTATAGGGAAAGCGTAGATATGGTCTCGCTTTCCCTATTTTCGTTTTCCTGCCCCTCATAACATGTTCCGCTTCATATCTTTCTTCGTCATTTTGCAGTCGTTGCTTTTTATTTCGTGCAGCAAGCAAAGCATTGACGAAGAGGCTGCAACGAGTGCGAAAACGATATTCGTGTTCATGCCTTATAGCGGCGATGCCAGCAATTTATATCCCAATTTCCTGCGGAATCTTGACGACATGCAAAAGGCAATAGTTGCAGAAAAAGGTCTTAAAAACAACCGCTTGCTTGTGTTTCTGTCAACGTCGGCAACGCAAAGTGTGCTTTTTGAGATGCGTTATGAGCGGAACACCTGCATCACCGACACCTTGTGCTGCTATGTATCACTTGATTACACGTCGGTTGATGGCATGGCTTCCATTCTGCATAAAGTGCAGATGGTGGCTCCTGCACGGCAATATGCAATGATTGTGGGGTGTCATGGCGAGGGTTGGCTGCCCAAGAAAGAAGCCAGTTACAGTGCCACCCGCTTCTTCGGCGGATCTTCTGCAAAATACCAAATAGACATAACCGATTTCGCAAGTGCAATTTCTTCCGCAGGAATGCATATGCAGTTTGTCTTGTTTGACGACTGTTACCTGTCGTGTGTGGAGGTGGCTTACGACTTGCGGAATGTTACCGACTATCTAATAGCGTCAACAAGCGAGATAATGGCCTATGGGATGCCCTACGAGAAAATACTTCCACATTTGCTTGGCAATGCTCCTGATTATGGCGCAGTGTGCTCCGGATTTTTCGAATTCTATGAAAACTACAGGTTGCCTTACGGTACAATAGGGGTGACAGATTGCCGCGTGGCCGACCGCATGGCTGCAAGTATGCGGCAACTCAACGTTGCATTCCGGGCAGATGAAGTAGATGCCGACAGTGTGCAAGACTTGGATGCAGGGCATTGGGAGCCTACGGTTTATTATGATTTCGGCGATTATGTACGCCATTTGTGCGGTGGCGATACCGTTGCCTACGCCAGTTTTCAGAAAATTCTCGATGAGTTTGTGCCATATAAGGCTTCTACACGGCAAATAATGTCGTGGTCGCGCTACAGAATCATCGACGTGAACGCGTTTTCGGGAATAGCCGTTTCCGACATTTCCGGGAATTCACGCGTTGTTGAAGCAAAGAAAAACACGGCGTGGTGGCACGCAACCCATTAGCGGCGTAGAGCTTCTGCATTGCGGTTTGCAGTGATATTACAAAGAAAACGGAAAGGCAACCGTCGTATAACGACTATGCCTTTCCGTTTTTATTTGTATGCTTAGTCAGTAGCGATTTATCTGAAATTGTTGGGCTGCACCCTTTCACCGTTGCTGTCGTTGGTGTCGGCCACGTCCCACCAGAGCCTTGTTCCCTGCGTGTTGGCCTGCTGCAGTTCGGTGTGCGAAGTGAAATATTGGTTTGAAGACTCGCTGTTCGGGTAGAGAATACGCTTTATCTGCTTGCCCTCAGGCACGTCGCCACCCGAGTAATTGCTCAGTTGATTGGCGATAGCCGGATAGTCGGTGCGGCGGAAGTCGGCCCATCCCTCGTTGCCGTTAGGGAATACTGCCATCCATTTCTGTGTGATTATTGCTTCGAGAATCTTCTCGCGGTCGCCCGAAGCGAATGTCCCGTCGTTGAGCGAAACAAGTCCGTTAATGTATGAAGTGGCCTGATCGGCATCTATTTCATAATAATCCATTGAAGCCTGCACGCCGGCGCGGAAATAGTTTTCGGCATCCATTGTGATGTCGGCTCCGGCATATCCTCGCAGCGCGGCTTCGGCTTTCAGGAACAAAGTCTCGGCATAACCGAGCCATACTGTAGGCCGTGCGTAGTTGAACCAGTAATCTTTGTTGAGGTTTTTCGATGCCGGTTTGGGCTGAGTGCGCGTTATGCTGTAGTTGAGCACGCTCATGCTGATGTCGGGAGCCTGTATGCCTCGTTTGCAACCAGCAAAGTCCATGCGGCTATTGTCTTCTCCGGCGGCTATGGCCGACGATGTCATTCCGCCACGATACCAGCACACCAGACAGCGCGGGTCGATAGTCTTTTCTGTGAACGAGTTGCGGCCAGTCTTTATCTTGTATGTTCCTCCACCCGTACTGAGGTTGCGGTACATCTGTTCCAAGTCCCACGACATTACACTCTCGCCACCATAGGCCACCGAACACATTGCAAGCACGTTTTCAGAACCGCCTTCGTCCATTCCGCCCATGGTCAGTGGGGCATATTTGGGCACGGTTTGCATGTTGTCGGCATTCGATGTCATCAGTCCGTATTGGTTGTTGAGTGCGGCTTCAGCCTCCTTCTTTGCCCTTTCGGGAGCTACGTTGCTTATGCGCAGGGCCATTCTGAGGCGCAGCGAATTGGCAAAGCGCAGCCATTTGCGAGTGTCGCCGAAATAGCAGATGTCGTCTTTCTCAATCTTGTATTGCGACGCATCGTCTGGGTTGATGCTGTCAACTGCTTGTTCAAGCATGCGGAACATGGCGTCGTATACCTGCTCCTGCGTGTCGTAAGCCACGTTGTTTGTCTCTGGCACGCGGCCTTGCACATACTCGCGGAACGGCATCGCCCCATAGGTGTCGGTGTTGGCGAGGGCCAGGAAAGCATAGTAAATGCGCGTTATGTAGAACATGTTGCGGTATTTTGCCGGTGTAGTGTTGAATTTGTAGGCACGCAAAAGTGTTCGGTATTCCGACGAACGCTCATTGTAGAAATGCGCCCAACGCTGTCCCGACCATCCGTCGCTGTAGCTGTAGTCGGGCGATTTCTTTGAGTGTTTGTCCTGGTTGTTGGCCACATATCCGGCATAGATGTCGTGCGAGAGGTTGGTCGTAATCTGGTAGTCGTTGTAATAACCTTCATAAAGGAAGTTGCGGAATGTGGAAGGAGCGTCGGCGAGTGCGGTTTTGAGACTTGCCGAGTCGTCGCGGCTCACGGTGTAGTTGATGTTTATGTCGGCATATTTTGTGTCGTCCTCAGTGTCGGGCGTTATGGTTTCGCCGCCGTTGTTGTCCTCAATCTCATAAGGGTTGTGGCTCATGTCGTTGAGGTCGTAGCAGCTGTTAAGGCCAAAGAGCGCGATAGCCGCCACCATTCCTTTTGTCAGTATGTTGTGTTTCATGTCGATTTCAGTATTGTTGTTCGTTGGTGTGTGAATGTCGTTTTTTTGTCAGAAGCCCACGTTCACTGAAAAACCGAACGTGCGTGTGTATGGCACGGCTGCAAAGTCGAGGGCCTGCGAGAACATCGTCGTGTCGTAACCGCCGTCGGGATTGCCCGGCGTGTGTTTCATTATGAAGCACAGGTTGCGTGCCACAAACGACAGTTTGAGTGCTGTCAGCGGTGTCTTTTTCAGTATTCTCTGCGGCAGACTGTACCCGATGGCCAGCTCTTTCAGTTTGATGTAAGAAGCGTCATGCACGAATTCCTCGGCAAAACCCTTCTGCGATTTGTACAGACCTATCGTGGAATAGTAGGTTTGTGCGCTCACCGGAATGTCGTTGGGCGTTCCGTCTTCCTTCACGCCGGGCACAATCATGTAGAAATCGCTCACACCGTTTATCTCCTTATATTCCCCTCTGTATGCCGTGCGTTCTGATGTACCTACGGCGGTGGCCATTCCTTCCGACACCGAAACTATGTCGCCGCCGAACTTCATGTCGAACATTGCCGTGAGACTAATGCCTTTGTAGTTGAACGAAGGCGTTACCGACATCAGAAGGTCGGGTTGTATGTTGCCGATGGGGTGCGAAAGCAGATACTGTTCGAGGTTGCCGTCGCCCGTTTCCTGCTGTGGCAGTCCGTCAGAACCTACGATAACGTTGCCCTTGGCATCGCGTTTCATAAGGTTGTTGGCATATATGTCGCCGAGTTTTCCGCCTTTCACGGCTCCCACTTTCACCGGCATGTTGCTGTCGCCGTTGAAATATACGCGGTTTACACCGTCGGCCAGCTCTTTCACCGTAGAGCTGTTGTGGGCAAAGTTCATCGTAAGGTCGAACGTGAAATCCCGTGTCTGCACGGGTTTTGCGTAGAGCATAAGTTCCACACCTGTGTTGTCAATCTTTCCGGCGTTCACCCATTGTTGCGACCACGGGGCCGATGCGTCCACCAGCATGGCCTGGTTGCGTGTGCTGCTATAATAATAGGTGAAGTCGAAACCGAGTCGGTTGCCGAGGAATTTCATGTCGAGTCCGGCTTCATACGAAGTCTTTATCTCCGGCTTCAAATTGCTGTTCTTCTTTATAGTGTTGACCACGGGCTTGCGCACCCCTGCTGCAAATGCGTAGCTGCGTGTGTTGTAGAGGTTGTAGGGGTCGGGGTCTTTACCCACCTGAGCTGCCGACAGGCGCAGTTTTGCAAAGGTTATCCATTCGGGCAGCGGCTTGTGCATGGCCCGCATGAAGTCGGAAAAGACATAGCTCACGCTCAACGACGGATAGAAGAACGAGTTGTTCTTCTCGGGCAGTGTTGACGACCAGTCGTTGCGTGCCGTGATGTCGAGTGCAAGCCACTCGTCGTAGCTCAGCTGCGCCGATGCGAAAGCCGAGTACATGGCGCGGCTGTTGCCGTCGTCGCTGCCTGTGCTGAGGCGGTAGCCGGTGTTGAATATCCAGTTGTCCTTGTCGAGCATGTTCTCCACTCCGGCAGTCAGCACCTCATATTTGCGGTACATGATGTTGGCACCGAGCGTGTAGCCCAGTCTTAGTTTGCTTGCGAGCTGGTTGTCGCCCATGAGCAGAAACTGAATGTTGTGCTCAAAGTGGTTTTCCTCCGACCTCTGCATGTTGTCGTTGGTGAGTTGTTCCTGCCAAGTATGGTCGCCGGTGCTTATGGCCTGGTCGCCAAGGCTGAGGTCGCTTGTCTGTATTCGTGTGCGGTAGTAGTCGAATGCGTATTTGGCGTTGAACCGCAGCCATTGCAGAATGTTCACGTTGGCCGAGTAATAGCCGAATGCCCTCCATCGTTCGTCGGAGTTCTTGAAGCGGTGGCGCACATAGTATGGGTTGGAATATTGCTGGTCAGGTCCGAACCAGTTCTGGTGCAGACGCGTGTCAGAAGTGTAGTTCTCCTTCAAGTCGCTGAGCCGCACGTTGCCGGGTATGAGCAGAAGCTGCGCCACCTCGCCGTTAAGTCCGGTGTAAGGGCGGTTTTCTGCCTTGGTGCGCGAGAGCGAAATCTTCCCGTCAAACGACAGGTGTTCGTTCACCACAGTGCCAGCGTTCAGGTCGGCGGTGAGCTTGTCGAGCGACTCATCGTCAAACAACCCCTTGTTGTCGTTAAATCCCACCGACACGCGGAAGTGCGACTTGTCGGTTGTGTTGCCCAAGGCCACGGTGTGGAATTGCGAGAAACCCGTGTTGAAATAGTCTTTCAGTTTGTCGCCGTAGTAGGAGTAGCCAATCTGTTGTCCCAACCATGACGGTTCGGAATGTCCGTCAAGACGCGGACCGAACGACAATTCGCCGGTGAGGGCAGTTTTCTCGCCGTCGTCGTTGGTGAGATAGTTTGTAGTGCCACGGCTTCCCTGGCCGTAGAGTTTCTGCATCTTTATTGTTTCGGCGGCCACGCTCCATGTGAACGTGCCGTTGTAGTTTATGCCGAAACCGCTCTTGCGTGCCCCTTTCTTGGTGGTCACGAGTATCACGCCGTTGCCTGCGCGCGAACCGTAGAGTGCTGCTGCGTTAGGGCCTTTGAGCACCGAAATCGACTCGATGTCTTCGGGGTTGATGTCAAACGAGGTGCCGCCACGGTCGTAGCCTCCGTAGGCCGATGCGCTCGAAGTCTGGTCGTCGGAGAAAGGCACGCCGTCTACAATCCACAGCGGCTGGTTGTTGTCGGTGAGCGATGAGTTTCCGCGTATCGTTATCTTTGTGCTTCCGCCTAGTCCTGTGCTTGCCGTGTTCATCTGCAGTCCGGCCACTTTGCCTTCAAGTGCGCCCGTAACCGATGCGTCGCCGGTGGTGTTGAGTGCGTCGCTCTTTATGTCCTGCACCGAATATCCCAGCATTTTCTTCTCGCGCTTTATGCCGAGCGCAGTCACCACGATTTCGTCGAGGGCATGTTCGTCGGTTGTCATCTTTGCGTTTACGATGTCGTTGCCGCCCGATGCTATGTCTTTTTTGTCGTAGCCAAGATAGGAGAATTGCAGCACAGGCGCGTCGTTGTCGCTTGTTATGGTGTATTTGCCGTCGGTGTCGGTCACGGCACGCTCGTTTGTGCCCTTTATCGTTATGGTGGCACCTATGAGCGGCTCGCCCTGTTCGTCAACCACGCGGCCTGTTATCTTCTTTTTCTCGCCTGTGCCTGTGGCTTGTTTCTTTTTGGGCGTGGCTTGTTTTTTGAGATAAACGATTTTGTCTACAATCTTATAATGTATGTTCTTTCCGTTGAGCAGCTTACCCAACACTGTTTCCATGTCGGCGTCGGTCACGTCTATTGCCTCAACGCTGGTCTTGGCAAGGTTGTCGTCGTAGAAAAACTTGTAGCCTGATTTCGACTGTATCTTCTTTATTGCTGTGGCAAGTGTCGTGGGTGGGGTCTTTACTGTCACTTGGGCGAATGTCCCCTGGCACGGAATGGCGGTGAACAAAAGTGCCACCGCTGCCTGTTTCCATCCTGTTGACGATTGGAAATGTCGGTGTTTCATAAATTCAGATGTATGTTTTATGGTTAGTAATTCGGTCTTTACTTAATGATAACAACAATCTTGTTGCCAATACTTAGTCGTAAGTGCGTTTTTTTTCGCAAAAAAAGGCCGACGGCGCATTAATGGGTGCGCCATCGGCCTTATGTTGTTGCATGCCGTCGCCGTAATGATGCGGCTGTGCCGCTATCGTTGAGGCATTATGTGTATCTTGCCGTTGCGGTGGCTGAATGTCACGGGCAGAGTGTTGGTGAGCAGGCTCAGCACGGTGTCGATGTCCTCCTTCCACATAATCTGTCCCGAGTAGGTGTCGTTGCGGTTTATGTTCGGGTCAACCACAATCTTCACGCCGTATATCTGTTCGAGCGTGTCGGCAATCTGTCGCACGTTGCAGTTGTTGAAGGGTATGAGTTCGTTGTGCCACACTGCGGCTATGCGTGTGTCGGTGTTGCACACCGTTAGCGCGCCGTTTCCGTCGAGCCTTGCGCGTTGTCCGGGCATGAGCACCACCTGTCCGGCCGACTTGTGGCTGCTTACCTCAACCGATCCCTCTATAAGGCTCACTTCCGAGGCGTGTCCGGCCACGTTGGTGTTGAAGTTGAATACCGTTCCCAGCACTCTCACCTTCATGTCGCGGCTGTCAACCACAAACGGCTTTTGGCGGTCTTTCGTCACCTCGAAATATCCTTCTCCCGTCAATGCCACCTCGCGCAGCGTGTCGGTGAATGTCTTGGGGTAGCGTAGTGTGGCTCCGTTGTTGAGCCACACTTTTGTGCCGTCTGGCAAAGTGATTTGCCGTGGAGTGGTGGCTGTGGCCCGTGCATACATATATTCTGTCTGCTTTTCGGGCGAAACCACACCGCGAAGGGCGTATAAGCCGATGCAGACAACAATCACTGCCGCTGCGGCCGCCCACCGCCGCCAAATGTTTAGCCTTGCCTTGCGGACTGTTTCTTGCCGTTCGCGTGCCTCGATGCGTGTGTGCAGCCTGTGCAGTGCGCCTTCAGTCTCGCGGCGCGGCATTGCAGTGGCCTGTGCTTCGCGGTAGAGCTGTTCCATCGCGAACAGCTCCTCAGCATTTGCTTTGTCGGCTTTTGTCCATGCTTCTATCTGCGCCAACTCTTCGTCGGTGCATTCTCCTGTAATGAAGCGTGCTATGATGTTGTCGTCAATTCCTGTCATTTGTAGTGGTGTGTGGACATGATTACTCTCCTACAAAAACAATTGTAAGAACTTAAACACTTAGAAGTTTTGGCTTAAAAATAATACCAAAATTGTTAATTTACCTAAATTCTCTCGGAGACAACGCAGTGCATGATACATGTGCGCTTCAACTGTGCGCACCGAAATACCGAAATCCTTGGCTATTTCATCATTTTTCATTCCTTCGATATAGCTCATGCGGAACACCTTGGCACATTTTGCCGGCAGCGAGTCAATGGCAGTTTCGAGCCTCTTGCGCAAGTCTTCGTTTTCCAATCGGTCGTGCGGGTTGGCCGCATCGCTTGCCAATGTCTCCATGCGTCGGGTGTTTATCTCGTCGAGCAGGGTGGTGCGTGCTGCGCTAGCACCGCGCCGTTTCAGGAGGTTGAGTGCCCTTGTGTAGACGGCACGGTAGAGAAAGCCCTCTATGTGCGCTCCTATTTCAATGTCGTCAATGCGCTGCCACAGTTCGCAAAACACCTCTTCCACAACATCTTCGGCATCGTTGTCGTCGCCTACGATGCCGCGTGCGTAGAAAAACAGCTTTGAATAGGTTTTCTTGAAAAGCTGGTCGAAAGTTTTGTTGTTGTTGGTCATCAACTTTGACAGATTGGTGTTTGATATGTTTATCTCTCTACAAAGGTATAAATAAAATCCAAACCGCGAGTCGTCTTCGCCCGATATTTTGCCTGGACAGCATGGCTTCGTGGCGTGGTGCATCTGCTGTGCGTGTGTGTTGCAGATGCAATACGCGCGTGTGGCGGCTGCCTGTGCATGTCGATTATGCGTTGTGTCATGCAGGATGTTGGCGTTTTCGTTTTTTATTCTTACTTTTGTAGCAGGAAAAAACAAATGGCACACTTTTACAAGTGACGGTGAAAAATAAGTTGGTATGATTTGCGGCTTATATTTTTTGAGATGTTTTCGTTTCTCGAAGAGGGA
>CAVKCP010000040.1:0-19806 GCA_963654815.1 Lachnospiraceae bacterium | reverse complement strand
CGTCTGCTCGTTCAGTCGTATAGCCCGCTATACTCCTTCACTCGCAGACAAATTGTCCTCGAAAACAGCCTCGCAATCCGACAAAGCCAATTTATAGAACCCACCTTTAAAGTTTTTACACAGGGGTTCTCACATTATTTTTATACATTTGCATTATCTTTACACTACACCAACTCTCACTATATGCTCACAGAGAAACAACAGAAAGCGGCGGCCGCGGCGTTTGCACTGCGTTGGCAAGGGCGCGGCTACGAGAAGGGCGAGAGCCAAAGCTTCTGGCTCGACCTGCTTGCCAGCGTCTTTGGCGTGCAGCAACCCACCGAATACATACGCTTCGAGCAGCAGGTAATGCTCGACCACACCTCGTTTATCGATGCCATAATTCCTGCCACACACGTCTTGATTGAACAGAAATCGTTGGGCAAGAACCTGCGGCAAGGCATAAGACAGAGCGACGGAACAATGCTAAAACCCATAGAGCAGGCGCAACGTTACAGTGGACACATGCCCTACTCCGAGCGTCCGCGATGGATTGTCATCTCCAACTTTGCCGAAATCGACATCTACGACCTTGAACATCCGCACGACGATCCGCAGCATGTCATGCTCGCCGACCTTGAACACGACTTCCACCGACTGAGTTTTCTCACCGACACGGGCAACGAACACATTCGCCGCGAAGAGCAGGTGAGCCTCGAGGCAGGCACCATCGTGGCACGCATCTACGACGCCCTGCTTCCCGCCTACGGCCCGAAACCCACTGCCGAAGACCTGCGCCAGCTCAACATTCTGTGTGTGCGCATCGTGTTCTGCCTATATGCCGAGGATGCCGGCATCTTTCCCTTGCACAATCAGTTCCACGATTTCCTCGCGCAGTTCTCGGCCAACGACATGCGCATGTGGCTCAAACAGCTCTTCATCACGCTCAACACTCCCGTCGATGAGCGCGACCGCTTTCTCAATCCCGACCTCATGGCGTTTCCCTACACCAACGGCGGACTGTTTGCCGAGCATATCGACGTGCCGCCATTCACCGAAGAACTGCGCGACGTGCTGCTCTGCCACGCCTCGCTCGACTTCGACTGGAGCGCCATTTCGCCCACTATCTTCGGCGCAGTATTTGAGAGCACGCTCAATCCCGAGACACGACGCAGCGGAGGAATGCACTACACCAGCATCGAAAACATTCACCGCGTGATCGACCCTCTGTTTCTCGACGGTCTCAACCGCCAGTGCGACAAGATAATGGAAACCAACAATGTGCGCCGCCGCATACAGCAACTAAAGGACTTGCAGCAGCACATGGCAGCACTCACATTCTTCGACCCGGCCTGCGGATCGGGCAATTTCCTCACCGAAACCTACCTCTCCTTGCGCCGACTGGAAAACCGCATACTGCGCGCCATACACCAGATAGAGCCTTTCGATGCCTTCGACAACCCAATAAAAGTGTCAATTCACCAGTTCTACGGCATCGAGATAAACGACTTCGCCGTAACCGTAGCCACCACAGCCCTGTGGATTTCAGAGGCGCAGATGATGGAGGAAACCGAGAAGATAATACACCACGACATCGATTTCCTGCCGCTAAAAAGCTATGCCAACATACACGAAGGCAACTCACTGCGCACCAACTGGAACGAAATAATACCTCCCATCCGCCTCAACTACATCATAGGCAACCCGCCGTTTGTGGGTGCACGGCTTATGAGCGAGCAACAAAAGGCCGACATGACCAACATTTTTGGAGCAAAATGGAAAAACGTGGGCAACATCGACTATGTGGGGGCATGGTATAAACGCGCTGCCGACTACATGGAAGGCACTGCCATTCAGGCCGCGCTCGTGTCGACAAACTCCATTGCGCAAGGCGAGCAGGTGGCCAACCTTTGGGCACCGATCCTTGCCAACGGACTGCACATAAACTTTGCCCACCGCACATTCCGTTGGGACAGCGAGTCTACGCTCAAAGCACATGTGCACGTTGTGATAATAGGTTTCGGCTATGAGGCATGGAAACAGAAGATGATTTTCGACAACGGCAAGACCTTTCAAGCCCGCAACATAAATGCCTACCTCATTGATGGGCCCGACATTTGCGTGGAAAGCCGCAACCGCCCCATTTGCAATGTGCCCGAAATGGGCATAGGCAACAAGCCCATCGACGGCGGCAACTACCTGTTCACCCGAGAAGAAATGCAGGAGTTTGTCAGGCAGGAGCCACGGTCGGCAGCGTTGTTCCACGAATGGTATGGCGCAGTGGAGTTCATACATCGCAAGCCGCGCTACTGCCTTTGGCTCGGCGATTGCTCGCCGGCCGAGATAAAAGCCATGCCGCATTGCTATGAACGGGTGGCCAACGTGAGGCAGCTGCGGATGGAAAGCAAAAGCGCGGGCACGCGGAAAATAGCCGACACCCCCACTCGCTTCCACGTGGAAAACATGCCCGACGGCGACTCTATCATTGTACCAAGCGTATCATCAGAGCGTCGAAAATACGTGCCAATGGGCTTCATTCACAAGGGAACTTTTGCAAGTAATCTTGTTCTCATCATCCCCTCGGCCACTCTCTACCACTTCGGCATACTTGAGAGCAACGTGCACATGGCGTGGATGCGTGCCGTGTGCGGCAGACTGAAGAGCGATTACCGTTACAGCAAGGATGTGGTTTACAACAACTTTGCGTGGCCCGCGCCCACGCAAGAGCAGGCAGAGCGCATAGAAGCCACGGCGCAAGCCATACTCGATGCGCGTGCCCTGTATGCCGACTCGTCGCTTGCCGACCTCTACGACCCCGTGCTCATGCCCCCGGAGCTGCTGCGTGCACACCGGCAGAACGACCTCGCCGTGATGCAGGCCTATGGTTTCAGCACAAAAATGACCGAGGCCGAGTGCGTGGCCAAGCTGCTCGACATGTATGCACGGCTCACCGAGTAAGGCAAAACATCGCAACCATCAAGTCACGTATGGACGACAGATTATAGCGCAGGGGCTTGCCCCTGCGTTCATGTCTTTCAATATTTTGCCCCTGTAAGGGGCGCATAATTCATTGCGATATTGAAATATGCGCCCCCTACAGGGGCAAATGAAATGATGCTTTGATAGATAGGGGCAAGCCCCTACCCTATAATATGCGCCCCTTTCAGGGGCAATGGATAGACACGGGGGCAATGGATAGACACCAATAATATTATATAAAGGTGATGCCGACATTGTTGTCGCGGCAAAAATGCCGCAAGGCTTCTTACAGCATATATCCGTATTTCTTGAGTGCGTCCTCCACCTTGCCCTTGTTGGCAGTTTCAACCAGGAGGATTAGTCCCTCGGCTTTCAGCGTGTATTTGCGTACAACGGGGTCGCTGAGGATGATGCGCTGCAACTCCTTGTCGTCTGACGGTATCTGAAGCAGTGCATACTTCTTCTGCAGAGCCTTCATGGGTCGGTAGCGTTTCTTGATACTTTCGAAGAATTGCAGCCAGTTGGCAGGCGGAGCATCGCAGATGTATTTCTTGAAGATATCTATCTTTGAGTTGATGTCTTGCATATTTCCGCAACTGCCCAGGAATGTTTCATAGTCCACCTTATACATCTTCTTTGATATTGCGGTGGCCATATTGCCCAGCAACGACTCGTAGGGGTTGCTGTCGGTGAGCGACTTTACGATTAAACTTTCGGTGTCCAGGTCGAAATACTTCACATCCGATTTCTTCGTGCGCTCATACTTTCTCTTTATGCCCAGGGCATACAGGCCAAGATTGGTGAGGCGCACATATTCCAGTCCGTCATAATACGACGTGGCTTCCTCGGCAGGTTTCTCCCGGTAGGCAATTTCCACATAGCCGAAAGCGGCCATCATAAACAGCACAGCCTTTATGAATGGGCGTGTAACCTCGTGCAGGATGTTGTCGAGGCAGATTTCGTTGCCGTCGTAGTCGTTGTGGAGCTGTGTCTTTTCAAGGTCGGAGGTGTAGAACATAAGGAAGTCGTGCTCTGAACAGTCGTTGGCTACACGGCACTGACAAATTACTTTTTCTGATGGAAGCCAACCATAGTCATGGAATTTCTTGAGCACGCCAAGGAGGCTGGCTACGACTGAACCGCAACCGCAATAGTCGATGAGCGTCTTTTTGAATCCCGTGAAATGGGGCATGAGTGTAGGCAGCAGATACACCTGCATATCGTCGATGTTTTCCAGAATGCTCTTAAGCAGGTCTTGTATTTCGTCCTCTCTGTCATACAGTTCCTCACAATAGGCGGTGAAAATGTTGAGCACCATTGAGGCACAGACGTTGGAGAAATGCTTGTTGCCGTCGTTGAAGAACTCGGGCAGATTGATGAGCTTTGCAGCCTTTTTCAGCTCGCCGGCGGGAATTTTCATCCTGCCCATGTTGAGTTGGCCGTTGTCGTATATAGAGTTGAGTATTGGAACCACCGTGAAGATGTTGTCCTCGCCACAGTATGTCTTGTATTCTTCGGCATGGGGCAGCTTCGCGCATTTCTCAATCTTGTCTATCCCCGGGAAAACAAGGGGCAGCATTATTCTGTGGTGAAAGTCGCTGTTAAGTTCCAAATAACTGTCTCGCTGGTTGGGAAAAATTCTTTTGCTTAACGGTGCCTTGCCCTTTGTAACTTTAAACATTCTGCCTATTTTGTCGTTGGGCACTTCAGTTTCCCAGTAATAAAGCTTCTCCTTTTTTATGCTTGGCTCTCCTAAGATGCTTGTCGCTTCCTCATGATAGACAAAGTGTTCCTTGAGAGCCTTTTCAAAGAGTTGCTTTATAGGATTTGGCCACTCATCGTAGAATATGGAGAAATTGTTGACGTTGTTCAGTATTGTTATGAACGTGACATAATCCTTCTTCAATTTCTTCACGTTGCCGAACATCAACGCGATGGGTTCGGGCGTGTATTTCTTTCCGGTCCCGTCGATGGCAACAAGTTTGTATTTCTGCAATTGCGCCCGCAGTTCATAGGCTCTCTGCTTGACATCCTCGGCACTGTATTGGCTGGAAAGGAAATTTTCCTGCTGTTTCCTCTCTTTCTCGCTTGGTACATATATGATTTTCTCCGGTCTGTCGTCTGACATTTCCCAAAGTGTTGTTTGTTCTGCCATTTGTTTTGCCTTTATTTTTTGATGTTTTATCCCAATATGAAGTTGATGTCATCCTCCGACAACTGCTTCGACGATGAACTGTCGGCACCTATCAAGCCCTCAAACAGTTCTGCTTTCTGTTGTTGCAGGAGTTGTATTTTCTCCTCGATTGTCTGTTGGGTGATGAGCGAATAGCTTAGCACCTTGGCTTTTTGTCCGAAGCGGTGCAGGCGGTTTATGGCCTGTTCCTCGGCAGCCTTGTTCCACCAAGGTTCGAATATGAACACGGTGTCGGCGGCAGTGAGGTTCAGTCCCACGCCTCCTGTCTTCAAGGTCATCAGCATCACGCGGCACTGCGGGTCGTTCTGAAAGCGCTCAACAATGCTCCGTCGGTCGCGTGTTGAACCCGTCATGCAGGCATAGTCTATGCCGTTCTGGTCGAGACGGTCGCTGAGTTGCTCAATGCCGGCAATGAAGTTGAAGAACACCACCACCTTGTGTCCGTTGGCCACGGCTTCAAGAAGGGTGTCGGTGAGCAGGTCGAGCTTGGGCGACTTGATGCGACTGTCGCTGAGACTCTCGGGTATTGAGGCTATGCGGCGAAGCTCGTTCAAAGCCTGGAACATGATAAACTGCGACTTTTGTATGCCTTCGGTGGCAATGGTCTGGCGCACTTGCTGAAAGTAGTATTGCCTGCGGCGTTCGTAGAAGTCGTGTTGTTCGGGGTTCATCTCCACAAAGAGCGTTTGTTCTATGCGGTCGGGCAAGTCCTTCAGCACGTCCTTTTTCAGGCGACGAAGCATGAAAGGGAAAATTTTCTTGCGCAGACTCAGCAGCGTGTCCTTGTCGTTGTCGCGCTGAATGGGGGTGGCATAACGGCTGTTGAAGTCGTCCAAGGTGCCGAACATCGTGGGGTTGAGAAAGCGGAAGAGCGAGTAAAGCTCAGTAAGGTTGTTCTCCACGGGCGTGCCACTCAATGCCATCCGGTGGTCGGCATGTAGCAGGAGCGCGGCTTGGGTGGTCTGTGTGGTCATGTTCTTGATGTTCTGGCTCTCGTCGAGAATAACATAGTGGAAATTCTTCTTGCTGAATTCCTTTATGTCGTTGCGCACAATGGCATAGGTGGTGAGTATTATCTGGTGCTTCATCGCCTCCTTTATGTCGCGGTCGCCGGCATAGTAGGTATATACGGTCAACTGCGGGGCAAACTTCTGCAACTCGTTCTGCCAGTTGAAGAGCAGGCTTCGGGGCATCACAATGAGCGTGGGCTTCTTCACCTTGGGATAGATGAGGGTGAGCACGCCTATTGTCTGCACGGTTTTTCCGAGTCCCATGTCGTCGGCGAGGCAACCGCCAAGGTTGTTGTCGTAAAGATATTTTATCCACTTTATGCCTTCCGACTGGTAAGGGCGCAGCTTGGCTTGCAAATTCGGAGTCTTCAGTTTTTTCTCGGCCAAGTGGTTGAAACCCTCATACACCTCACGATGATGCTTGAAGGCCTCGCCCTCCAATGGGCCGTTGATGAGGTCTTCTATCTCGGGCAGGTCGAAGAACGACACCTTCACCTTGCCGTCTTTGCCCTTCTTCTGCTTGAATATGCGTTCAAGCCGGCGCATGTAGCCGTCGTCGATAATGGCGCGGTTGCCGTCGCTTAGCTGTATGTATTTCTTCGAGTTGTATTGCTGCAAAATCTGCTGCAGGGTGAATTGCTCGTTATCTACATCGAGTGTTGCGTCGCCTTCCAAGAAATCGATGCCCGAAGAAAGGTTAATGTTCAGCTTGGGCATCACGGGCTTCACCTTATATTGGCGCAGTTTCTCGGCTCCCACCAGTTGATAAGTGCGGATGAGCTGTGGCAAGGCATGCAGCAGGAAGGGGCCTGCCGTTTCTTCGGGAATGATGAAGAGGTTGTCCTCAACATACACATCCTTCTGTGCACTCTTGTTTGGAGCATAGCTTACAATTTCCTTCTTGAGGGCAGCTATGGTTTCGTTGACGGGGAGGTGAGAGAGTCGCTTCACCTTTATCTTCCTGTCAAGCGACAATGAAGCCACCATGCTAAGGTCGAACTGCTGCACGAAGTCGAGCGGCAATCCTTTCACCGACTCCATAAGTCGGAGAAACAGTGTCTTGTCGGCATCAATCTTCTCGAAAGAGAGTGAAGGAATCGGGATGACATCGTTCTCTGAAAACTCCACCTCATAGTCTTCATACACCACCTGTACGTTCTCGATGAAAGAGAAAAACACCGAAAGATACTGTTCCAACATGCTTTCAGTGAAAGGAGACAGGAAATAGTTGAGTTGCTTGTAGTTGTCGCCAACCGATGCAATAGGGTAGATTACCGACGAGACAATGACAAAGCTGTCCGACAAGAAACACACATTGCCTGTTGCCGCTTGTTCCTGTTGCTTTGTTTCTTCCTGTTTTTGCTTTTCGGCTTTGGCTGTTTCTTCTTCTACAATTATACCTTCTCCTCCTGAAACATTGTCATTCTTTTCAGTAAGGTTTTCCTTTTCCAACGCATCACTTTCTGCCGCAATAACAAGCTTTGGCACAATGGTCGTGCCATCTTTACGCAGATTGAGCTGCAATATGGTAGTGTCGGGATATACAGTAATGCTGTTTCCGTTCTCATCCACAATGTTCTTGCATCTGATGAGTTGGTAAAGCAAGTGAGCGTTTTGGTTAAGGCTCACCTCATTGCCTTCGCTCTCATCGTTCCAGGATATTTGGAAAGCCATTTCATCCTTGATTGAGGCAAGGCTGCGCAACAGTTGTGCGGTATCGCCAGTATAGTAATGGAAATCAGCCTCAACCGGCTTCATCTTCTTATCCACGGGAATGATGTAGGCATCATTCTCGCCTCGCTTAATCATAAAGAAAATCTCCTTTCCCGTTATCGTCTTGCTACCCTTGACGGCAGATATTGCGTGGAGTTTCTTGAGTTGTGGCAGGAATTCATTCATGTCTCGTAGTTCTTTCTACCTTATATTATAGAAGGTGCTATTCTTCTTGATTTTAATTTGAATGTAAAAATTCAACCATAATTTACAAATAAGAAACTTGAGGAATAATTTTTTCCGTCACCAAGTCTTATACCTCTCTTATAATCCAGTCGCTGATGGTGCGCTGCTCACTGGAGAAATTCACTCCAATCTTATACAAACTCTTTCCATCGGCAGAATAAGGAATGAGATATCCCCTATCGTCAATCTGCTTTATGGCATCCTCCGAAGAACCGTCATATTTCAGTTCAAATACAAACACTGCATCAGGCATATATACCACAGCGTCGGCTCTGCCTACGGCGCTATCCTCCTCTACCCTCATGTAAGCCCCCATAAGGTTGAATATCAGATAAAACACGGTTTGGAAATCGCGCTCACTCTTATTGCTCAACCGATTTGAGATGCCGGCAAGATATGCCCTCAAGCGTTGCATCGCTCCCTCTACATCCTTGTCGTAGAGCATTTCAAGAAAATCGCCAACCAAGCTACTGTTGTCCAACTGCACAGGCGACAAATAGTTTGGAGCAAGATTTTTCAGCATACCTGTCTTTACTTCCTTGTTTGGATATTCCAGCGTGTAGCGATGAAGCATCGGGTTGAACTTCTTTATCGTCAGATAACCGCTCTGATAAAGCAAAGGCAGAGGCGATACCATCTGCTCAGGAGACACATCGAAATCATCTACATCACAACTCTTCTTCTCTATGTCCATTACGTTGACATGATACTTTTGAAGAGTCTTTATAAGATAGCTTGGAGTGCCTGACCCAAACCAGTATGGGGCGATATCTTTAGCATTTAAAGCTTTTACCAAACTGAACGGATTGAATACATCCTCGGAATGTTTGCTGAAATGATACCCGTCGTAATATCTTTGCAGTTCGCCAAGACATTCCTCATAGGTCATGCCGAGCGACTCGCCAAGAGCCTCTACGTCGGGCTTCATCACTGTGGTGAGTTCTGTCATGCTGATGCCGCAGATGGCAGAATACTGGTCGAACATGCTTATATTGTCAAGATTGTTCAGCTCGCTGAAGATGCTGAGTTGAGAGAACTTGGTGATACCCGTTATGAATACAAACTCAAGATAAGGATCGAGGAGCTTTATCGGACTGTAGAAATTCTGCATCATCTGGCGAAGCGGCTGAAGGTTCTCCTTCTCATGCACAACGTCAAGCAACGGCGCGTCATATTCATCTATTATTATCACCACCTTCTGCCCAGTCTGTTCGTTTGCTTTTTTTACAAGGTCTTTAAGGCGGATGTTCGGATCTATCTTCTCGCTTTTATATCCGAACAAAGCCTCCTGGTCATCAAGCACATCGGATAGATACCTATCCAAATGATCCTTGTCCATGTGCTTTGCACCGCTCATGTCGAAATGCAGCACGGGATGTTTAACCCAATCCTTCTCATATTCCGCAATGGCAAGACCGTCAAAGATTTCCTTCTTACCCGCAAAATAAGCATGCAGAGTGGAGGCAAAGAGCGACTTGCCGAACCGCCGCGGACGACTCAGGAATATATACTTCATCTTCTTTTGCCTGAAATCGACTATATACTTTGTCTTGTCTACATAAAGATATCCTCCTTCTCGAATGTTATCAAAGGTCTGGATACCTACGGGGTAATAATTTACGATCTTTGCCATACCACTTAAATACTTTTTGCAAATATAGCCATTATTTTCATAATTAAGCAATACTCAAAAAAATAAGTTGTGCAAGTTTACCCTGTTTTTAGGGGCGGTTTTGCCGGTTTCTTTGAAGTATCATAGCGGGCTATGATACTGATTGTTACTTGTATTCGCTCGGCGACACTCCAAACTGCTTCTTGAATGCCACCGAGAAATAGCTCACCGTGCCGAAACCTGTAATGTAGGCCACCTCAGATACGTTGTGCTTGCCCTCGCGCAGCAGCTTGGCCGCCTTGTTGAGCTTGAACTTTCTGAAAAGGTTGCCCGGAGTCTCGCCGGTGAGTTCCTTGAGCTTGTAGTTGAACTTTGAGTGGCTTATGAGCAGTTCCTGGCTTATCACGCTCACGCTTAGGTTCTGTTCCGACACGTGTTTCTCCATGAGTGCGTAGAGATTGTCGAGGAAGGTGCGGTCTTGTTCAGCCAGTCCGTCAACGGGATGGTGGGTGTCGCCGGCCTCGCCGAGCTTCTTGCGCAGCAGTTCGGCATTGTCGAGCAAGCTCTTCACGAGGGCTTTCAGATAGCGCGGGTCAAACGGTTTGGTGACATAGGCATTGGCCCCGTGGCCGAGCCCCTCTATCTGCTCGTTCACATTGCCCTTGGCCGTTATCAAGACAACGGGCAGGTGGCATGTCATAAGGTCGGATTTCAGATGGCGGCAGAACTCATAGCCGTCCATGTCGCCCATGATCACGTCGCTGAGCACAATGTCGGGCTTTATGGTCTCGATTTCGTCGAGGGCCGACTCGGCCGAGTATTTGTTCACCACCACATATTCGTCGGCAAAAATGCTGCGTATGTATTGTCCCACCTGCGTGTCGTCGTCAACGATGAGTATCTTGGGCTTGTTGGCAGTTTCGTTCACTTCGTTGCGGTTTGTGCCTACGAGATCCTCGGCCGGGTCGGCGGCGGGCGTGTCGGGCAACTGCATAGGCTGCCCGGCCATGTCGGTTGTCTCGCTGTCGGAGTAGGCCTGGCGGTCGATGGGCAGCGTGAAGGTGAATGCCACACCGCCGCCATCAACATTCTCCACATTTATTTTGCCGTGGTGCAGCATCACGAGCCGCTTCACATAATACAGTCCGATGCCCGTGCCCCAACCATACCGGTGGTCGGCCTTGGCACCCTTGGCCTGATAGTAGCGTTTGAATATGTCGGCCATCTTGTCGTTGTCTATGTGCGGGCCGTTGTTGTATACCGTCACGCGCAGCTGCCGTTGCGCTGCGCTGTCGCCGCCGTTGCCCTCTGTGCAGGCCATAGTAACCTTCATTGCGCCGTTGTCGGGCGTGTGTTTCAGGGCGTTGGTGAGCAGGTTGCTCATTATCTTGTCGAGTTTGTCGCGGTCGGCCCAGGCATAGATGTTGTCTTCTTCGCATTCGAAGGTGAGGCTTATGCCACGCAGACGCGCGCTTTCGGCACACAGGCCTGTGAGCCTTTCGGTTTCGCTCACGGCATCGCATTCAGACACATGCAGACTGAGCACGTCGTTCTCGAGCTTGTTGAAGTCGAGCATTTGGTCGATGAGTTGAAGCATGCGGTTGACGCTCTGGCACACCAAACCGAGCGACTTGCGCGCCTGGCGCGGCAGTGTTTGGTCGGCTTTGAGCATGAGCAGAGGCCCTGAGATGAGCGTGAGCGGATTGCGGAACTCGTGCGAGATGTTGGCAAAGAAGTTCATGTTCATCTCGTTGGTGTGGCGGTCACGCTCGCGCTCGTTGGCAAGCTGCTCCATGCGCAGCTTGTTTTTCTGCGCGCGCAGATACATGGTTTGCAGTTGCAATGCCAACATCAGGATGCAGACAATGTAGAAATACCATGCCGCAGCCGATGCATAGAAGGCCGGCTTTATGGTTATGCGCAGCGTGGTTTCCTGCACTGGCGTGGTGTTTTGAGTGGGTGTTATGATGCGCACCCGGAAAGTGTAGGTTCCCGACGGAAGGTTTGAATACTGCGCTCTGGTGGCAAACGACGGTACCGACCATTCGGTGTCGTAACCCTCCATGCGGTATTGATACATCAAACGCTGGCGGTTGCCGTAGTTTGCGCTTGAGAAATAAACCGACAAATGGTTGTCGTCGTGCGAGAGGGTGAAGTGCGTGCCGTCGGCAAAGTCAGACCGCAGGCCCTTTTTCGTGCCCTCGGCAGTTGTTATCTGCAGCTCGCGTATGGCGAGGCGGTAACGCCCCTCGTTTTTCATGGCATTCAACGGCAGTGTGACGCAGCCTTGCGATGTGCCGAACGCGATGGCCTTGCCGCCATCGGTAAGGCAACAGTTGTGGTAGTAGAGGCTTCGCCCCGAGTTGTTGTCGGGCGTGAAATAGCCGTAGCTCACGCTCTTGGTGTCGGGGGCGTAGGTGAGGATGTCGTCGTGCGAGCACATCCATAGCCGTCCGTGCGCATCGTCGGTTATCGACATCACGTTGTTAAGCGGCACTTCGGGCACCGGCTCCACGCGCCGGCTGTCGGTGAAAAGACGGCACAGGCCGTTGTGGCGCGTGCCTATCCACACACGCCGGTTGGTGTCGACGCATATCGTTGCGGGTGCGGCATCGGCCAATCTGGCGGCTTTCTCCACCTTGTAAGGCGACACCTTGTCAGTGGTAGGGTCGTAAACGGCCATGTCGAGGTTTTTCATCACGATGAGCACGCGGCCATCGGGGAGTTTGGCAAGAAGGCTTTTCTCGTTGTAACCGGCCATGCCTACATGTATAGAGTCGCACACTGTGGCTCCAAACTTGGCACGCAGAAGATATTTGCTGCCGCTTGTCACCACTATGTCGTCGCCTACGCGCACACCATATCCCAACACAGGGCCGGCATGTGTGCGGCTATACACGCGGCTCAGCACATTTATATTACTGCCATTGAGCGTGCACGACAATATGCGCACATTTGAAATGAGCCATGCCCTATGGCCGTCGAGCGGCACAACGTCGCTCAAAGTCTGTCGGAAATAGGGCGAGTCGCTGAATATGTCCTTGTAGAGATATTTGCTCATGGCGTTGATCGAAGGGTCGTAGCAGAACACTTCGTCTTCGGCACTGCCCACCACCATGCCGCAGGCTGTCTTCATGCAAGTCACGATTCGCCCGTTGGTTTGTATGTTCAGAGGGCGGTTATTGGTTTTCTCGTAGCTGGCGGTGTTCTTCGAAATCACCTGGAAGCCGCCGTCTTCAAATCCAACCCATATGTTTTTCTCGGCATCGATGTATAATGTCGATACCATGACGTCCTTGTGGTGCAGATGCAGGTCGGCATCATTCACCTTGGTGAGGGCACCGTCTTTCAGGTCATACCGGTAAAGGCCGTGAAACGAACTGTTCAAATAAAGTTTCCCACGACTTGTTGAACAGAGCGACGTGGGCAGTATGGGCAGTTGCTCTTTTGGCTGTAAGAATATGCGGTTGTGCCTGAGGTCGATGCCGGTGAGCCACCGGCTTTGGCACACCCACACGGTGTCGCCCTGCTGGTTGGCATTTATCACGTTGGCGTTCTTCCTCACTGGCGGCATCGTTTCCTTGCCGTTGGCATCGAAATGGCGTATCTGCAGGGGTTCTATTATCCAGTAGCCGCCGCTGCGGTCGGCATAGATAAGGTGGTGGTAGAGGTGGTCGTCGGTGAAGTGGTAGAACGGTTTCACCTCGTCGCCGCTGACGAGAAACACGTCGAAGGAGTTGTTCACCAGCACGCCGCGCTTGCCGAAATCGACAATCTGTTTCACGCCCTGCGACGAGAACGGTATGCGGAAACGCTTGAATTTCATCCAACCCTCATAACGGGCCACGCCGTTTGACGTGCCCACCCACATGCTGCCACGGCTGTCGCGGGTGATGCACTGAATGTTGTTGTCGGGTATGGTGGTGCTGTCTTCGTGGTCGTAGCGCATCTGCTTGAACTCTGTCCCGGTGAAAATGTTCAGTCCGTCGGCAGTGCCTATCCACATCGACTGCTTGCTGTCCTGGCAGAATGCCGTGACGCAGCGTTCGGAAAGGACAAGGCTTTCGGTGTATTTGCCGAGCCTGTTTTTAAGTTTGTCGGTGGCATACTTGTTAGGGTCGGCAAAATAGGCTATGAGCAAAGCGACCTGAATGGCGCACAGTGCCGCAATGACAGTCTTTCTGGAGTGTAGAAGAAACTTCATGCTTTTAGCTTGATGTTTAAGGTTTACGCATGCAAAGTTAAACATATTTTTGCATCATAATGTGCCATTTGGCGGTGTTTTGCGCTTGTTTGGCCGTTTTTTTGACAAAAACAAAACTTTTGTGAAGAAAAGAAAAGCAGTAAAGACGGTTTTCAAAACCCGTATGTATTATACAAAATGTGGCTTATCCGACAAGTGACTAACTTTGCAACCGTAAAATCCGACCTGATTATCAATAAACCTAAATATTACGACTTTTATGAAAACAAGGCAAAACATCCTCATTATGACAATGACGCTCGCGTGTTGTCTGAACGCCAACGCACAGAAAGCACAGTCGAACGACAGTATCAAGGCGCGCTCAAACGACGGCAGCGAACGCAACGTTATGCTCAACGCGCAGAACAGCGTGGGCCCGCGCGAAATCAACGTGGGACTTCCCGCAACCGTGGGCGGAACAAACATCTTCCAGAACGGAATGCCCGTGAGCTACCATTTCTGGCCTGAAATGCCTACAACGGTTTGGCGCCAGGATGCCACGGTAGTGGGCGGCGGACTGATGGGAATAACCGACACGGCCGTAGACGGCGGCACCGTGGGCTACACCGCAACCACTATAGACAACCGGGGCACCGACAAACTCAAAATAAAGGGCAGCGTGTCGGGCAACCATTTCGGACTCATACGCGCCACCGCATGCGTGAGCGGACCTATAAAGAACGGATGGAAATATGTGGCAGGAGGCTATCTCGACCTCGACCCCGGAACATTCAAGGCTCCCGGCGTGACCAAATATTATGCCGACAATGCCAAGATGGCAAAGCTGGGCATTACGAAAGACTATGCATCGGCATTGGGCAAAGGCCGCGTGACATTGTTCTACCGCTACGGCAACGTGCGCACCTTGCAGAACAGCTACTATGCTCCCTACGTATATGGCGACGGTGGAAAGATTGAAGAATACGACGGTTTCAAGATTGGCACCGACAACTACCTCATCAACACCGGAACAATCACAATGAAAGATGCCTTCACGGGCGACTACAAGAAGGTTGACCTCGTGAACGAATACCGTTCGGAGTCGCACGCATTCGACCTCATCTGGGACAACACCTTCGCCAACGGCCTCGTGCTCAACTTCTCTACACGCTTCCGCCGCTCTGATGTCGGCATCGCATCGCCGGTAATGTCGGGCGTGTCAGAAGCAGGAGGCAAATACCAGTATCTCGACGGAACGGCCTACACGGGCGAGTATGTGCAGTCGGCTCTCTACATGAACACCAACCGCACACCTATTTATACATGGATAACTCAGGCCAAACTCGGACGCAAGCGCGGCGCACACAACTGGCAGGTGGGCCTGCAGAACCTCTTCTACAGCATCGACCGCTACTCCACCGAGGTGTCAAACTACCGCCAGTCGGTTGAGGACGACCCGCGCATCGTGGTGCCCGTTGCCGGAACCGACGGTTATGTTGACGGTTTCTACGGCTTCAACAGCTTCATGGAATACCACACCGGAACAATGAACAAGACGGCCCTCATCTTGAAGGACACTTGGGACATTTGCCCAACATTCCAACTCAAGGGCGGAGTGCGCTTGGAATACCAGCGTCTGCGCGGCGACTACATGCCTATAGCCAACCGCGAAAACGGCACTTTACTCGGCGCTACCGAACCTATCAAGGACGACTTCTTCAACAAGACCGCTGCCCTGAGCGCAGTGTGGAAAACTACCAGGCACTTCGGATTGCAGGCCGACGCTATGTACACTGAATGCGGAGGTATTCTCGGCAACTACAACACCGGCAACAACCCGCACCTGAAACAATCTAAAACCCCGATGTTCTCTGGCGGCATCTACTACAACCACCCGCTCATAAGCATCGTGTCGAAGGTTTCCTACATATCGAAGAGCAACTACAGCGCCAACTCAAACTTCACCAACCCGCAGACCAACGCCACGGCACGCGCCGCTGTGAAATACGACGTGAAGACCATTGGATGGACAACCGACGTTATCGTGAACCCGGCAAAATGGTTCCGCATGCACTTCCTTATGACCCTGCAAGACCCGAAATACGGCAACTACAACGGCAGCCTTAAATTCAGCGACGGCACAACACGCGACTTCGACTTCAACAGCAGCAACGTTACCGGCATCTCGAAGTTCCTGCTCGAGTTCGACCCGACATTCATGTATGACAAATGGAACCTGCAGCTGCACGCTCGCTACTTCGGCAAACAGTATGCAAACCTGTCGAACACTCTGTCGTTTGAGCCTCACTGGGAGACCTTCGCACGCCTCGGCTACACGTTCAACAAGCATTTCAACGCCTACGTCAACGTGGTCAACCTGCTCAACCAGCGCTTCGCCAAAGGTTCTATATCGGGCACCGACCTCATGACAGCCGACGAGGCAACATCCAAGTATGGCACGGTGATGACCGGAACATATATCCGCCCGTTCACTGTGGAGTTTGGAGTGGGCTTCAGCTTTTAATCTTCAATAATTGGTATACGGCGGGTTCTATAAATTTCCACCGCAAACAAGAATTAATATTACAGGTTGCGTTTTGTCATCTTGCGGCCTCTTTTCGGTACAATCCGTCTGCTCGTTCAGTCGTATAGCCCGCTATACTTCTTCACTCGCAGACAAATTGTCCTCGAAAACAGTCTCGCAATCTGACAAAGGCAATTTATATAGCCCACCTCCGGTGAAACTTTCGTAACAGGCAAGGCCTGTAGGGACGACAGATCATAGCGCAGGGGTTTGCCCCTGCGCTTATGAATATCAATAATAACAGAATGTTTTTCACACTGAAAAATGTTTGCTACATTTGCAACGATTTTCAAAAAGAAAATAAATACCAGAAAAATGGAAAAGAATCTATCAATTATTGCATTGGCGGCACTAGTTGCCGGATGCACAGGTGAGGTGCGGCACATCGACACGCAAGACGTGATTTCAAAGATGTCGCTCGAAGACAAGGCCCATTTCGTTATAGGAACGGGCATGAAAGGAATGTCGGGCAACAGCGCGGTGATTGGTGCCACGCAGTCGATAGTGCCCGGAGCAGCAGGCACAACCTATCCGCTTGACTCGCTCGGAGTGCCGGCCATAGTGCTGGCCGACGGCCCTGCCGGACTGCGCATCGACGCCCACCGCGACGGCGACAGTGCCACCTACTTCTGCACCCACTTCCCCATAGGCACACTGCTCGCCTCTACTTGGAACCAGCAGCTCGTGGAACAGGTGGGAAAGGCTATCGGCGAGGAGGTGAAATCCTACGGAGCCGACGTGCTGTTGGCCCCTGCGCTCAACATACACCGCAATCCGCTGTGCGGCCGCAACTTCGAGTATTACTCCGAAGACCCGATCGTGGCCGGAAAAACGGCAGCAGCCTATGTGCGCGGAGTGCAAACAAACGGTGTGGGAACAAGCATCAAGCACTTCAGCGTGAACAATCAGGAAACCAACCGAATGAACACCGATGCACGCGTTTCGCAACGTGCCCTGCGAGAAATCTATCTCAAAGGCTTTGAAATAGCAGTGAAGGAAGGCCAGCCCTGGACGGTGATGACATCCTACAACTACATCAACGGCGTTTACGCCTCGCAGAACAAAGAGCTTCTGCAAACGGTACTGCGCGACGAGTGGGGATTTGGCGGAACGGTGATGACCGACTGGTTTGGCGGCAGCGAAGGTGCCAAGCAGATAGAGGCAGGCAACGACATGCTGCAACCGGGACGCGACGAACAATACACGTCTATCGTGAACGGCGTGAAGAACGGCACCCTGAAAGAGCAGGCACTCGACACTTGCGTGGCACGCGTGCTGAAACTCATCGAGCGCACACCGCGCTACAACGGCTACAAGTGCGACAACAAACCCGACCTCAAGGCTCATGCAGCCGTGACACGCCAGAGCGCAGCAGAGGGAATGGTGCTGCTCACCAACAACGGCGCACTGCCGTTTGGCGGCGGAGTGCACAACGTGGCACTCTACGGATGCACATCTTACGACTTCATCGCTGGCGGAACAGGTTCGGGCAACGTCAACCACGCCTATGTGGTGTCGCTCGTTGACGGACTGAAGAACGCCGGCTACAAGCTCGACGCTTCGCTCGCCGATGCCTACGCAAAGCACATCGCAGCCGAAAAGAAGCGCGTGGCCCACGCCAACGACGGCAATCCCTTTGCAAAGTATCTGCCGCTGCCACTGCCCGAGGAGATGACATTCAGCGACAGCCAACTCTCTGAGCAGGTGGCAAAGGCCGACATTGCAGTGCTCACCATTGGCCGTCTGGCAGGCGAATTTGCCGACCGAAAGATGAGCGACTTCAATCTTTCGCAGGCCGAGCAGAAGCTCATCGAGCAGGTGTGTGCCGCCTATCATGCCGCCGGCAAGAAGGTGGTGGTGCTGCTCAACATCGGCGGAGTGATTGAAACTGCCTCGTGGAAAGAAAAGCCCGATGCCATACTCTGTGCATGGCAGGCCGGACAGGAAGGCGGAAACAGCGTGACCGACGTGCTGCGCGGCAAGACATCGCCTTCGGGAAAACTCACCATGACGTGGCCAGTGAAGTGCACCGACCATGCATCTACCAAGAATTTCCCCATCGACATGGATCCCGACTACGACATTACAAACCACGGCACGATAAAGGCCGAGCGCAAGAACTACGACTACACCAACTATGAAGAGGACGTGTATGTGGGCTACCGCTATTTCGACTCGTTCGGAGTGCCCGTGTCGTTCCCCTTCGGCTACGGTCTGAGCTATACCACCTTCGGCTATTCCGACGCCAAGATAACAAGCAAGGGCGACGTGTATGAGGTGAGCGTGAAAGTAACCAACACCGGAAAGGCAAACGGCAAAGAGGTTGTGCAGCTCTACTTCAGCGACCCGCGCAGCAAGCAGCTCAACAAACCGGTGAAGGAACTGAAGGCTTATGCCAAGACCGCCGAACTGAAACCGGGCGAAAGCGAGACCGTAACCATGAGCGTGAAGGCCGCCGACCTGGCCTCGTTTGACGAAGCAGCATCGGCATGGCGCGTTGACGGAGGCCGCTGCCAGTTCATCGTGGCCGCATCGTCGCAGGACGTGAAAGCCACACTCACGGCCGACGTGAAGCCCGGCACAACAAAAGTGAACAACGTGCTCGCACCAAAGGTGAAGCTCAACCTGCTGCACCGATAAAAGGGTTATCAGCCTGACTGTCACGGCTTTGCCCTTGCCATAGACAAAGCATTCGGGCAAGTCAGCCATCATTTCGGGCGGAACAAAATTCCGCCAATTTACAAGCAAGCCTTGTTTGCATCAGAAAGAAGCCTTCTTTACTGTGCAAACAAGGCTTCTTTGCATTCCAAACAAGGCTTGTTTGCAACTCAACTAAGGCTTCTTTTTTGTGGCGGTAAAACCGGTGTGTTTTGCCGCCACATTTTTGTTGTCATGCTATGCCGTGACAGATGCTGCCGATTGGCGGTATAATATATAAGGTATATGCAAATGCCCGACAAACGCTTTTTGCTATACCGACTTGTCATTTTGTCGGTTTTTATGGCCAAAGAGAAAACATTTATACTGCCAAGTGTGCCAAGACGCAAAAAGAAACGCTTTTTTTTATATATTTTAATGTTTTGTATGCCGAAAAAATCAGAAAATATTTATTAACTTTGCAGCGTAAAAAGAAAACCCCAAGGGCACGCAATCCAACCGGCTGAGCCCTCTTTTCAGGCTCAGGATGCAGGTTTGTGAGAGAAAACGTGCAACAGGTAAGCTAAAATTAACCCTTTAAATAAATTAAAGCAAAATGATTAAAATTGGTATTAACGGATTTGGTCGTATCGGCCGTTTCGTTTTCCG
>CAVKCP010000039.1:0-19850 GCA_963654815.1 Lachnospiraceae bacterium | reverse complement strand
ACTACGTTCCGCGGTTCACCCTGGGCTACGGTCGTTACGCCCTTGCAGGGCTTAGTATGCAAAAACCCAACTAAAAATGCTACTAATTTTTTCTGAATTTTGAACACCCTACCCTTCGGGGACAATTTTTCAACCATAATTTCCAAATCAGAAACTTAAGTATCGTGTGTTATGGCTCGTGGGAGCGTGTGTGTGCGTGAGTTTCTATAAACGAAAAAACCTCAACCGCAATGCGTGTGGCATTCTTCGGTTGAGGCTTTGAAGTTAAAAGTGCGGAAGATGAGGGATTCAAACCCCCGATACCACGTAATGGGTATACCAGATTTCGAGTCTAGCGCATTCGATCACTCTGCCAATCTTCCTTAATGCGGTGCAAAGGTAATGCTTTTTTTCCATACAACGCAAAGTATATCCGTTTTTTTTCGTGGCAAAACGCCTTGTGGGGCATGATTGCACGGTTTTTGCTTTATATGCCCACGACCTTGCGCAGCAGGGGCAACGCAAAACGGGGGCGTGCCCATGGTTTTGCCGATATGTGCATAGCCAGACGCTTGACGACGGTTTTCAGCGATATACGGGCAAGCGGCACAAACAACAGATGGTGTGCCGAAACGCCGTAGATTGTGCCTATTGCCATTCCGCACAACACGTCGCCGGGGTAGTGCACGCCGAGATATATGCGTGAATAGCTCACCATGGTGGCCCATGCAAACATCGTGGCCGTGGCCATGCGCCGCCTGAAATAGATCGACAGAAATGTGGCGAGGGCGAAGGTGTTGGCTGCGTGGCACGAGGGAAAGCCGTAGCGTCCGCCCCGGTAGCCGTTCACCGTGTGCACGAATGCCGATATCGGGTTGTCGGGCGCAGTGGGTCGCAGCCGCCCAATGGCCGGCCTGATGAGTGTGGCGCAGCTTTGGTCGGTGGCGGCCACGGTGAGAATGGCTATCGTCAACGCGAGTGCAGCGCGCCGCCATGTGCATTGCCTGAACATTATCAGGGCAATCAGCACATAGAAAGGCACCCATATCCATTTGTCGCTCACGGCAAACATCAGTTGGTCGAGCGCGGGTGTGTGCATGTTGTTGATCATAAGCAGGGCGTGGCTGTCGGCTTGCGACAGGCGGCCCAACAATTCAGCGAAGTGTTCGTGTAGCATATTTTGCCGTTTCTTTTCGCGGCAAAATTAGTTGGCGAGTTTGTAGGAAATTTGAATATCAGGTTAAATGGAGGTTAAAATTACATATAAAAAACGGCATGCGTGGTGAAAAAACGCATGCCGTTAAGTATTCCTTCAAAATTGTGTGCTAACTTTGTTGTTCGGCAGGCGGTTGTTGTTACCGCTTTGAAGAGCCCAAAAACATGTAGCTTTATGTGGAAATATTATGCTTTGCTGTCGGCGTTGTTTGCCTCGCTGACGGCTGTTTTCGCCAAAATCGGTGTTCGTGACATCCCATCCAACCTTGCAACTGCCGTGCGCACCACGGTTGTTTTGCTGCTCACATGGGGCATAGTGTTCTTTTGCCGTGAGCAGTGCGCCGTGAAAAGTGTGGGGCGCGGCACATGGGTGTTCCTCATTCTGTCGGGACTCTCCACGGGCGCGTCGTGGCTTTTCTATTTCAAGGCACTGCAGTGCGGCGACATCTCGCGTGTGGCTCCGGTTGACAAGTTGAGCGTAGTGATTACGATAGTGCTTGCATTCGTGTTTCTTCGCGAGACGGTGAGCCTGCGTGTGGTTGCCGGTGCGCTGTTGATTACGGCGGGCAGCATCGTGATGTTGTGGAAATGACGCTGTGGCTGTGACCCTTGTCGAAGCGCGAGGGTAGGGCAGGTGCCGCCAGTTACAGGCTGGCGAGCATGCGCTTTATCACCACTTCGGCCGAAATCTCGCGGTTGGCAGCTTCGGGAATGACGAGCGACGAGGGTGCTTCAATCACGTCGTCGGTGACAATCAATCCGCGTCTTACGGGCAGGCAGTGCATGAACTTGCCGTTGTCGGTTGCCGCCATGTGCTTGGCATCGATTGTCCACGACCTGTCGTCGGATATTATCTTGCCGTAGTCGGCAGGGCGCGACACTCCGGGGCAGCTCCAGTTCTTGGCATAAACGAAGTCGGCTCCGGCCAAAGCCTTCATCTGGTCATACTCCACGCGTGCGTTGCCAACAAACTGCGGGTCGAGTTCGTAGCCTTCGGGATGCGTAATCACGAGGTCAACGTCGGCGGCGTTCATCCACTCGGCAAACGAGTTGGGCACTGCCTGAGGCAGAGCCTTGCAGTGCGGAGCCCAGGTGAGCACCACCTTGGGGCGCGCTTTGGTCTTGTGCTCGTCGATGGTGATGAGGTCGGCGAATGCCTGCAAGGGGTGCACCGTGGCCGTTTCCATGGCAAACACGGGGCGGCCGCTGTATTTCACAAACTGCGAGACAATGGTTTCGGCATAGTCGTAGTCGCGGTCGGAAAGTCCGGCAAACGACCGTATGCCAATCAAGTCGCAGTAGCTGCCCATCACTGGAATGGCCTCGAGCAGGTGTTCTGAACGGTCGCCGTCCATAATCACGCCGCGTTCGGTTTCGAGTTTCCATGCTCCGGCATTCACGTCGAGCACGATGACGTTCATGCCGAGGTTCATTGCCGCCTTCTGCGTGCTCAGTCGGGTGCGCAGCGAGTTGTTGAAGAATATCATGAGCAGCGTGCGGTTCTTGCCCAAATGCTGCCATGCAAAACGGTTTTGCTTCACTTCTTGGGCTTCGGCAAGTGCTGCGTTGAGGTCGCCGAGGTCGGCGGCGTGGAAGAATGTGTTCATGTGCGCTTTCTTTTTATGGGGTTGGCTATGTTGTTTTGTGAGTGTGCTGCTGGCCTATGTCGGCGTGCGGCGAGCGTTGTTCACGCTTCGGCATCGAGCACGCGTGCGAACTTTTCAATGAAGAGGTCGGCGTCCTGCTTTGTGATGCACAACGGCGGCAGGAGTCGGATGATGTTGGTTGAGGCACAACCCGTGAAGCAGTGCTCCTCGTTGATGAGGCGTGTGCGCGGCTGACTGTGCGGAATGTCGAGATCGATGCCAATCATCAGGCCGCGTCCCCTTATGTCGGTGATGTGGCTGTTGTGCTTCTTTAGCTCTTTGAGCTTGTCTATAAGGTATTCGCCCACGGCGTGGGCGTTGTCGATGAGCAGATCGCTTTCCATCACGTCGAGCACCGCAAGCGCGGCGGTGCAGGCAAGATGGTTGCCGCCGAAGGTGGTGCCGAGCATGCCCTTGCGTGCCTCGATGTGCGGAGAGATGAGCACTGCACCCATGGGGAAGCCGTTGCCGATGCCCTTGGCGCAGGTGATTATGTCGGGGGTGATGCCGAGCCACTGGTGGGCGAAGAACTTTCCGCTGCGGCCGTAGCCGCACTGTATCTCGTCGCACACGAGCAATGCGCCGTATTTGCGGCACAGTTGCTGCAGACCTTGGGCAAATTCGGCCGTGGCGAGCCTTATGCCTCCCACGCCCTGAATGCACTCTATTATGCAGGCGCAAACTCCGCCCTTGGCCAGTTCGTGCTCCCACGCGTCAAGGTCGTTGAGCGGCAGGTGCGTGATGTGGTTACTCTGGTTTACAGGGGCAGTGATTTTGGGGTTGTCGGTGGCCTCGACGGCGAGCGAAGTGCGCCCGTGGAAAGCCTTGGAGGCGGCGAGCACCCGTGCGCGGCCGGTGTGAAACGAGGCCAGTTTCAGCGCGTTTTCGTTGGCTTCGGCTCCGCTGTTCACAAGAAACAGACTGTAATCGTCGTAGCCACAGGTCTTGCCGAGGCGCGAAGCGAGTTCTTCCTGGAGCTTGTTTACCACGGAGTTGGAGTAGAAACCGAGCTTGCCGAGCTGCCGGGTGAGCATCTCGTTGTAGTGCGGATGACAATGGCCAATGCTAATGACCGCATGGCCGCCATACAGGTCGAGGTAGTCGGTGCCGTGGTCGTCCCACACATGGCAGCCGCTGCCCTTTACTATGTTTATGTCGAAGAGTGAGTAAACGTCGAATGTTTTCATTTGCAGAGTGAGTTTCGTGTGATTGTCGGGTAGGGTGGAGGCTTGTTTTCAGAATGCCGACGGCTTGAGGCGCAGTCCGGTGGTTTCGTCAATACCGAACATGATGTTCATGTTCTGCACCGCCTGTCCCACGGCTCCTTTCAGAAGGTTGTCTATTGCCGATGTGACGAGCAGTTTGTTGCCATGCTTCTCGCAGTGCACGAGGCATTTGTTGGTGTTCACCACCTGCTTGAGGTCAATCGGTCTATCGTTGTAGTGGGTGAACGGTTCGTCGGCGTAGAATGCTCGGTAGGCTTCCACGGCAGCGTCTTCGGGCATGTCGGTCTTTATCACCGTGGTGGCGAAGATGCCGCGTGCGAAGTCGCCACGGTAGGGAATGAAGTCGATTTCGGCATCGAGCGCCCCCTGCACCTGCCTTATGCTTTGGCAAATCTCGGGCACATGCTGGTGGTTGAAGGGCTTGTAGATGCTCATGTTGCCGTTGCGCCACGAGAAATGCGTAGTGGCAGCCGGTTTCTGTCCGGCTCCTGTGCTGCCCGTTATGGCATTCACTGCGATGTCGCCGTGCACTATGCCGAGTTTGGCGGCAGGCAGAAGGGCGAGCTGAATGCAGGTGGCGAAACAACCGGGATTGGCTATGTGCTGTGCCCCGGCAATGGCGGCGCGGTTGATTTCGGGCAGACCGTAGATGTAGTCGTTGCCTTCGCGCTGCAGACGGAAGTCTTGTGCGAGGTCGATAATCTTCACGTTTGCGGGAATGTCGTGCTCTTTCAGGAAAGCCTCGCTCTTGCCGTGGCCGAAGCAGAAGAACACTACATCTACCGAATTGAACGGCATTTCACTGGTGAAGCGCAGTTGCGTGTCGCCATAAAGGCCCTCGTGCACGTCGGCCACAAGGTTGCCGGCATTGCTTTCGCTGTTTGCAAACACTATTTCGGCGGCCGGATGGTTTATGAGCAGGCGTATGAGTTCGCCGCCGGTATATCCCGCCGCTCCTAAAATTCCTATTCTCATCGTGTGTAGTTGGTTCTTGTTGTTTGCGACGGCAAGTGCCGCTGCAAACAACAGGTGTTGATATGTGGTGTTCTTTCTTGTACTGTCTGCGAGCCACGGGGCATCAGCGTTGCTCGTCGGGATGTATTCCGTAGTAGGCGCGGAGCGGTGTTGAGAGCACCTTTATAAATCCCTTCGCGTCGTCGGCAGTCCATCCGTGCTGCATCTCGCCATATTCGCCGAGCTTCGATTTCAGCAGGTCGTCTTTGCTGTCAACACCCACCGTGTCGAAACCGTAGGGGCGCAGACGCAGTATGGCGGTGCCGTTGACGTTGCGCTGCGACGATGTGAGCATGGCTTCGATGTCGGGCATGACGGGCTCGAGATACTGGCTTTCGTGCAGGAACATGCCATACCAGTTGGCCACCTGGTCTTTCCAGTACTGCTGCCACTTGCTCAGCGTGTATTTCTCGAGCAGACGATGGGCTTCGATGATGAGTTTCGGGGCGGCGGCCTCGAAGCCCACGCGGCCCTTGATGCCTATTATCGTGTCGCCCACGTTGCAGTCGCGCCCTATGGCATAGGCCGCGCCTATCTCCTCGATTTTCTGTATTGCGGCAATCTTGTCGTCGAATTTCTCGCCGTTCACGGCTGTTATCTCGCCTTTTTCAAACGTTATGCGCAGTTCAGACGGTGCTTCCTTGGTGGCGTGTTTCAGGAAAGCCTCTTCGGGCAGACCCTGTGTCGAGTCGAGTATCTCGCCGCCGCAGATGCTCGTGCCCCAGATGCCCACGTTGTAGGAGTATTTGAGCTTTGCGAAATCGGCGGTGAAACCGTTGGCGTTGAGGTAGTCAACTTCTTCCTTGCGGCTCAGTGCCTGGTCGCGTGTGAGGGTTATTATCTTCACGCCGGGAGCCATGACGAGGAACGTCATGTCAAACCTTATCTGGTCGTTGCCGGCTCCGGTGCTGCCGTGGGCAATGGCGTCGGCACCTATTTCCTTGGCATAACGCGCTATGGCTATGGCCTGGAATATGCGCTCCGACGACACCGATATGGGGTAGCAGTTGTTGCGCATCACGTTGCCGAATATCATGTAGCGCAGCGACTTGTCGTAGTATTCCTGCGTAACGTCGAGCGTGACATATTGCTTGGCGCCCAGTTTGTAGGCGTTCTCCTCGTTTTTCTTCAACTGTTCGGCACTGAACCCGCCGGTGTTGGCGCATGCCGCATAAACCTCGTTGCCTTCCTTGGCAAGTTTCATCACTGTGTAGGAGGTGTCGAGACCTCCCGAAAAAGCTACTACTACCTTCATGTCGTCACTTCGTATGTTGTTTGTAACCTGCGGTGCAGTTGCGCACCGGCTTGTTTGTTCGTGTTCTCAGTTCCCGTATTTTCTGATTCTTTCAATCACGTCGTCGGGAAGTTTCACCGGGAGATGTTCTTCGGGGTCGTAGAGCATGCCGGTGCAGATGCAGTATTTGCGGTTGGTGCGCTTCAGGATGTCAACGTTGACGCATCCCTCGCAACCGCGCCAGAATGTCTCGTCGTCGGTCAGGTCGGCGAATGTCACGGGGTGGTAGCCCAACTGAGTGTTCATCGCCATCACCGCCGCGCCGCTTGTGAGCGAGAAAATCTTGGCGTGCGGCCACCGCGTGCGGGCAAGGGTGAACGTGAGGTCTTTTATGCGTTTGGCTATGCCCCGGCCCCGGAAATCGGGGTGAACGATGAGGCCCGAGGTGGTGACATATTTCTTGTTCTCCCAAGTCTCGATGTAGCTGAAGCCCGCGAAACAGTCGCCGCAGAGGGCAATCACGGCTTTTGCTTCCACCATCTTCTTGAAAACGTATTCGTGGGTGCGCTTCGCTATTCCCGTGCCGCGCACCTTTGCGGCGGCTTCTATCGTGGTGAGTATGGTGTCGACGTATTTCTCGTGTTCTGCATCGGCCACCATCACTGTTATGTCACCGGTTGTGTTGTTTCTTGTTGTTTCTTCCATTTTGTCAGTCCCGTACTTGACGGTTCTCGTTTCTGTTTTCGTTAGTTTTAGGGTTGCACCGTTCCTCGGGACGCACTGTGGTGTGCTTGCGTCCAGTTGGGTTTATGGCCGGACTGTGGTTCCGCGCCGTTGTAAATTGAGTGGGTGTCTTGCCCGAGTATTATCTCATTCCGGGCACTATGCGGTTGAGTGCTTCAATTACGGCCTCGCGTGCCACGCCTTCCTTTATTACTATTATAATGGTGTCGTCGCCTGCGATTGTCCCGAGTATCTCGTCGATGTGTCCGTTGTCGATGTCGTAGGCTATTGAACTGGCGTAGCCGGGACGTGTGGCTATAACTCCGATGTTGCCGGAGAAGTTTATGCTGCTGTATCCGGGTATGCGGCGCATTTCTGAGGCCGCTAGCGGACTGGCGATGCGCTTGTACATCGTCTCGTTGGGCAGCACATAAACGTAGCGACCGTTCATGCTTGCGGCCTTGGCCACCTTAAGTTGCTTCATGTCGCGGCTCAATGTGGCCTGCGTCACGTTGTAGCCTTCTTTTGACAATGCCACAAGCACTTCTTCCTGACTGCCCAACTCGTTGCTCGAAATGAGCATTTTGAGCGTCTCTATTCTGTCGCTTTTCGTCTTCATCCGATGTATATTTATTAATTGTTCGCTGCAAATTTACTAATTTATGCAATAACAAACAAATATATCCGCATAAAAATACCCTAATATAGCGGTTTTTGCATATTTTAGTGCGAAATCATGTATATATATACCAAAGTATGAAAAGAATAAAGGTGTATGTGAAGGAAGCCTTGTTTCGGCCGTGCGAACAGTGGCTTTGGAATATGGCTGTGCCGTAGGAGCGGCGCAAAGAAGTATGCGCCGGCAGGCTGCAAGGGCAAAAAATAAGCCCGAAGATTTGCTGTTTGTTGTCTTCGGGCTATCGCTTTGTTTCAGTTTGCCATTTCCGAAAGGAACTTTATGCGCACCAACCGCACTTCATATTCCTCGTAGTCGCCGCCGAGTTCCTCCATTGCCACGCTCAGACGGTCGGTCTCGCTCTCGCGGAAATAGTTGTATATGTCCATAATCTGGTCTTCGTCGAGCACGTCCTCGAGTATGTAGTCGATGTTGAGCTTCGTTCCGCTGTACACAATCGACTCTATATCGTCTATCAGTTCGTCGAGGTCGAGACCCAAAGAGTTGGCTATGTCGTCGATAGGCACATGATGATCGATGTTCTTTATGATTTTCGGTTTCGTCATCTTGTCCTTGGCGACAGTGCGCACAAGTATGTCTTCGGGTTTTTCTATGTCGTTGTCCTGACAGTATTGCTTTATGAGTTCGCAGAATTCCTTGCCATATCGCTTCGCCTTTCCGGTTCCTACGCCCTGTATGCTCTTGCTAAGGTCGTCGATAGTAGTGGGTAGGAATGTGGCCATCTGTTCGAGCGAGATGTCCTGGAAAATGACATATCCTGGCAGGTTCTGCTTCTTTGCCACCTTGTGACGCAAGTCTTTGAGCATGGCAAACAGTTCGGGCACGAGCACCGCACCGTTGTGGTCGGACGTTTCATCAACAGGCTCCTCGCTGAAGTCGGCGTCTTCGACAACCATAAACGACTGCGGGTTCTTCACGAAACGCTTGCCTGCCGCCGTGACATACAACAGTCCGAAGCTCTCGATGTCCTTGCGGATGTAGCCCGATATGATGCCTTGTCGGATGACAGGGCTCCACAGCTTCGGACTTATGTCTTCGCCCGTGCCGAACTCCTCGAGTTGGTCGTGCTTGTGCGACACGATGTCGTCGGTGGCACGCCCTTTCACAAAGTCGATGAGGTATTCCTGGCGCACGCCTTCCTTTATCGCGAGTATGGCGTTGAGCACTACGAGCAGTGCGTCGCGGCCTTCGTGGCGTTCTTTCGGGTGCAGGCAGTTGTCGCAGTTGTGGCAGTTGTCGGGTGCATAATCCTCGCCGAAATAGTGCAGCAGCAGCTTGCGGCGGCATATCGACGACTCCGCATAGGCGGCAGTTTCCTGCAATAGCTGGCGGCCTATTTCCTGTTCGGCCACCGATTTCTTGTCCATAAACTTCTCAAGTTTCTGCAAGTCGGGCTTGCAGAAGAACGCTATGCACACGCCTTCGCCTCCGTCGCGACCCGCGCGTCCCGTTTCCTGGTAGTAGCCTTCAAGACTTTTCGGGATGTCGTAGTGTATTACGAAGCGCACGTCGGGCTTGTCAATGCCCATGCCGAAGGCTATCGTGGCCACGATAACGTCGATGCGCTCCATGAGGAAGTCGTCTTGCGTGGCCGACCGTGTGGCCGAGTCGAGCCCGGCATGGTAGGGTGCGGCCTTTATCTCGTTGGCCTTGAGCACTGCGGCGAGCTCCTCCACCTTCTTGCGGGATATGCAATAGATTATGCCGCTCTTGCCGGCGTGCTGCTTTATGAACTTTATTATCTGATGATCGATGTCCTTCGACTTCTGACGCACCTCGTAGTAGAGGTTGGGGCGGTTGAAGGAGCTGCAGAATTCCTTGGCATCTGCAATGCCGAGGTTCTTCTTTATGTCGCCTTTCACCTTGTCGGTGGCAGTGGCGGTGAGGGCAATTACTGGCGCATTGCCTATCTTGTTTATCGTCGGGCGTATGTTACGGTATTCCGGGCGGAAGTCGTGTCCCCACTCAGAGATGCAGTGTGCCTCATCGACGGCATAGAAAGAAATCTTGAACGACTTGAAGAATGCGAGGTTGTCTTCCTTGTTGAGCGACTCAGGGGCAACGTAAAGCAGCTTCGTGCGTCCGTTGTGCACGTCGTCGTAGACTTGCTGCAGGGCTGCCTTGTTGAGCGAAGAGTTGAGATAGTGGGCCACGCCCGCCTCCTCGCTGAGGCCGTTTATGACATCCACCTGGTTTTTCATCAAGGCAATGAGCGGCGACACCACGATGGCGGTGCCGTCCATTATGAGCGACGGCAGCTGGTAGCACAGGCTTTTTCCGCCTCCTGTGGGCATGAGCACGAATGTGTCTTGTCCGCCGAGCAGGTTGCGTATGATGGCCTCTTGCTCGCCCTTGAACGAGTCGAAACCGAAATAGTGCTTCAGTCTTTCGTTGAGATTAACTTTCTCTGTCATAGTAATTCAATAGAATATTGTGTGTGCGGCCGTCCGGCGGCGGCCGCTGTGGGGTGTATCGGAGTGCTTTTGCCGGGATTGCGTCAGGTGGTCTGCATCTGCTGAATGTGCGACTTGTCGAGCTGACGGCGCGCGTAGTCGAGCGTGACGGTGAACGAGTCCTGTTGCTTCGACGGTATCTCAAACATCGCGTCCATAACTATTGCCTCGACAATCGAGCGCAGTCCGCGTGCCCCGAGCTTGTATTCCACGGCCTTGTCAACGATGAACTCGAGTGCGTCCTCGTCGAAGGTGAGCTGTATGCCGTCCATTTCAAACAGTTTCTTATACTGCTTCACGATGGAGTTCTTGGGCTCCACGAGAATGCGGCGCAGTGCCTTGCGGTCGAGAGGGTTGAGATATGTGAGCACGGGCAGGCGGCCGATGATTTCGGGTATCAGTCCGAACGACTTCAAGTCTTGCGGCAGAATGTATTTCATAAGGTCGCCCTTGTCGATGCTGCGCACGTTCTGCACCGAGTTGTAGCCCACCACATGCGTGTTGAGGCGTTGTGCAATCTTGCGCTCTATGCCGTCGAATGCGCCGCCGCAGATAAACAGTATGTTGCGTGTGTCAACGTGTATGTAGTCCTGGTCGGGGTGCTTGCGGCCGCCTTTTGGCGGTACGTTCACCATAGTGCCTTCGAGAAGTTTGAGCAAACCCTGCTGCACTCCCTCGCCGCTCACGTCGCGTGTTATGCTGGGGTTGTCGGCTTTGCGTGCAATCTTGTCTATCTCGTCGATGAAGACGATGCCGCGTTCGGCTGCCGCCACGTCGTAGTCGGCCACCTGAAGCAGGCGCGAGAGAATGCTTTCCACGTCTTCTCCCACATATCCGGCCTCGGTGAACACAGTGGCATCTACTATGGTGAAGGGCACGTTGAGCAGCTTTGCTATCGTGCGGGCGAGCAGAGTCTTGCCCGTTCCGGTGCTGCCCACCATTATTATGTTGCTTTTTTCTATCTCAACGCCGTCGTTGTCGTCGGGCTGCTGGAGCCTCTTGTAGTGGTTGTAGACGGCCACCGAGAGATATTTCTTGGCTTCGTCCTGTCCGATGATATATTCGTCGAGATAGGCTTTTATGTCCATAGGCTTGGGCACTTCGTCGAGGTTGATGTCGAATGTGCTCTCGTTGTCTGCCGTCATGTCGGCAATTCCTGCTTCCTTCAGTATTCTGTAGGCTTGGCGTACGCAGTCGTCGCAGATGTACACCTTGGTTCCCATGAGCAGGTTCACGTCGTTCTCGCTTCTTCCGCAGAAGCTGCATGCTTTCTTTGGCATTGTGTGCTGTTGTGTCTTTTTTTGTCCTGAATGTTTCCTCTTGTGCTTGCCGCAGGCCGTGCAGGTTATTCCGCGCTGGCGTTGGCTGCCTTTTTCTTTTCGAGAACGGCATCAATCATGCCGTATTCCTTGGCTTCGATGGCCGTCATCCAGTAGTTGCGGTCGCTGTCGGCCCACACCTTGTCAAACGGGGTGTGCGAGTGTTCTGAGATGATGGTGTAGAGTTCTTTCTTGAATTTCTGTATCTCGCGGGCCTCGATTTCTATGTCCGAAGCCTGTCCCTGCACTCCGCCGAGGGGCTGGTGTATCATCACGCGGCTGTGGGGCAGTGCAAAGCGCTTGCCCTCGGTGCCTGCCACGAGCAGCACGGCGGCCATAGATGCGGCCATTCCGGTGCATGTTGTCGATACTTCGCTCGATATAAACTGCATGGTGTCGTATATGCCGAGGCCTGCGGTAACGCTTCCTCCGGGCGAGTTGAGGTATATCGAGATGTCTTTTCCGGGGTCAACCGAGTCGAGATAGAGTAGCTGTGCCTCGATGGTGTTGGCCGTATAGTCGTCGATTTCGGTGCCGAGGAATATCACGCGGTCCATCATAAGGCGCGAGAACACGTCCATCTGTGTGACGTTGAGCTGGCGTTCTTCGAGGATATACGGGTTCATATACTGTGCCTGCGACTTTATCACGTCGTCAATCACCATGCCGTTCATGCCGAGGTGGCGTGTTGCATATTTTCTGAAATCGTTCATTTCTTTGTCTTGTTGTTATTTTGTTGGCGTGCCGTGTTGTGGTGTGCGTCACGCGCGGTTGTTTCGGTGTGTTATGGTTTACGGTTTTCGCCTGCTTGTGTGGCGCAAGTGAAAGCCCGTGGCGGCAGCCGATTGGGAACAAAAACAGGGGCTATCGACTTTTCCATACCACAAAGATAATAAAAAAAGTCGGTAGCCCCTTATAAAAAGGAGTATTTTTTCTTGATTTTATTTGCTCATCATCTTGTTGAACTCCTCGAAGGTGATGTCAATCTCGTGGAGTTTCACTGCGGCCTTGAGAGCGGCTGCGAGCTTGATGTCGATGGCGCGGTCAACAAACTGGTCAACGGCCTCGCGCTTCTTGAGGAGCTCGGCTGCGTAGTTGTCAACATACTCTTCGGGCACGTTTGTCATGCCATACTGGGCAAACTGCATGCGTGCTGTCTCCTTGGCGGCCTCGCGCACGTCGTCGTCTTCAATCTTGATGCCGTTGGCTTCAACGAGCTGCTGCTTGATGAGGTGCCACTCGAGCTGCTTGATGCTCTCTGCGTAGTTCTTCTCAACAAATTCTTCTCCCTTGTCTTTGTTGTTCATCAGCATCACGCGCTTCAGTATAGCGTCGGGCCAGGTGAGTTCGCCCACCTTCTTCTCGGCATACTCGCGCACGTCGATCATGAACTTGTAGTCGCTGTTGGTAGCGAGCTGCGGCTTGAGGGTCTCGGCCAGCTTGCTGCGGAATTCCTCAACGCTCTTCACCTCGTCTTTGCCGAACACCTCGTCGAAGAGCTCCTGGTTTACCTCAGCCTTGGAGAAGCGGCTTATCTCGGTAATCTGGTAGCTGAAGTCGGCGGTGAGTTCCTTGGCCTCTTCGCGGCTAATCTTGAGCAGCGACGACAGTTCACCCTCGCCTTCGGGATATGCCTTGCGCGGGTTGAAGGTGATGATGTCGCCGGTCTTTGCACCGTCAAACAGGGCCTTCTGGTCGTCCACCTTTATATATTGGGGCATAAGCACTGCGCCCTCAACGGTTATTCCGTCTTCTTTGGTGTTGCCCTCGGCATCGAGCTCGCGCAGGTCGCCTTTGAGCATGTCGTTCTGTGCGGCGTCGTAGTTCTCCACCTTGCCATACTTGCCGGCGCGGTTGGCAAATGCGTCCACCTGCTCGTCGATGAGCTTGTCGTCAACCGAGATGTTGTAGTAGTCAATCTCGCTCTCGCCGTTGAGCTCAACCTTGAATTCGGGGGATACGGCTATGTCGAACATGAAGGTGTAGGGTGCGGGTTTTTCGATGTCTACCGACTCGGTCTGCTTCTCTGCCGGAAGCGGCTCGCCGAGCATCTGTATCTTGTTGTCGTTTACATATTTGTAGAGCTGCTCGCCCACGAACTTGTTTACGGCATCAAAGCGTACCGATGCGCCAAACTGGCGCTTGATGAGACCTATGGGTGCCATGCCCGGACGGAAACCGGGGATGTTGGCTTTCTTGCGGTAGTCTTTCAGGGTTTTCTCGACGGTGTCCTTGAAATCGTCTTCTTCGACAACGATGGTCAGAAGACCGTTCACCTTGTCGGGATTCTCGAATGAAATTTTCATCTCTTGTTTTAAATTATTTAGTGATATTTTATTTCTGTCTATGGAAATGCAAAATTACTCAATAATAGCGAAATACACAATTATAATGCGAAAATTTTGTTTTTTTTGCCAAAGTGCAAGCGTCTGTGCGTGTTGGCTCACAGTGTGGCCTGTGCCAGTGGGGTGCCGTCGAGGCGGTGTATGGTGAACGTTCCGTTTTCATATACGGCGAAGGTGGGTTCTTTGCCGCCTTTGGGGAATGTCACCGAACCGAGGTTGCACACGAGGCCTGCCTCTGTCTTCTCGAGTTTCCACAGGTGGGTGTGGCCGTAAACCAGTGCGTCGTGGCGGCCCACAGGGCGGCTTTGCTCATTATATATATGTCCGTGCGTGAGAAACAGGCGGCGCCCTCCGTCCACCACAAGTGCGTAGTCGGCCATTATTGGGAATTGCAGCAGCATCTGGTCAACCTCGCTGTCGCAGTTGCCGCGCACTGCCACAATGTCGGCGGCCATGGCGTTGAGCCGTTCGGCTATGCCCTTGGGGTCGATGCCTTCGGGTATCCGGTTGCGCGGCCCGTAGTTGAGGATGTCGCCCAGGATGCACATCATGTCGCAGTCGTTGCGGTGATAGAAGTCGATCACGGCCTCGAGGGCGGGCAGCGATCCGTGTATGTCAGACACTAACAGGTATTTCATTTCTTGTTTTATATTGTTGGAATCAGGTAAAAAATCGATGTGGCATTGCCAAATATTGCAAGTTTTGTCTTTCGCAGTGTTTTCGGGGATTTTTGGAGATGCTTTTGCCGATGCAGAATTCGCTGTTCATAGCCCCTGAAAGGGGCGTATATTATAGGATAGGGACTTGCCCCTATCTGCCAATATATCACATTTTTGCCCCTGAAGGGGCGTATATTTCAACCGTATAATGAATTATGCGCCCCTTACAGGGGCAATATCGCAGGTTGTTGTAAACACAGGGGCAAGCCCCTGCGCTTTAATATGCCGTCCCTACGGGACTTGCCTGTCGCGGTGTTTTGCTGTGCACCAATATTATATAAGGTTGAAAACCTCCGGCCAAGTTGTCGCTTCTCCGTAGCATGCCGTGTTGTCACTCGGCGTTGCGTTCCTGCTCGCGGGCGCGTTTCTGCTCGTCGATTAGCTGGAAATCTTTCTTGCGCAGCACGAAGGTGCTGCCCAGATATTTCTCGCGCACGATTTTGTTTTCGGCCAGTTCTTCGGGTTTGCCCTGAAACAGGATGCGTCCTTCAAACAGCAGGTAGGCACGGTCGGTTATGGTGAGCGTCTCCTGCACGTTGTGGTCGGTGATGAGGATGCCAATGTTGCGGTATTTCAGTCGCCACACTATGTGCTGTATGTCCTCCACGGCAATAGGGTCTACGCCGGCAAACGGTTCGTCGAGCATGATGAACTTGGGGCTTATCGCCAGGCATCGCGCTATCTCGGTGCGTCGGCGTTCGCCTCCCGAGAGCTGGTCGCCGAGGTTCTTGCGGAACTTGTGCAGTCCGAAGTCGTCAATCAGTTCCTCGAGTTTCGCGAGCTGTTCCTTGCGTGTCAGGTCGGTCATCTCGAGCACCGACATGATGTTGTCCTCCACGCTCATCTTGCGGAACACGCACGCCTCCTGTGGCAGGTAGCCTATTCCGGCGCGTGCCCGCTTATACACGGGATAGTCGGTAATCTCGTGGTCGTCGAGGTAGATGTGTCCGGCGTTGGGCACGATGAGTCCTGTCGTCATGTAGAACGACGTGGTTTTGCCGGCTCCGTTGGGTCCGAGCAGTCCCACGATTTCTCCCTGGCGCACGTTTATCGACACGTCGTTCACCACGGTGCGCTTTCCGTAGCGTTTCACGAGGCCCTCGGTGCGCAGCACCATGCCTTCGTCGTGTGCCGTGGCCTGTATGTTTTCTGTCTCGCTCATAATGCTGCAAAGTTAGCTTTTTTAATCGTTACGCGCAAAAAGGGGGCGTTTTTTTTCGGTTGCGGCTGCCGCTCATGTCGAAATAAAGCATAAAAACTAAATCGTTGTATATAGTTTTTGCCATTTTATTGCTACTTTTGCAGGCGGTTACAGGGCTGTGTCCCTGCCCGGGCCGCGCTTTGCATGGCCACAGGGCGGCACCGTTCTAAACGCTTAGCAATTATGTTGTTGATAAAATACCTCACCACCCTCGGCCGCTACATCATGCTCATGGGCCGTTCGTTTGCGCGTCCCGAGCGCATGCGCATGTTCTTCAAGCAGTATTTAAAGGAGATGGCCACGCTCGGTGTCGACTCCATCGGCATCGTGCTGCTCATATCGTTCTTCATCGGAGCGGTGATATGCATACAGATGAAGCTCAACATCCAGAGCCCGTGGATGCCCCGATGGGTGTCGGGCTACACCACGCGCGAGATAATGCTGTTGGAGTTCTCGTCGTCAATCATGTGCTTGATACTCGCCGGAAAGGTGGGGTCGAACATTGCCTCGGAGCTTGGCACGATGCGCGTCACGCAGCAGATCGACGCGCTTGAGATTATGGGCGTCAACTCGGCCAACTATCTCATCCTGCCCAAGATAATGGGATTGGTCACGATGATGCCCTTCCTCGTGATATTCTCGTCGGCCACAGGCATTCTCGGAGCCTACGGCACGGCCTACATAGGCCACATCCTGTCGCCTTCCGACCTCACGCTCGGTCTGCAGCATGCCTTCAACTCGTGGTTCATGTGGATGAGCATCATCAAGAGTCTGTTCTTCGCCTTCATCATTGCGAGCGTGTCGTCGTTCTTCGGCTACACCGTTGAGGGCGGATCGGTAGAGGTGGGCAAGGCCAGCACCGACGCTGTTGTGTGTTCAAGTGTGCTCATTCTCTTCTCCGATGTGTTCCTCACCCAGCTGCTGAGTTAGCTTCGTTGCGACGTGCTGCAACTGCTGCACGCCCGCATCGCAACTGCCGCACGCCCGTGGCGCAACTGCTGCACGCCACCGGCACCACCACACAACATTGAGGTGGGTTCTATAAATTCCCACCGCAAAACAAGAGTTTTAATATAACAGGTTGCGTTTTGTCGTCTTGCGGTCTCTTTTCGGTCCAATCCGTCTGCTCGTTTAGTCGTATAGCCCGCTATACTTCTTCACTCGCAGACAAATTGTCCTCGAAAACAGCCTCGCAATCCGACAAAGCCAATTTATAGAACCCACCTTCAAACAAAGTATGATTGAAGTAAAACATCTGTGCAAGTCGTTCGACGACAAGGAAGTGCTCAAAGACGTGAACGCCGTCTTCGAGGACGGGAAAACCAATCTCATCATCGGACAGAGCGGTTCGGGAAAGACCGTACTGATGAAAAACCTCGTGGGACTGCTCACGCCCACAAGCGGCGAGGTGCTCTACGACGGCCGCAACTTCGTGGCCATGGGCAAGAAAGAAAAGGTGCACATGCGCCGCGAGATGGGCATGATATTCCAGAGTGCCGCGCTCTTCGACTCGCTGTCGGTGCTCGAGAACGTGATGTTTCCGCTCGACATGTTCTCGACGATGAACTACCGCGAGCGGGTGCGCCGCGCACAGGAGTGTCTCGATCGCGTCAACCTGGGCGAGGCGCAGGCCAAGTTTCCCGGCGAAATATCGGGCGGCATGCAGAAACGCGTGGCCATTGCCCGCGCCATCGTGCTCAATCCGAAGTATCTTTTCTGCGACGAACCCAACTCAGGACTTGACCCCCGCACGTCGCTCGTTATCGACGACCTGTTGAGCGGCATCACCAAAGAATTTGGCATTACCACCATTATAAACACCCACGACATGAATTCGGTCATGGGCATAGGCGAGAACATCGTGTTCATATACAAGGGCCGCAAGGAATGGCAGGGCACCAAAGACGAGGTTATGCTCTCCACCAACAAAAACCTCAACGACCTCGTGTTTGCCTCCGACCTCTTCCGAAAGGTTAAGGAGGTGGAGCTTGAGCAGACACACGGCGAGGAATGACCGTCAGGCCGGTTCTTAGCCGTAGGCCAAACAGTGATAGTTGGGCATGAGCATGTTATAATGATGTTCGACAAAAACGTTTTAAGTCACCAAAAGTCCCGTAGGGACGGCAGATTATAGCGCTTTGTCCCCTGCGTTTTATTGTTTTCAAACATTGGTGTCTGGTAAAACTATGCAACAATCAAGTCCCGTAGGGACGACAGATTATAGCGCAGGGGCTTGCCCCTGCGTTTTGTGAATTTTACTAAATTTGCCCCCGTAGGGGGCGCATATTTCAATCTGTTACAATGAATTATGCGCCCCCTACAGGGGCAAAACGATGTGTGTCGGGAGAGATAGGGGCAAGCCCCTATCCTAAAATCTGTCGTCCCTACGGGACTTTTGGGCTTGCGCCGGTTTTTACGGCTTGTAATATTCTTTGTCGTTGTGTGCCCATAGGTTGCTGTATGCGTGGTGCGCACTCACCCGAACAGCAGGTGTGCGAGGGCGAACGACACTAGTGTAGACACCACGGTGCACACCAGTCCGGGCATCATAAACGAGTGGTTCAACAGATATTTGCCTATCACCGTGGTGCCCGAACGGTCGAAATTCACCGTGGCAATGTCCGACGGGTAGTTGGGCAGGAAAAAATAGCCGTAGACACAGGGAAACACGCCCAGTAGCACCGGCCCGGGAATGCCGAGCGAATAGGCCAGCGGCAGCATCGACACCACCACTGCTCCCTGCGAGTTGATGAGTATCGACACGGCAAAGAAGGCGAAGGCTATTGTCCACGGGTGCGCCTTCACCACGCCACCAAGTGCGGCTTCTATCTCGGGCAGGTGGTTGGCAAAGAAGGTGTCGGCCAGCCACGCAATGCCGTAAATGGCCACCACGGCCACCATGCCGCTCTGCCACACCGCGCCGCCCACCGCCTTCTTGGGTGAAGCCTTGCAGAATATTATCATCAAGGCCGACGCGGCGGTCATCACTATCTGTATCACCACGTTCATCTTCAGGGGCACCATGCGTGACTCGGTCATCCCTTCAACCACCATTCCGGCCTTCACAAGCTGCGGCGGCGACATGAAATGCCATGTGCCCGTGGCTCCTTCCACGGCCACTATCTGCTCGTGCGATGGCAGCAGCGACTGCCATGAGGCCAGCACCACTATTACCACGAGTGCGCCGGCGAATATCATCACGGCGCGGCGTGCCGTGGGCGGAATGTCGCGCCCCATTGTCGTGGCGTCAGATCCGTACATATACTGCCGCACGGCAGGGTCGGCAAGGCGCGCCTGGAACTTCGGGTCGCGGTCGAGGTCGAGTCCCCGGCGGTAGGAGCACGCGCTCGCCGCCAGTAGTCCGGCAAGGCACGCCGGTATTGTCACCATTACAATCTGCGGAATGGTTATGCCGAAACCGTTGTCGCCCGAAATGGCGGCAAATGCCACCACGGCTGCGGCAATGGGCGAGCACGTTATGCCCACCTGCGAGGCCACCGACGCCACGCCGCACGGACGCTCCGGGCGTATGCCTTTTTTCAGTGCTATGTCGCATATTATTGGCATCAGCGTGTAGACAACGTGCCCCGTACCCACCAGCACGGTGAGGAAGAAGGTGCACAGCGGAGCGTAGAAAGTGATGCGGTCGGGATGCTTGCGCAGTAGCCGTTCGGCCAGTTGTATGAGCCAGTCCATGCCGCCCGAAGCCTGCATGATGCCGGCGCAGGTAACGGCAGCGATGATGATGTAGATGACGTCGGTGGGTGGAGTGCCGGGTTTCATTCCGAAACCGAACACGAGCAGTGCCAGGCCGATGCCCGACACGGCCCCGAGGGCTATGCTTCCGTAGCGCGACCCCACATAGAGGGCAATCAATACGATGGCGAGTTGCAGTGCAATCATTTTGTTGAGGTTTTAAGGTATGCAGGTGCAAAAATAGCGGTTTGTGGCAGCATGGGCAAGAAAGCCGCGCATTTTTCCCGAAAAATATTATTACGAAGCATTAGTCAGATTAGTTACTAAAGTTTCTGATTTGTCACTTAGCAGGTGTCCCCGAAGGGGGCAAACTTTGCATAACC
>CAVKCP010000038.1:0-19905 GCA_963654815.1 Lachnospiraceae bacterium | reverse complement strand
GAAGGGAAAGATGCCGGATAAAAACAAAAAGACACAAAGAGCAATCCGTCTAAAATAAAAATTCAACTGTGCGTGGAATTTATAGAACACGCCTTAATTGTTGGGGCGTGCCTGCGCGTGGGGAGGCTTGCTGCAACGGTGGCAAGGCAATTTCTTTTTCTTCGCTCCTTTTCACAATACCGATAAGTTTCAGTATATTTGCATAAGCAACGAACGATTATGACTATGGAAAGTATAACACGATATATAAAGCTTGTGAACCAGCAGTTTGCCACGGGAATAGCCCGCGAGCATTCTTACAGGCCCATGCTCCAGCAGTTGCTCGGCGACATGCTGCCGGGATTTGTCGTCACCAACGAACCGGCAAGGATTGATTGCGGCGCGCCCGACTTCATAGTGTCTTCTACAAAGACACACACTCCGGTGTTCTACATAGAGGCAAAGGACATCGACAGCGGCGACCTCGACGGGAAAAGGGAAAACCGTGAGCAGTTTACACGCTATCGCAAGAGTCTCGACCACATCATTTTCACCGATTATCTCGACTTCCACCTCTATGAAAACGGCGAGTGGGTGAGAAATGTAAGGCTTGCCGAGGTGCGCGGCGGCAAGATTTGCCTGTGCAAAGACAATGTCGACGATTTCGTGGCACTTGTGGGCCACATAGCATCGACAAGGCCTTCGCCCATTACTTCGGCACGGCGTCTGGCCACACAAATGGCTGCCAAGGCGCGCATCTTGGCCATCACCATAAACAACGCGTTTGCCCTTGCCGGTGAAGACGGGGGCGCAACTGATGAAAACCGGCAGCTGCAGAGCCAGCTCGAAGCCTTCCGCAAAGTGCTGATAAGCGGTCTCACGCCGCAAGACTTTGCCGACATATATGCGCAGACAGTGGCCTATGGCATGTTTGCAGCACGGCTGCACGACGACACGCCCGACACTTTCTCGCGGCAGGAGGCGGCAAGCCTGATACCGAAAACCAACCCTTTCTTGCGAAACATATTCCAGCAGATTGCCGGATACGACCTCGACGGGCGCATAGCATGGGTGGTTGACGACTTGGTGAACGTGTTCCGCGCCGCCGATGTGCGCAAGATAATGGACAACTATGCACAAAACGGGATGCACCACGACCCGATGATACATTTCTATGAAGACTTCCTTGCCGCCTACGACCCGTCGCTGCGCAAGGCAAAGGGGGTGTGGTATACGCCGCAACCGGTGGTGCAGTTTATCGTGCGCGCCTTGGATGAGATACTGCGACGCGATTTCTCGATGGCCGAGGGGCTTGCCGACTGCTCGAAATTTGTGCACGAGGTTGTGAACGAACAGTATGACGGCGGCGGAAAGTCGCGCAGCAAGCAGAAACCCAAAGTGAAGGTTGAGATGCACCGCGTGCAAATTCTCGACCCGGCCACGGGAACAGGCACCTTTCTTGCCGAGGTGGTGAACCTCATACACAGCCGTTTCAGCGGCATGCAGGGCATGTGGCAGGGATATGTCAACGACCATCTGCTGCCGCGACTGCATGGCTTTGAGCTGTTGATGGCAAGCTATGCGGTGGCTCATTTGAAGCTCGACATGCTGCTTCAGCAGACTGGTTTCAACCATGCCGAGAACAAACGCCGACTGAAAATCTATCTCACCAACTCGCTCGAAGAGTGTCATCCCGACACGGGCACACTGTGGGCGCAGTGGCTAAGCGACGAGGCCGGAGCCGCCAACCGCATAAAACGCGACTGCCCGGTAATGGTGATGCTCGGCAATCCGCCTTACTCCGGCGAGAGCCAAAACCGTGGGGAGTGGATAATGCGCCTCATGGACGACTACAAGAAAGAACCGGGCGGAAAGACTCCGCTTAAAGAACGCAACCCGAAGTGGATAAACGACGACTATGTGAAGTTCATTCGTCTGGCGCAAGACTATGTGGAACGCAACAAATGCGGGGTGGTGGGCTTTGTCAACCCGCACGGATTTCTCGACAACCCCACATTCCGTGGCATGCGGTGGAGCCTGCTCACTGCCTTCGACAGGATTTACACGCTCAACCTGCACGGCAACTACAAGAAGAAAGAAACGTGTCCCGATGGTTCGCCCGACGAGAATGTGTTTGACATTCAGCAGGGCGTGAGCATCAACTTCTTTGTGAAAACGGGCGAAAAGAAACCTTCCGAACTCGGCAAGGTGTTTTATTGCGACCTCTACGGCAAGCGCGATGAGAAATATGAATACCTCTCAAACACTCCTTTCAATAGCGTAGAATATGATGAACTCAACCCCGTCGCTCCCATGTATTTCTTCGTTCCCAAGAACTTTGAACTCATGGAGGAATATGAAAAAGGCGTGAAAGTGGATGAGGTGTTTAGCTTGAAATCAACGGGTGTACTAACTGCAAACGATTTATTAAATATTTCTTTCTCTAAAAAAGAGCATGAAGAAAAAATCAATGAACTTCAAACTCTACCAGAAGATGTATGGAGAAAGAAATACAAAAGGGAAAAAGACACTCGCGATTGGACTTATTTGAACGCAAAACAGGATTCAAAAGCAGATGGAGAAATAATACCTTATTCATATAGACCATTTGATTTTAGATATACTTTTTATACAGGTAATTCAAAAGGGCTTTATACAAATCCTCGAAAAGAGGTAATGCGTCACGTCCTAAACAAGCAAAATCTATGTTTGTGCGTTTGCAAAGCTTCGACAGATAACGATTGGAAATTATTGTTTATCTCACAATTTCTTGTTGATGACTGCTATGTTTCCAACAAGACAAAAGAACGTGGCTATGTATTTCCTCTATATCTTTACACTGAAGAATTCGGTAAAGAAACGAAGATTCCGAATTTAAAAGAGGAAGGTTGTAAGCTGTTTAACGATGCGATAGGGCGTGAAGCCAGCCCTGAAGAGTTGCTTGCCTATATCTATGCGGTGCTTCATTCGCCGGCGTACAGGGAGAGATACCGGGATTTTCTGAAGGTGGATTTCCCCAGAATACCGTTGCCTGCATCGCAGGGAGAATTTGAAAGGATTGCCGCAATAGGCCGGCAGCTGATGGATTTGCACTTGATGCGCGGCACTGAAAGATGGAAATGCACCACGACATTCCCCGAACCGGGGTCGCAACAGGTTGACCTGGCGAAATGGAAAGACGGTAAGGTGTGGATAAACGACTGCCAGTATTTCGGAAATGTGCCCGAAGAGGTGTGGAACTGTTGCATAGGCGGCTATCAACCGGCACAAAAATGGCTGAAAGACAGGCGCGGCCGCACACTGTCGTTTGACGAAACAAAGCATTATCTGCACATCGTTCACGCGCTTTCGGGCACGCTGAAACTGATGAAGGAGATATAAAACTATTGGTGTCAGATAAAGACATCGCAAACAATTAGTCCCGTAGGGACGACAGATTATAGCGCAGGGGCTTGCCCCTGCGTTTTTGTTTATCAACAAAATTGCCCCTGTAAGGGGCGCATAATTCATTGTGTGTTAGAAATATACGCCCCCTACAGGGGCAAAATATGGTGATGCCTAATAGATAGGGGCAAGCCCCTATCCTATAATATGCGCCCCCTACGGGGGCAATGGATTGTAGACTATGTAATGTACAGAATAAGATCCATGTCTTACAAAACCTTATAAGGAGCCTTTATTCATAGTATTACTATGTCAGACTGGGCATTTGCCGTAACTATATGGTTATTTATATTTGTCAATCAAGCCCTGGGCGCGTTCGTCGCCGAGTTGTTTGGCCTTTTCAAGACATTCCATTCCGGCCGCTTTGTCGTTTTTCATCACCATTGCAAGACCTTTTATTATGAGCGCATCGGTGTTTTCGGGGGCTATGGCGAGGCAAAGGTCGGAGGCTTTCACGGCATCGTCGTATTGGTTGACACGCAGTTGCAGCGAGGCAAGTTCGGCCAGATAGTATTGGTTTCCGGGCGCGAGATAGGCTGCATGGGCTATGTCGTTGAGTGCTTGCTGGTATTGTCGTATGTTGAGTTCGCACTTGTATCGGGTGTAATAAAACTCGGCCGAACCTCGTCCATACACCAATGTGTCGTAGGAATTGTAGTCGGCCAGGGCCTTGCGATACTCTCCGTTGTTGTCGTAGGCCTGCGCCCTTGCGAGCAGATAGGGTGCTGCCACGTTGGTGTAGGGCTTCTGGCACTGTGCCACGGCACTGTCGAGCAGGGCTATTATGGCCTCCTTGGGTGCGCCAAGCTGGTTTTTGCACTGCGCAGTTTCGAAGAAAACTTCGCTGTTGGGCATTGAGTGTGTGAGATCTTCAAACGTTTGGCAAGCCTCGGAGTAGTTGCCCTTGGCAAACTGAATCTGTGCTATGCGGTGCTTGTAGGTGGGTTGTGCGTCTATTGAATAGGCTTTCTGCGCCTCTTGCAAAGCCTTGTCGAATGTCCAGTTGGTGTAGGTCGTGTCGTTGCTGTAGGCCAGTTTCTGATACATGATGCGTGCATATTCGGAGTGGGCTTCGGCTTTGTTGCTCACCGTTCTCAATGCCGTTGTCATGGTTTCGTCGGCTTTCTGGAAGTTGCCTGAGGCTACGTTTTCGAGCGCATTGGCCGAATATCCGTCGATTTCACGGGGAAATTTGGAAATGAAGTCCTCGGTGTAGCCCAGATATTTGGGCTTGTTGTTCTGGTCAACTGCCAGCATGAGCATCAGAAGCGCGTCTTTCTTGTTGCTCGGAAGGTCGATGCGGATGTTGGTTTTCGAGTATAGCGAACTGTTGATGGCGAGGGCTTCGATGCCCAACGAATTGATGAAACGGGCATCGACAGCTTGTGTGAAGAGCGAAGCCTTGTTGGGGTGGAGCAGGGCAATGACCTGGCCTGCGTTGTTGACAAAGGGAAATCCCGACTTGCCCGACTGTTGGTTTATTGCGAACACATAGTATTTGTATTTGTCCATGAACGTTTCTTCGCGCTCAATGTCAAACTGTGTGGGCATAATTTTCTGTCCTTCGGCATCGACAAGCCACAGTCGGCTGCCTTTGGGCAGGTCGGCGGTGGGCAGCGTGGCTGCCGTGGTGCGCTGCGCCTTTACCTTGAACTTGCACACGTCGTAGAGTTCGTTTACGCCGCAAATCGACTTCACTTCGTGCTCAATGCCGTTGCAGTCGGTGGCAGTGGCATGGTCGGCGGTGGCCAAAGTGGTCCATGTGCCTATCGCAGTGCCGTCGTTGTCGACAAAAACTCCATAGGATGTGGCCAGCGTGTTGCCGGCGGCATCGTAGGAAGTGAGCTTGAATGTTGACTTTAGGGCGTTTTTTACGATTGACGGTTGGGCTGACGCGAAGGCCAGCGAAGCCGCCAGTGTGACGATGAATGTGTATATTCTTCTCATTTCTGTTTTGTTATTTGCTTGATTTCAACAGCGACATAGCGTTTTCTATTGCCGCCTGTGTTATGTTGGCACCGCTCAGCATCTGCGCAATCTCGTCGATGCGATTGGCCTCGTCGAGCTCCTTCACCACGCTGACAGTGCCTGTCGGCGTTTCCTGCTTGGCCACCTTGTAGTGCGTGGATCCTGCTGCTGCGATTTGCGGAAGGTGGGTTATGCATATTACCTGCCGGTGGGTCTGTCCCATATCCTTCATTATTACGGCCATTTGCTCGGCTACGCGGCCGCTTACGCCGGTGTCTATTTCGTCGAATATGATTGTGGGCAAACCAATGGCCTTGCTTATCATGGCTTTCAAAGAGAGCATTACGCGGGCAATTTCGCCGCCCGAAGCCACCTCGGCAACAGGTCGCATGTCGGTGCTTGAGTTGGCGCTGAAGAGGAATGTTATCTTGTCGGCACCGTTGGCACCGAGTTCGCTTGCCGAAAGTTTCACCTTGAAACGCACCTTGGGTATGCCCAACGGAATGAGCAGACGCGATATTTCGTTCTCAACATCAACGGCGGCCGCTTTTCGCGAAGCCGTGAGAATGGCGGCTTTTGCCTCGCATTGGCTTCTCAACTCGGCCACGCGCCGCTCCTGTTCGTCAAGCATTTCGTCGCCGTTGTCGATGCCTTCGAGCTGTGAGTTGATGTCGTTGAGCTTGCCGAGCAGATCGCTTATGGCTGAGGCATGGTATTTCTGTTCAAGACTGTATATTGTGTCGAGCCTCGAAGTGATGTCGTTGAGCCGCTGAGGATCGAATTCCACCGACTCCATCTCGCTGTAAATCTCTTGCGAGATGTCCTTTATCTCGATGAAACAGTTGTCGATGCGCTCGGCAAACTCTTTTGAGTTGGGGTAGATGCCCTCTATGCCGTGCAGCAAACTCGATATGTTGCGTATTCGGCCCACGATGCCAGTGTCTTCGTTGTCAAGTTCGAAATCGGCCTCATGCAGTGCTCGTTTTATGTCTTCGGCATGGCTCATGATGTCTGATTCCTGCTCAAGATCTTCCTGCTCGTTCTCTTTCAGATTGGCCTCAGACAGTTCTTTTTGCTGGAAACGCAGGAAATCCTCGTTCTCACGGTTCTTGGCAATCGACTGACGAAGGTCGGAAAGATCTTTCTCGGCCTGCCGGTAAGAAGCGAAACAAGAATGGTAGTCGGAGAGTTGCGGTTTGTTTCGGGCGATGATGTCAACCACGTTCATCTGGAAATCTTCCTTGTTGAGCAGCAGATTTTGGTGCTGGCTGTGCACATCGATGAGCTGTTCGCCAAGGTCGCGCATCACAGTGAGGGTTACAGGAGTGTCGTTTATGAATGCACGGCTTTTTCCGTTGGCATTGATTTCGCGCCGTATGATGCACTCTTCGGGTGTGAAATCGAGGTCGTGAAGCTTGAAAAACGAGTCAAGCGGCTCGGAGTTGTATATGCTTAGGTCGAATATGGCTTCGATTACGCACTTGGATGTGCCGCTTTTCACTTGCTTTGCGTCGGCTCTGTTGCCGAGAAGCAATCCGATAGCACCTATTATTATGCTCTTTCCGGCGCCTGTTTCGCCGGTAATCACCGAAAAACCCGGGTGGAAATTCATTTCCAGCAGGTCGATAAGGGTGAAATTCTTTATTGTAAGTTTCTTAAGCATGTCGTTGTTTGCTCATTGATTGGCGGTTGTTGCACCGTGGGCATGTGCCGCAATTAGGTTGTGGCGCATGTGGCCGTGGCTTATTCTTTTATCTTCTCCCAAGCCGTGTTTTGGCTCGCATTGATTGAGAACAGAATGTCATAAACGCTTTCTTTCTCTTTCTGCGTGCCTTTGCCCTTGTAGATGTTGGCCAGTTCGTCGCGCTTGTAGTCGGTCCATATCTGCGGCAGAAGGCTCAGCGGCTTGTCTTCGTGGCTCTTCTTGAGGTTCTCTTCAATGGCCGTCGTGATGTTGGTACGCCCTCGTTCGGCGTTGGTAGCCATTTCGTCTAGACCGTTGCGGTAGTAGTTGTATTGCAGTTGTCTGAATGGTTTCATCGCGCCGTCGAGGTAGTCGTTGATGATAGCAAACCTGTTGCGGTTGCTGTCGAATGCTTTCCACCCCGGATAGTTGAGGTTTTGCGCGTTGTTGGCAAGGTTCATGCAGAGCTGCAGGATGTCTTCTCCGCCCATGGGGGCAAACGAGTCGAGGTCTAAACCTATTATGAGGTAGGCATAATAAGCCACAAGTGCGGTGAGCTGGTTGTCTACATTCTCGTCGTTGAACTGTATCTGGTCGAACTGGGCAAACTCGAAATTGAAGTCGTTGTCGGTGTTGTTGTAGAGCGTTGACGAGTAAGACGAGTTGTAAACAGGGCGTGTTGCCTGAATAACGGCCTTGCAGGTGAACACGTTGGAAGAGTTGTCGTATTTTGTTACGGTTATGTTGAAGTTGCAAGGTATGCGCTCGTTTTTCTGGAACTGAAGGTTGGTCCACTGCCGGTCGTTGATGAATTGTGTGAGCGTTTGCGACAAATCGTCGAAAACACTCGCATCGGTGCCCTGCACCTGGTTGTGGTTTATGGTGACTTTGGCATTGAGTTCCTGCGCAACAATGTCAAGTGCGAATGACGACATGACAATGGTGAGCAACAATAAGAGCATTCCTTTTTTTTGCATAGCTAACTGTTTGTGAGATTTTTCATTGGCCGGTGTCTTGCCGTTTGGCATTAGTCACGCCCACAATTTCATCTACTATGTAGCGGGCAATTTCTGCTTTCGACTTCTTGGGATATGATTTTGTGCCGCCGCTTGATATTATCTCAATCTGGTTTTCGTCGGTTCCGAAGCACGTGCCCTTGTTTTTCAGACTGTTGAGCACTATGAAGTCGGCATTCTTCTTTTTCAGTTTGAGATGGGCATTGGCCTCCTCGTCGTTGGTTTCCAGGGCAAATGCCACAATAGTCTGGCCTTGCTTCTTGGCCTTTCCCAATGTTGCGGCAATGTCGGCGTTGGGTGTCAGCTTAATGGCCATGTTGTCGGCGGTGCGCTTTATCTTCTCCTTTGCAATGGTTTCGGGGCGATAATCGGCCACGGCGGCGGCGAGAATGGCTATGTCGGAGGCTTTGAATGCCTCTACCGAAGCCTCATACATTTCCGAACAACTCTCCACGTCGATGCGGTGAATGGCATTTGAGCAGCCAAGCGACACAGGCCCGGCCACGATCGTAACCTCTGCTCCGCGCCGCGCACACTCCTCGGCAATGGCAAATCCCATTTTTCCGCTCGAATAGTTGCCTATAAATCTCACGGGATCAATCTTTTCGTAGGTGGGACCGGCGGTAATGAGGACTTTCTTTCCGGCCAAATCGCAAGCGTGAGGGTCTTGCTTGTTGAAGAAATCTTCAATGTGTTTTATTATGTTGTCGGGCGACTCCATGCGTCCTTTGCCCTCAAGTCCGCTTGCGAGAAATCCTGATGCAGGGTCGATGATGTGGTTGCCGTATTGCCGGAGGGTTTCGAGATTGGCTTGGGTAGAGGGATGTGCAAACATGTCAAGGTCCATTGCCGGTGCTACAAACACCGGGGCTTTCATCGAAAGATAGGTGGTTATGAGCATGTTGTCGGCTATGCCGTGGGCCATTTTGCCTATTGTGCTTGCCGTGCATGGTGCTATGAGCATGGCATCGGCCCACAGACCGAGGTCAACATGTGAGTTCCATGTGCCGTCGCGCCGTGAGAAAAACTCGCTGACAACAGGCTTGTGGGTGAGCGTTGACAGTGTGAGCGGGGTGATGAACTCCTTGCCTGAGGGGGTGATTACCACCTGCACTTCGGCTCCGCGCTTTATAAAACCACGGATTATTTCGCATGCCTTGTAGGCAGCAATCGACCCTGTTATGCCCAATACTATTTTCTTTCCGTTCAGCATCTTCGTCGTGTTTGTAGGTAAGACGGCCTGTGCGATGTGCCGTGATGTGAGTGTTGTTTGGTTGCTATGCCTGCTTTTTGTTGGCAAATTCGCGAAGACGTATTCTTGTGAGCACCTGTTTGGTGTTGTAGGTGAAGTCGCCTGCGAGCATCCAGCTGTAATATCCCGGGTCTTGGCGCAGTACATCGGCAACGCTCTTGCCCTTGTGCTTTCCGAAATTGAATGTCTCCACCTTCACGGCATTACCGTCGCCGTCGGTCACGGGCGTTCCGTTCTTGTCGAGAACAGGCTTCCACACGATGCGTCCGGCAAAGTCTACGTTGTCGTTAGTCTTCGAAAACTCGGCCAACTTGTCCATGTCGTTTTCAAGACAACGGTCGGGTTCGGTCTGCACTTCAGGGTTGTATTTGTCAAGTTCGCCCATGAGCACCCGGTAAGTGGCTTCGGTGTCGTTGTCGGCGCGGTGTGCCACGAAGTCGTCTTCCATTTTTCTTCCGCAGTAGAACTTATATGCTGCGGCGAGGTTGCGGCGTTCCATTTTGTGGAAAATGGTCTGCGCGTCGATGAGGCGGCATTTTGAAAAGTCGAAATCGATGCCTGCCCTGAGAAATTCCTCGGACAGCAACGGAATGTCGAAATGGTTGGAGTTGAACCCTGCAAAGTCGCAGCCTTTCATCTCCTCGGCCAGTTTCGCGGCCAGTTCTTTGAAAGTTGGGCTGTCTTTCACGTCGTCGTCGGATATTCCCGTAAGCTCGGCCACTTCGTGCGGAATGGGTTTTTGCGGGTTGACGAAGAGGTTTTCGCGCTTCTCTTCGCCCGAAGGATACACCTTTATATATGAGATTTGTATGATACGGTCTCTTACCAAGTCGAGTCCGGTGGCTTCGAGGTCGAAAACTATGAGTGGCTTTGTGATGTTGAGTTTCATATTCTGTTGAAGGGCAGGGTCGTGTCCTACTTTTAAAAATGAAGCAACGGCGGTGGTATCATTACACAATACTGCCGCCATTGCTGTCTGTTGGTCTGTCTGTTACAATTTGTCTGGCTGCTTGCTGCAACCTATCTCAGTCGCCCAGCAACATCGGCATGATGAGCATGAGTATTTCTTTGTCTTCGGGCTGCGGCATTGGTGTAATCACTCCGGCTCTGCTCGGGTCGGCAAGCTGTATTGTCACCTCGTCGCTGCTGAGGTTGTTGAGTATTTCCTGTATAGCGCCGCCCTTGAAACCGATGTCCATTGTGGTGCCGTTATATTCGCATGCGATTTCTTCTTTTGCGCTTGTTGCGAAGTCGATGTCTTCTGATGTGAGCACCAGGCGGCCTGTTTCAAGATGGAACCGAATGAGCTGGCTGCTCTCGCTTGCGAAAGGCAGCACGCGCTTGATTGCTCCTATGAGTGTCTTGCGGTCGGCATTGAGCACGTTGGGGTTGTTGGCCGGAATCACCGAGTTGTAGTTGGGGTAGCGGCCTTCGATGAGTCGGCACGACAGCGAGCCTTCGGCATATTCAATGTCGGCGCTGCGGTCGCTGAAACGTATGGTCACGTCGCCACTGTTGCGACCGAGAACGCCTTTGAGCAACTGCGACGGTTTGGGCGGAAGGATGAACGATGCTGCGGCATCTTCGGCCTTGACGGTGAGTATGCGGTTTCTTACGAGCTTGTGTCCGTCGGTAGATACAATGGTGAGGCTGTCTTCGGTAAGGTCGAAGTATATGCCGCTCATCACGGGGCGTATCTCGTCTTGTGCGGTGGCGAAGAGCGAACGCGTGAGGCATTCTTCGAGCGTGTCGGCGGCTATGGTTACAGATGAGTTCTTGTCGCTGTCGTCTTTTATCATCGGGAAATCCTCGGCCGACTGCGCGGCGAGCTTGTATTTGCCATTCTGATAGTTGATTACCAAGCTGTAGTCGGCCTCGTCGAGGTTGAACGACAGGGGCTGCTCGGGAAGTTCTTTAACGGCATTGAGTATCATTTTGTTGGGCATCGCAAAGCGGCCTTCGCCTGTGCATTCGTCCAACTCGATTGTGGAGCGCATCACGTTTTCCTTGTCGCTGGCCGTAATGGTGAGCAGGTTGTCGGAAACTTCAAACAGGAAGCAATCCAGTATGCTGAGCGTATTCTTGTTGCTGATTACTCTTGCAAGTGATTGGAGGCGCGCATTGAGCGTGCCGCTTGATAGTGTGAACTGCATTTGTGTATATTTTTTCGTTATTGTTTTCTTGGTACAAAAATACAAAAATACTTTGTGCGCTACAAAAAACCCAATTAAAAGTTTTTGCTTTTAGAACAATTTTATTAATTTCGCAAACGCTTTTCACGATATTAACAACTGCCTTCATGGCTCGCTTGTCATGTGTGGCATGGGTGGACAAAGCATGTTGCAAACAAAATAAAAACATTACATAAGATGGAATTACAAGGAAAAATAATTGCGGCTATGCCCGAAAGAAGTGGCACGTCGGCTCGTGGCGAATGGAAAGCACAGGACTTTGTGCTTGAAACCCACGATGCTTATCCGAGAAAAATGGTGTTCGGCGTGTTTGGTGCCGACCGCCTTGCCCGCTTCAACATTCAGGTTGGGCAGGAAGTGGTGGTGTCGTTCGACATCGATGCCCGTGAGTACAACGGCCGTTGGTTCAACAGTATCCGCGCATTCGACGTGCGCCCCGTTGATCCCGCTTCGGTGGGCGGTGCGCAGAATGTCGTTCCCGGCGGCGCATTCGGGCCTGCTCCGGCTGCTCCGACAGCTACTGCTGCTCCCGCACAGGAGGCTGGTAGCGACGACGACCTGCCGTTCTAATTGTGCAGCATAACTCTATTTATGGCAGTGCCAAGTGTCTTGTCCTTTGTGGACTGACGCTTGGCACTGTTCGTTTTTACACGGGTTGCTTCTCCAATAGCCGCAGGTAAACGCTTTCGTATTGCTTGGCCACCTTCATGTAGTCGTGGTGTTTTCTTACATAGTCGATGCTCTGGCGTTGCAGCGGGGCAATGGTTTCTGGGTTGTTCACAAGGTTTTCCAGCGCATTGTACACGCTTTCGTAGGTGGGCTTCACGTTGATTATCGGGCGAAGATCGTTTTCTCCGAGTATTTCATAGTTTTCTTTCTCTCCGCCGCCTATGCATATTATTCCCTTGCTCATGGCCTGCAAGGCATTCATTGCAGGTGTGTAGCTGTATAGCTGGTCGAGTATGGCATCCGAACCGTCCATCATCTGGGTGTATTTGTCGAACGAAACCGATTCGGCCACGGCGAGTTCAACCTTGTCGGCGTGTTTTGCCGCGATGTCTTGTGCGGCACGCAGCATGATGTCGGTGCCCTTATATTCGTTGCGGGTCTTGTTTATTCCAATGAAAAGTTTTATGCGCTGGCCTTTTTCATAGCTCTGGTGCGTGTACGTGCTGCATTTTATGGGGAACGGGATGAATGTAGTCTTCCCGGGGAACACGGGTTTGTAGCAACGCCAATACTCGTAAAGACCTGTGATTATCGCGTCGCAGTCGTCGGCTATATATCTGTTGAGCGTTTCCTTGCGTGTTCCAATCCAGTCGTTTGTCTCCTTCTGTGCGTCGGCATTTGTCCTGATTTTTTCGCCTATGTTGAAGTCGCTGTATTCGAATGTGCCCGGTGTGAGACAGGTGTTCACCCAATAATAGTCCATGCCGAAGCCGCACATCACCATGTGGCGGTTGTGCTTGCGCAGGTATTTGTAAACCCATCCGTTGAGACGGGCTTTGAAATCGAGGAATATGGGGTTGATGATTTGCACGATGTCGAACCCCCGCAGTTGCGGCAAGATGCGCAGAAGGTCGGCGGCATATTTTATGCCACCTGCGGTGGTAGGTTTGCGCGAGAGGTTGATGTCGCGCGGATAGTCTTTCCAGAAGTCGCCGTTTGAAACGACCACAACCTCATGGCCGAGGGCTTTCAGTCCTTCGGCAAGTGTCCAGTGCACGTTGCTGTATTCGCCGAATAGCAGTATTCTCATCGTTTTATGGCTAAAAACAGTAAAAGGCGTGTGTGCCTGTTGTTTACAAGTTTTCTGAAAAGTTTGTATTTCTTGGTGTAGTCTTTTTCGGGAAGTGGGAAGAGTCCCTTCTTCTCGAGCCTTTCTATCGCCCCGTTGAGCCGTGCGCGGCTGCGCGTGAGCTTCACCACATTATACAGATAGTCCATTGTTAGCTGCGCCACTCGGCGGTTTATTGCAGGCTGGTCGGCCTCGGGAACAACGAGCGAATGCAGGCGATAGATGATGTTCTCCATGTCGGCAAGACGTTTGTCGGTGTGTTTCTTGTCGGGTGTGTGCACTATCGACCCGTCTCTCTCGCGGTAGAAATAGGCTTGTGCGTCGGTGGAGTAAAGGCGTTCTGAACGCAGGAGAAGTTGCGGCGTGAACTCTTCGTCCTCGTGCAGTATGCCGGGCGTGAACCTTAGTTTGCCCAACATGATGCGCTCGAAGATGTAGCCCCATGCAGCAGCCCTTATGTTGTTGTCGCGCATGTAGTCGCTTCCGGCCTTGGGGCCGTCGTAGGTGAACGGCGTTTCGGCCACCGTTGCCGATGTGCTCTTGAATGTCACCACGTCGGGGTTGTGGTAACGGGCTATGTCGAGGCAGTGTTCGTAAGGCGCACGTATGAGCATGTCGTCGCCATCGACAAACTGTATGTATCGGCCGCAGGCCATTTTCAGTCCGGTGTTGCGTGCCATTGACAGACCTTGGTTGCGTTGGCGTATGTAGATTATGTCGTCGGCCATGTCGGCCAAAGGGTCGATTGGCGACAAGTCTGACCCGTCGTCAACAAGAATTATCTCGCGTTCCTGCCGGCTTAACGACAGGGCAAGGATGCTGCCAAGGCAATCGTGCAGCATTTCTGGCTGAATGTTGTAGGCCGTTACGATGAAACTTATCAGTGGTTGTTGCATAACTTGTGGTATAAATTGTTGAGCTTGCACAGGTTTCTCATGCCTATTATGCTTAGCAATGCCGTTTTCGGCGACACCGCAACGGGCAGTGTGGGCACGTGCAGCTTATGTACTCCGCATCTCTCGCATACCGACAACTGTATGTTCACCAAATGCGCATAGTATTGATTGAATGCTTTGTGGGATATGTGGGAGGGGCATTTCCAGTTTAATTGATTGCTTATTACGAGCAGATGGGCTTCAAGCAAGTCCTCTATGTCGGCACCGGCCGTGGCGGTAATTCCGCTGCCGTTGTCGTAATAGTAGTACAGCCCCGCGTCGGTTGTGGCTATCTTTGTGCACACGTCCATGATTTTCGGCAAGGTGAAGAGGTCTTCAAACTTTTTGTTTTCGGTGAACCTTACCTTACCGAATACCTCGCGTTTGAACATCTTGTTGCATGCGTAGGAGTGTGCATAGGCCTGGCCGTTGAACCAGTAGTCCCAACGGTCGGTGTAGGTCTTTCGTGGAAATGTGCGTTTGCTTTGCTCCTTGGCGTTGCCGTATTTAGTGAATATGGGAAATTCTATGAAGTCGCAGTCGCTGTGGATTACTGTTTCTTGGGCGAGTTTCTCCAATGTTTCGCTTGACAGTGCATCGTCGGAGTCGACAAACATGATGTAGTCGCCCGTTGCCTCGGCAATGCCCCGGTTGCGTGCAGCCCCAAGTCCACGGTTTTCCTGGTGTATTGTTCTTATTCTGCTGTCTGTTGTCTGATAGCTGTCGCATATTGATGGCGAACCGTCGGTTGATCCGTCGTCAACAAGTATCGCTTCCCAGTGGGCAAACGACTGGGCCGTGATGCTGTCAACGCACCGTCGCAATGTCTTTTCCACCTGATATACAGGTATTATGACAGTTATCTTCATTCTGCAGGAGTGATTGTCTTTTGTGGGTGTTGTCATGATCTTGTTGCGCAGACACGGGCTTGCCCTTGGGCATTAATCATTGGTTGCCGTTTGGGGCGTGGCCTGCCTTTGGCGCATTTCAGCCGTCGCAACGTGAAGAGGAGTTTGCGTCGGCATCATTTTGCCGACCTTTTCTTGATGATTTTGTCAATCTCCTCAAATTCCTTCCCCATGTTAAGGTTGAAATATATATTGTATAATGGTGTGGCCCATTGGTCTTCGCGTCCGGGCATCATGTCGCGGTATTTCTTCATGTAGGGTAGCGATTGTTTGTAAAGCGATATTTCCTTGGCGCGTGTTTCGCGTGTGTATGCCACCTTGTGGTCGGTTCTTACGGCCCGGTTGTAGTAGGCAAGGCCGGCATTGAGGTAGGCGTCGGCTATGCCGTTGTCTTTCGCTATCACCTTTTTGCATATTTCCGAGCATTGGCCGTAGTTGCCTATGTGCAGCAGAACGGTGCTCTTTGCGAGCAGAAAAACGTTGCTTGTGCTGTCAATCGACAGGGCTTCGTCGCAGAGTGAGAGTGTCTTTTTCAGGTCGCCGGAGCGCAGGTAATGTTCGAAAAGCCGTGGAAAGAAATAGGCCGATGTGGGGTATTTGGCGAAACCCTCGTGAAGCACGTCGGCATACAGTGTCGTGTCGCCAATAGCTTTGTAGGTTTCGGCAAGATATTGATAGGTGAAATCGGTGTTTGTGGAGTCTTGCAAGGCCAGGGCCTTGTGCTTGAGCGTGAGGCTGGCATCGCCCAGTTTGTAACCGCAAAATACGGAAAGGAATGCAGCGCTGGCTTTCTTCTTGTCGGGCGTGAACTCGTAGCCGGTGAACAAAGGCTGGTTTGCGCAGTCGATATATCTGTCGAAGAAGTCGAATGCCTTCCTGTATTCTTTCTTGTGGGTGAAGTATGTGCCTCCGCTGAATAGGTTGGGGCGGTAAGGGTAGAGATATTCCGCGTGTTTTTTGCGGTATTTCAGTGCGTTGCCGTTGCTTGTCTCAACCGAGTCGAGACCTTCTGAAACGGCAAACATCCTGTAGGTGGCATCGAAGAGCTTTGCCGTATCGCCGGTTTGTTTAAGATACAGGTCTTCGTTGGCACTTTCGTATTGTTTCTTTATCGACTCAAAGAGCAGCAGCCAAATCTTCGTATTGGAGCGATTGGCAGAGTCGGCCAGTAGCTTACGCATCGACGCTTCTGTCTCGGGGAGTGATTTTCCGGCCTTAATGTTGGTCTTGGCTGTGGCCATTTCTTTTTTCTGCGCGCTTGCAGAGGGCGTAAATAGCAAAATGGCAGCTATTGTGAGAAAGAATATCTTGTGCATATGTTGAGTCGCTTGCGTAATCCTGATGTTCAATTTGCGTTTTTAAAATCAGGACTGCAAGCGTTTTTGTTGCTTGCAGTCCTGTGGTGTTGTGCTCAAACAACGTCTATTGTTTGTTGAGTGTGGCTGTTGTTATTGGGCCAACTCTTTTGTGCGTGCGTCGTTTTCGCCGTACAGGTTGTAGTAGGTGTTGTAGAGCAGGTATTTCCAGTTGGCACGCTCCTGGTTGGGATCGAGCTGGCGAGCCTTCTCAAGATAGCCCTGTGTCTGCTCCAGCAACGGCTTCTGCTGCTTCTCGTCGGCCAGTGTCGAGGCTTTCATGTTGATGCAGTAGCCGAGCCATGTGAGCACGAGTGCATCGTCTTTTACATCGTTTGCCTTCTTGAAGTCGGCAATGGCCTCGTCCCATTTGCTCTCGTTCATTTCGGCCTGTCCCTTCACAGCCAGTGCCATGAAGTCGTTGGGGATGTTGGAAAGACGGTCGTTGATGAGCGCGCTCTGCTTGTCTTTCATGCCGAGCGAACCGTAGAGTGTGGCGAGGTTGCTGAATATGTTCTCGTTGTTCTTGTCTTTGGCGTAGAGCTGTTCGAATGTGCCTGCGCACTTAACAGAGTCTTCTCTTGTCTTCATCGACTGCTGCATGAGGGCCATTTTCACGTTGAGTGCGTCTTTGTAAGATGCGGTGTCCTCAAGAGCCACGTCGATATACTTGTTGGCCAAGTCGATGTCCTTTTCCTGATAAGCCAGTACTCCGGCCACGCGGGCTACTTCGCCGAGGTAGGTGTCGGGAGCCTTTGTCTTGTCGAAATCGCCGAAGAGGGGCGAAACGCCGCTCTCAATGTAGCTTGAGAAGAACTTGAGTGCGGTTTTGTTGTCCTCTTTCTGTATTGCGTCCTGGCCGGCGTTTATGAGGTGAAGGCGCAGACCCCAGAGAGCGTTCTGGTTCTTTTTGTGGAATTTCGGAGCCACTTTGCCCTTGGCATTGGGCATCTGGTCATACTTGTCGCATTCTGTTGCATCGGAAAGAGCCTTGGCAAGAGCCTCATACATGCCTTCGGTGTCAACGGGCTTGTCGCCTTTCTGTCCCATCTGCTTCATCATCTGGTTTTCCTGCAAGGTGGCGTTTTCCTTGTTTACTTTTTCGAGCGACAGTTCAACGAGCTTGTTGTAGCCCTTTGCCTTGTCTTCGTTTCCGAGCGAAGAAACGCATGCATTGAGTGCAGACTGTGCTTCGGCATAGTCCTTAGCCTTCAACACACTCTTGATGTCCTGTGCGTTTGCTGATGATGCGGCGGCTACCATCAGTGCCATGATAAATAACTTTTTCATAAATGCTGTGTTTTTTGTTGATTTGTAAATGTCTTGTTATTCTTCGGCGCCATTGTCTGTGTTGTCGGCAATGCCGTGTTCGGTTACTGCATTGGGCGTTGCGGCATTGTCGGGAGCACCCTGTGCCGTTTCTGCGCCGTTGTTGTTTGCATCGGTTGATGCTTGTTCTTCGGCCACTTTTTCTTCAAGTTCCGAACTCATCACCTTGCAAACGCTTGCTATGACATCGTTTTTCTTTGTCAGGTTGATAAGTCGCACGCCTTGTGTGGCGCGTCCCATCACGCGGCAGTCGGCCACGGCAAGGCGTATGGCAATGCCGCTCTTGTTGATAATCATGAGGTCGTTCTTGTCGGTGACATTCTTTATTGCCACGAGCTTGCCCGTTTTTTCGGTTATGCTGAACGTCTTGACGCCCTTGCCGCCTCGGTTTGTCTTGCGGTAATCTTCAACCTGCGAGCGTTTGCCGTAGCCGTTTTCGCTCACCACCATTACGGTTTCTGTTGTGGCATCGTTCACCACTATCATTCCAACCACCTGGTCGTCGTCGCCGTCAAGGCGCATTCCGCGCACTCCGGTAGCGGCGCGTCCCATGGTGCGTATCGACTCTTCGTCGAAGCGCACGGCGCGTCCGTTGCGGTTGGCCATGATAAGTTCGTTGTGACCGTTGGTGAGTCTTACGTCAACCACCTCATCGTCTTCGGCTATGTTGATTGCTATCACACCGTTGGTGCGTGGACGTGAATATGCTTCGAGGCATGTTTTCTTCACCGTTCCGTTCTTTGTGGCGAACACGACATAGTGCGAATTCACGAATTCCTCGTCGTTCAGGCCGCGCAGACGGAGCATGGCGTTGACCGAATCATCGCTTTCGATGTTGAGCATATTCTGTATGGCGCGTCCCTTGAAGTTCTTGTCGCCTTCGGGAATTTCGTAGCACTTGAGCCAGTAGCAGCGTCCTTTGCGTGTGAAGAACAGCATGGTTTGGTGCATTGTTGCAGGATATATGTCTTCGGTGAAGTCCTGTTCGCGTGTGCGTGCGCCCTTCGAACCCACGCCGCCACGGGCTTGTTCGCGGAATTCGCTCAGTGGAGTGCGCTTTATATAACCCAAGTGGCTCATGGTGATGACAACCGGATCGTTGGGATAGAAATCCTCGGCGTTGAACTCATGTTCGTAGGGTTTAATTTCGGTGCGGCGCGGATCGTCGTATTTCTCCTTCACTTCGAGAAGCTCGTCTTTCATTACTTTCTTGCACAACTCGGGGTCGTCGAGTATCGACTGCAGGTAGGCGATGCGCTTTTCAAGTTCTTCAAATTCGGCGTGCAGCTGGTCTACGCGCAGGCCGGTGAGCTGCGACAGGCGCATGTCGACGATTGCTTTCGACTGTATCTCGTCGAGTTCGAAGCGTGCTTCCAAGTTGCGCTGAGCCTCCGATGGTGTTTTGCTGGCGCGGATGATGTGCACCACCTCGTCGATGTTGTCGCAGGCTATGATCAAACCTTTGAGTATGTGGGCGCGTTCGCGTGCTTTTTTCATCTCGAATTTGGTGCGGCGTATGGTCACGTCGTGGCGGTGTTCAACGAAATAGTGCACGCAGTCTTTTAACGAAAGCAGGCGCGGACGGCCTTTTACGAGTGCGATGCAGTTCACCGAGAACGAACTTTGCATCTGCGTCATCTTGTAAAGCTTGTTCAGAATGACGTTGGCGTTGGCGTCGCGTTTAACGTCTACGACGATGCGCATGCCCTGTCGGCCCGACTCGTCGTTTACGTTTGAAATGCCGACGAGCTTGCCTTCCTTCACGAGTTCGGCGATGTTGGCCACGAGGTCGGCTTTGTTCACGCCGTAAGGTATTTCGGTCACGACAATCTTGTCGTGTGTGTCGCCGCTTTCTATTTCAGATTTTGCGCGGATTACGATGCGTCCGCGTCCGGTTTCGTAGGCGGTTTTCACGCCTTGCAGACCATATATATATGCACCTGTGGGGAAATCGGGGGCTTTTATGTATTGCATGAGCCCGTCGGTGTCTATGTCGGGGTTGTCGATGTATGCGCAGCAGCCGTCAATCACCTCGCCGAGGTTGT
>CAVKCP010000037.1:0-20375 GCA_963654815.1 Lachnospiraceae bacterium | reverse complement strand
TGATAGATAGGGGCAAGCCCCTATCCTATAATCTGCGCCCCTTTCAGGGGCAATGGTTAATCCCTTTCAAAGACAATAGTCAATCTCTGTCGGCCGCATCGCCGCTGTCGGGTGTTCCGGCAAGTGCCACGCGCTGGTATTCGGAGGGTGTCATGCCATAGATGCGCTTGAAGGCGCGTATGAAACTCGCGGCGTTGGTGTAGCCCACTGCCTCGTAAACCACCTGCATGGTGTAGTTGCGGTGCTGCTCGCGGTCGGTGAGCCGGTGGCAAGCCTCGCGTATGCGCCGCTCGTTGAGCAGCGTTTTGAAGTTCTTCTGGTAGTTGGCGTTTATCACATGCGACACATAGCTTGTGTTCGACCCTGCCGCATCGGCGAGCATCTGCAGGTTGAATTCTGGGTTGGCAATCATCGTCATGTCGCCGAGAATGGCATCGATGCGGCTCAGCAGCTTTTTCTCCTCGGTGTCGCTCAGTCCGGTTGCAGCAGCCTTGGGTTGTGCGGCAGCTTCGGGAATACCGTCGGAGGCACCGTCGCGAGGCGTGCTCTGCTCGTCGCGGCGCAGCTGGTCGAGAAACTCTTCGAGCAGTTTCCGGTTCTGCCGCTCGCGTGCCTCGAGGTCGTTGTTCTTGCCTATGAGCAGGCGTTGGGTTATGGTGAGATGCCGGTTTTTGCGGTAGATGACATAGGCGAACACCGCTATGAGCATCAGAAAGGCCGCCACACCACTTATTATATATATCTGCATGCGTATGCGCTCATTGAGCAGCGCGAGCTGCGCGTTGTGCTCGCGGTTCTCATATTCGCTCAACCGATAACGCGCGTCGTAGAATTTCTTTATGTTGTAGACCGAGTCGTTGAGCGAGAAATAGAGTTCGCGGTAGTGGCGTGCCGAGTCGTGCACGCGCAGCTGGCCGTAAGCGTCGGCAAGCATCTTATAGGCGTTCACGAGCAGTTCGCCGCTTCCCAGTGTGCGGGCCATTGCCACGCAGCTGTCGCCCATGTCCACGGCCTCGCCGTTCATGCCGCAGCGCACATAGAGGTTGCCTATCTCGCTCATCTGAAAGAGCCGCAGAATGGGCTTCATGTGCCTGTCGGTGGCAAGACGCAGCGCGCGGCGGTGCTCTTGCAGGGCCTCGTCGTAGCGGTGCTCGGCGGTGAGTATGCGTGCCTTTTCATAATAAAGGTAGTAGAGGTAGTGCTTGTCGGTTTTGTCGCACGGCACGTTCTGGAACAGGCGGTAATAGCGTTTGGCTTCGACGACATCGCCCATGCGCGTGTAGGCGGTGACGATGTTCGACAGAAAGCTCGACTGCAACTGCACATCGCCCAGTCGGCAGGCGGCGGCATAGCCTTTGAGATAATAGGACACGCAGCTTTTGTTGTCTCCGAAGGCATCGTAGATGTTGCCCACATAGCCGGTGCATGCAATGTAGTTGCGGTCGTCGCCTTCGGCGGCGGCCTTCTCCATGGCCTGAATGTAGAGGTTGAGTGCTTCGGGATATTCCTCGTTGTAGTATTTTGTGTCGGCCTGCTGTCGCAGCTGCATCGACGTGCTGCCGCCGCCACGCGCCGTTGCCGCCGACGGAACACACAAGACGGCGACAAGAAGCAATGTTATGATGTATTTCAATTTGGTCTGCATTATGCTGCAAAGATACGAAATTCTAAGCGAACAACACCAAATCGGCACGAAATCGCCGTTTTCTGTTTGCATTTCATAAAATGCAAAAACGCAAGTAAGTCATTTTCTGCGATTTTGCCCGAGGTTTGATAACTTTGCGACATGGACTTTGCATGACCATAAAAACCGCAAACAAACCAAAACGCTATACTTATGAACAGATTATCTACACTACTCGCCGCACTCGCATTGGCGGCAACAAGTGCATCGGCACAGTGGAAACCCGACGACAAGGCATTCGCCGTGGTGGGACAGGACAGCATCTACGGACAGACATTGCCCAAGGCTCTGCGCATGACCGACGGCAGCATAGTGGTGACATGGCTCAACCATCCGAAGGGCATGAAGTATTCCGACGCCAATTACGGCTACCACCTCTACATGCAGATATACGACAAGGCCGGCTATCCCGTGCTCGGCAAGACGGGCAAGGAAATCGTGGCCAAATCCACAAAATCGTGGGTTACCGACTACGGATTGCAGGCTTCGCCCGACGGCAACATCCTCATTGCCTACTCCGACACACGCAACAGTGCCACCAGAAGCCTCAACAGCAACTACATGTACTGCTACAACACGCAGGGCGAACCCGTGTGGAATGCCGAAGGAGTGGAAATAACCACCGAGAGCACCGACGCTACACGCGACATCGATGATATGGAACCCACGCTCTACACAAGCGGCAGCAACATCTACGGGATGATTTACCACATCGAACGCTACAACGTGAAGGCCGACTCTACCAACTGGCAGCCCAGCGAATGGAATCCCGACGAGGAGATGCCCGACTCAGTGACCATTGAAGAAGCCGGCTATCAGATTATGCGCTACAATACCGACGGATCGAAGGCATGGCAAAAACCGGTGTGCATAAACCACGACGAGGCTTGGGCCTATGCCGGACCCGACGGCGACCTGTATGTGCTTTATGTGAACAGCGGATCGGGATTTGACGCACGCCTGATTGACAAGGACGGCAACGACATGTGGGCCGAACCGGTGAACGTGGAAAGCGGATGCGTGACCAACGGTTCGTTCACGAGCGACCCCGACGTGGCTTCCGACGGAAAAGGCGGACTCGTGCTTGCCTACCGCAAATTGCTGAGCTACAGCGCATATTTCGTGGCCAACCACCTCACGCCCGACGGCAGCGTGTTTGCCGAAGAATTCATTCCCAACGGAACCATGGACGGGAACGCCGAAACTATGGCAATGGCCGTGAACGGCAACCGCGCTATGCTCGCATGGAGCTACGAGGATGTGGCAGGAGCAAAGAACCTGTGGGTGAACCAGATTGACGTGAACGGCGACTACACATTAGAAGGCGACAGTCTGCTGGGCTACAGCTTCGACCAGAACAGCATGTGGGGACTCACCCCGGTGAAGGTTATTGCACAGGACGACGGTTGGGTGGTGCTCTACGGCAACTGCACGAGCTGGAACGGCGCATCATTCTATGTGACAAAGCTCGACTTCGACGGAAAAATGAAATGGAAACGCCAGATTGCCGAAGACGAATTCGCCTCGGCAGGTTTCTCGGTGCTCAACGACGAGAAAAACGCCTACATCTTCTACAAGTGCGACGTGGAATATGACGACGAATGGAACGCAATACCGGGCGACGGCGGTCTGCGCGTGATGTGCATCGACATTTCGGGCACTACCGACGGCATAAACGGCATAACCGACAACACTTCCACCGGGAAAGACATCTACACCCTCGGCGGAATGAGAACAAATGCGGTATCAGCCCCCGGCATTTACATCGTGAAGGAGAACGGAAAGACACGCAAGATTGTAAAGAAGTAACGGTAAGAAAATTTGGTATAAAGCTATGCGTAAACTTTTCATAAGCATATTGATCGGCATCGCCGCCACCAGCACGGCACTCGCCCACACTATAGGCGTGGGCTATGTGAACCGCCAGGTGGGCGATGCCACCGGCAAGACAATTACCGGCAAGACATGGGCCGAGGCTGCCGTGAGCATCGACGGCGACATGTTGGCTCTGTACAAAGGCAATGCCGTGCAGACGGTGAGGGTGAGCCTGCCGGCCACGAAGCTCTTCGTCGACTCGGTAGTGGTGTGGGTGCGCACGTCGATCGACGGCGAAAACCTTGCCACGGGCAAGGCCACGCGCTTTGCCGACGACAATCTGCCGACATTGAAACAGGGGTGGAACGAGATAAGTCTCGACACGCCCGTGGCCATTGACGGCACGCAGACACTGTATGTGGGCTACACCTACTACCAGCGCACCAAGGTGTGCGCCACGCAGGCGGTAATGGGCGAAGACGCGGGAACGTCTTATCTCAAGCTCGGCGAATATGCCAAATGGGTGAAGGCCACGGGCATGAACCTGGCCATAGAGGCCGGAATAGACGGCAACCTGATGCCGCAGAACGAAGTGTGGATCATGTCGGCCAAGGGATCAATACTCGCCGACGGCACAAGACAGGTGGAAGCGCGTATATACAACCGTGGGCAACAGACTGCACGCAGCATAACATTCGGCTGCACCGCCGATAGTTACGCATCGACCACGACACAGACAACAGCCATTGAGCCCGACTGCCTCGACACTCTCTTCTTCAACATCGACGGGGCCGATGCCCTCACGCCGGGAACGGCTGCACGGATCACCGCAAGCGAAGTGAACGGCAACGCCGACGAGCATGATGCCGACAACACGGCTGACTATGTGTTCAACTACCTGCGCATAGTGCTCATCGAGGAGTTCACCACCGAACTGTGCCCGAAATGCCCTGCCGCCGCCAAATATCTGCACGACATTGTCGAAGAGGACAAGGGATTGGCCAGGCAAATGGCCGTGGTGTGCCACCACGCAGGCTTCAACACCGACCGCCTCACCACCGCAACCGACACCGAATATCTGTGGTTCTACAACGGCGGGACTTATGCTCCGGCCATGATGTTCAACCGCACGCCCGACGAATATGTCGACGAGACAACGCCGGTGATATTCCCGCAGGACAAGGAGTTTGTGCGCGACGAGATAAAGACCTTTGCCGACACCGAATCGGCACTCATCATCTCGGCCGATGCCAAGTTTGCCGACGGCGGCAAGCGCATCGACGTGACCGTGAACGGGCGCAAGTTGCGCGACTTCGGCTACACCGACAAGCGCATAACGGTGTTTCTCACCGAGGACAACGTGCTTGCCGACGGGCAGGCCGGAAGCGGCACCGACACCTACTACCACCAGCATGTGATGAGAGCTATAAACGAAACATGGGGAGTGCCCGTGGAGTGGGACGGCGACACATTCACATACTCATGCCAGTTTGACACCGACGGCGAATGGAAACCGGCCGACCTGAAGGTGATTGCATCGGTGGGCGACTACGACAGTAGCGACTGCTGCAACTGCAACATCGAGAATTCGGCCGTTGCCGTGCCGCAAGGTGCCACGGGCATCGACACGACACGCAGCCAAGGCACACGCCGCCTCGTGGCGCGCACCACGGTTGACGGGCGCACAGTGCAGTCGGCTCCGCGCGGAATAAGCATCGAGCGGTATAGCGACGGCACGGCACGCAAAGTGGTAAACGTGAAATAAAAAATAGGAAAAGCACAGTGTCCGGCACGCCGGATCTACATGCACAGGGCCTCGACCTCTTGCACTTGCGAGCGGTCGAGGCTCTTTCCGTCTACAACGACCTTGCGCATGTAGCACGGCGAGAAACGCACAATGGCCTGTTCGTCGGTTTCGCCCGAACAGATGTAGGTGAGTCGGCCCACGGTAATGGTGTCGCCCGGAGCGCAATCGCGCAGAGTGACGCGCACAAGACCGTAGAAACCGGGCGAGAAATCGTAGGCCACGGCATGGCCGAAAGTGTCAGTATAGCGCGGGCGGAGTATGGCCCACGGGCGTGCCGCATCGTCGGCGGCAATACTGTAAGGCGTAGACGGGCATCCGAAGAGGCTCTCCGCCGACATCCCAAGCCACACCACGCTACGGCCTGACGGCGGCGATGCAGGACAGGCAGGCATCCATTCGGGCATGAAGAGGTGGCCGTAGGCGGCAGAATGTGCCTCAAGACGCGCGTCGCAAGTCTCGCCGCCGTCATGCGTAAGCCCCACCGCCGCCACACGACACAGCCATCCGTCGTGGCCGGAGAATGCAAAGCGGCTTCCGTCGCGCCCCACTCCACTGTATTCCACGGCCACCGGCGACACGGCAGCATTACCGTCGGGCACCGAAAGCACCGCAATGGTGTTGGAATCGGGCCGCAGAAAGCGCGTAACGTCGAAGTCAATGGCCACGGCGGCGGTATCGCCATAGGCACGGGATGGCATATAAAGCGAGGTGGAGACGTTGCGCCCGTTGACATAGAGCACGAAACGCCCGGCCGATGCCACGCTCACCGTAGCACTGCGGGGCCGTGCCGTGCCTACAAACGTGCGGCGGAACCACACACACGAGGTGTCGCCCGCGAGCGGGGCAAGCATCCATCGCAATGCGGGGGGCTGCGCTGCCGACGGCAGAATGGCCGACATGAAGGCGAGAATGAGTGTCGCGAGAATTTTCATAGACTATGGAATAAAGAAAAAGGCTTGCACCCCGATTCGCGTGAATCGCGGTGCAAGCCTTGCAGTTGTTGCGGTTGCGCTTCTGGGGCGCGCCTTTTCAGTGCCGCAAAAGCGGCTTGGCAGGACACGCACCGTCAGGCGTCGATGTTGGCGTAGGTTGCGTTTTCCTCTATGAACTGGCGGCGCGGTTCCACGTCGTCGCCCATAAGCATTGAGAAAATCTCGTCGGCCTCGGCAGCATTCTCTATCGTTACTTGCTTCAGAAGGCGCGTCTGCGGGTCCATAGTGGTTTCCCAAAGCTGCTCGGGGTTCATCTCTCCAAGACCTTTGTAACGCTGCGTGTGGATGTTGCTGCTGTCCTCTCGGCCGTTGCCATACTTGTCGAGGAATGCCTGGCGCTGCTGCTCGGTGTAGCAGTATTCCTTTGCCTCGTTCTTGTAGGTGCACAGATAGAGCGGCGGAGTGGCTATGTAGAGGTGGCCTTCCTGTATCACGCGCGGCATGAAGCGGTAGAAAAGTGTCATTATAAGGGTGTCGATGTGAGATCCATCGACATCGGCGTCGGTCATGATTATAATCTTGTCGTAGCGCAGTTTGTCGATGTTGGCTTCCTTGTCGTCCTCTCCGTCAACACCAAAACGCACTCCAATGCTCTGGATGATGTTCATCACCGACTCCGACTCGAATACCTTGTGCCACATAACCTTCTCTACATTGAGAATCTTTCCGCGCAAGGGAAGGATGGCCTGAGTGTATCGGTTGCGTCCCTGCTTGGCCGAACCGCCGGCCGAATCGCCCTCGACGAGGAATATCTCGCATGCCTTCGGGTCGCGGCTGGAGCAGTCGGCGAGCTTGCCTGGCAGTCCGCCGCCGGTCATCGGGTTCTTGCGCTGCACGCTCTCACGCGCCTTTCGTGCTGCAACACGCGCCGTTGCGGCGAGAAGCACCTTGTCGCAGATGAGCTTTGCCTCCTTGGGATGCTCCTCAAGATAGTTGGTCAGAGCCTCGCTCACGGCCTGCTGCACGGCACCCGACACCTCGCTGTTGCCCAACTTGGTCTTTGTCTGGCCCTCAAACTGCGGCTCGGCCACCTTTATCGAGATTACTGCGGTGAGACCTTCGCGGAAGTCTTCGCCCGTAATCTCAACCTTTGCCTTCTCGATGTTCTTCGAAATCACAGGGTCGGCATCGGCGTATGCCTTCAAAGTGCGTGTAAGTGCGATGCGGAAACCGGTGAGGTGGGTTCCGCCCTCTATGGTGTTGATGTTGTTTACATAGGAGTGTATGTTCTCGGTATAGCCTGTATTGTACATCACGGCTACTTCGATGGGCACGCCCTGCTTCTCGGTCTTGAGGTAAATCACGTCGTCGAAGAGGTGGTCGCGGTGTCTGTCAACATAACGCACAAACTCTTTCAGTCCGTCCTTGGCGTGAAAAACCTCCTCACGGGTCTTTCCTTCCTCATCGGGGCGCATGTCGCGCAGCGTGATGTGTATGCCTGCATTGAGGTAGGCAAGCTCGCGCATGCGGCGGGCGATGATGTCCCACTGGTAGTGGGTGGTGGTGAATATCGATCCGTCGGGCCAGAACTGCTGGCGGGTTCCGCGCAATTCGGTTTCGCCCACGACCTTAACGGGATAGAGGGGCTTGCCCTTTTCATATTCTTGCTGGTATATCTTGCCGTCGCGGAACACCTGCGACTTCATGTGCGAAGACAGCGCATTTACGCAGCTAACGCCCACTCCGTGCAGACCTCCACTGACTTTGTAGGATCCTTTGTCGAACTTTCCTCCGGCGTGGAGCACTGTCATCACCACTTCGAGAGCCGACTTGTGCAGCTTCTTGTGCTCGTCTACCGGGATTCCGCGTCCGTTGTCCTGAACGGTTATCGACTCGTCCTCGTTTATCGTCACCTCGATGTGGGTGCAGTAGCCTGCCATTGCCTCGTCGATGGAGTTGTCCACAGTCTCGTTGACAAGGTGGTGCAGACCTTTTTCGCTTATGTCGCCGATATACATTGCAGGGCGCTTGCGCACGGCTTCAAGGCCTTCGAGCACCTGAATGTTGCTGGCGGAGTAATTGTTCGCGTTGTTTTGTATTTCTGCCATTTTCAGTTTTCAATATTAAGTGTACAAAAGTACGAAAAAACTGCGACTTAATGAAATTTTTGACACTAAAAAACGGCCTTGCAGCCGCGCCTACCTACCGCAACGGCCAAGTGTGCGCCCAAGCTGCGAATTCGGCCCGTAACAGCCTGAATTTGCCCTTAAAAGGAGCCTGACAGTGCGCAACAAGACACACAAGGCGCATATTGATGATGCAACGGTGGCACATGACACTTTTTTTCATTAATTTTGCGTCATGTTTTCAACTTACAAAAGATTGGCAGCTACGGCATTGACAGTTGCAAGCGCAACTGCAAGCATGGCTCAGGGATATTTCGACGTGATGACAATGGAATGCCGCGAGGGTTCTGACGGCAGGGAATACAAGGCAATCGTAGACTTTCCCGTGGGCGGCGACGGTGCCGTCATGCGCGCAACAAAGCAGTGGATAGGCGACATTCTCGAGCTTGACGGCGTGGAAGACACCTCGGCCGACGGCTTCAGAACTATGCTTGCCATCGCCGCGAAGACTTGGCAGGATGAGGTGCAAGGCGGAAACCGCACGGTGAACATTACGTGGGTCTACGAAGACCCGTCGTGTGTGACGTTTGAATCGGTGGTGTCCGACCGCGACTCAGTGTCTTGGTCAACCTCAGACATTGCCACATTCAGCAAGCGCGACGGCCACCGCGTAACGGCGCAGGAGATATTCCGCTGCGACGAGCGGCAGATAAAGCGGCTCATGTGGCAGTCGCGCGGCACGCTGCCAATGGAAGTTTCCAACGCCGATGCACTTTATGTGGGCGACGTTGGGTTTATAGATGGTTGGGTGATAGTGATTGGCCCGGCACGGGGCACGTCGGGAGCGGAATTCCGCATACGCTACAGCGATGCCGAACAATGGCTTAATGAAGGCAGAGAAGGGTATGTTCCGTGATGCCGTTTGGCCTACATTGCCCTATGGCCGCGCCTTGTTTGCGGCCTTGTAGCATCTCTTCGGAAAGCAGGAAAAAACTTGTACAAAAAAAGCTACATCTTGTTCGGATGTAGCTTTCATTGGTCTTACGCCAATTTTGCGATATGGTTGCACAAACTTGACTTCAAGTTTGCAGCCTTGTTCTTATGGATAATGTTGGTTTTAGCCAACTTGTCAAGCATTTTCTGCACAGTAGGATAAAGCTTTACAGCCTCCTCCTTGTCAGTCAGTGCGCGCAACTTGCGTACAGCGTTACGCATTGTCTTTGCATAGTATCTGTTGTGCAAAGTCTTTGCTTTGTCCTGACGGATTCTTTTAAGTGATGATTTGTGGTTTGCCATCTTGTTTGTTTCTTCCTTTTTATTTTTATTTGTAGTCCCTAGGAGAGTCGAACTCCTCTTTAGAGAATGAAAATCTCTCGTCCTAACCGATAGACGAAGGGACCAATACCAATTGCATTTTTGCGGATGCAAAGGTACTGCTTTTTATGTTTCCCTCCAAATTTTAAACGATTTATTTTCGCATAACGTCTTGTTTTTCGTACTTTTGTGGCAAAATACCCACAATAATGCTCATAAAATCGCGTGCAATAGTGCTCAATTCGCTAAAACTTGGCGAGTCGCAAATGATAGTCGATCTGCTCACCGAGGCTCAGGGACGGCTGTCTTTTGTGCAACGTGTGCCACGGTCGGCACGCGGAAGAATGCGCACAAGACTGTTCCAGCCTCTCACGATCCTTCAGGTGGAAATTGATTTCAGACCAAACCGCCGCTTGCAGACTTTGCGCGATGCTACGATAGATGTTCCTTTCCAATCGATACCGTTCGATGCGCGCAAACTCGCCATAGCTCTTTTCGTGGCCGAGTTTACCAGCTACACCACCCGGCGCGAGCAAACCAACGCCCCGCTCTTCGACTACATAGCCAACAGTGTGATGTGGCTCGATGCCTGTAATGCCGACTTTGCCAATTTCCACATTATATATATGCTGCGCCTGTCGCGCTTCGCCGGCTTCTACCCCAACCTCGAAAGCGCGTCGGAGGGGGCTTGTTTCGACCTCCGTTCGGGTTGTTTTTCGGCGCAAGTGCCGCTCCACCGCGACTACATCGACCCGACAGAGGCATGCAAGATAGGTTTGCTCATGCGCGTTAGCTATGCCACGATGCACCTCGTGGCAATGTCGCGCGAGGAGCGCAACAGGTGCGTCGAAGTGATAGTGCACTATTACAGACTGCACGAGCCCGACTTTCCCGAACTGAAATCGCTGCCTGTCCTGCGCGAACTCTTCGTGTGACGACACCGGCAAAACGCAAAACGGCCTCCGCACATGTTGCTATGATGCGGAGGCCGCCTTATTTTCTACGCCTTGTGTCAGGCCAATAGTTTCTTGACGATGACCGATATGCGTCCGCCTTCGGCCTTGCCGGCCATCTGCTTCGACGCTGTACCCATCACGCGGCCCATGTCTTTCATGCCCTGTGCACCCGTTTCGGCAATGATGCGGCGCACCTCGGCCTCTATTTCCTCGTCGGTGAGAGGTTTGGGGAGATACTCCTCGATGATTGCAGCCTGTGCGAGTTCGTCGTCGGCCAAATCCTGACGGTTATTGTCAATGTATGTCTTTGCGGTTTCACGTCCCTGCTTGGCGAGTTTCTGCAAAATCTTCAGCGCGTCGGCATCGGCGAGCGTGTCGTTTGCACCCGGTGCTGTCTTGGCCTCGAGAAACACTTTCTTTATGTTGCGCAGTGTTTCAAGGCGCACCTTGTCGCGAGCCTTCATGGCCGCTTTGATGTCTTCACTTATTGTTTCGTAAAGTGCCATAACTTTTTTGTTTAATATTATATATGTATGCGCGCCCGCGAAACAGGCGCGTGGCAAAGCCTTGTTTCTTAGCCGAACTTTATCGTTCCCGACGTGCCTACGGACTGCTGCGTGTCGGAATCCGCTGTCTGCGGAGCCGTCTTGCGGTGCATATCCTCAACCTGCTGGCGCGTGCGCTGGCATGTGGGAGTGCTTTCCACATCGACAATCACCTCCTCGTCGTCGAGGTCGGCCTCGTTGAACAGGAATATATGCGGTCGGCGTTTGTATTGCCCCGTGCCGTCTGACGGACCATAGTAGCGTCCACGGCGTTCGTCCCTCTCAATCTGTTCCTCGGCGGTGCGTGCCATTTTGTCGGCATTCTCCTGCGTATAGCGCTGCAGATGGTCGTTCATGCCATCGACATTGCTTATGCCGAAGCCCGTGGCAAGTATTGTCACCTTCACCTTCTTGTCGAGATCGTTGTCGAGCGCGAGTCCCCACTTTATCTCGAAATCGCTTCCGAACTTGGCCATGAAGTCGTTCACCTCGTTCATTTCCTCCATCATCAACCCCGCATGTTCGCTCTTGTCGCTGTTGTCCTTGCAGAAGTTTATGCTCAGCAGGATTTTCTTGGCGTTGAACACGTCGTTGTCGTTGAGCAACGGAGAGTTGAGCGCATCCTTGATAGCCTTTCCAAGTCGGCCTTCGCCCTCGCCGTAGCCCGTGCTCATTATGGCCACTCCGCCGTCTTTTAGCACAGTCTTCACGTCGTTGAAGTCGAGGTTTATCAGTCCGTGGTTGGTTATTATCTCGGCGATGCTCCTTGCCGCCACGCTGAGAGTGTCGTCGGCCTTGCCGAATGCGTCGAGCACGGTGAGGTCGGGATATATCTGGCGCAGACGTTCGTTGTTGATTACGAGCAGCGCATCCACGTGCTTTGCCATCTCCTCAACGCCGTCGAGAGCCTGGTCGATCTTGCGCGGGCCTTCGAAACGGAACGGGATGGTGACGATGCCCACCGTGAGTATGCCCAGTTCCTTCGACACGCGGGCAATCACGGGAGCCGCTCCCGTGCCTGTACCTCCGCCCATTCCGGCGGTGATGAAAGCCATTTTCGTGCCGTCGCTCAGCATGGCTTTTATGCTGTCGATGCTTTCCTCGGCGGCCTGCCGGGCACGTTCGGGCTTGTTGCCGGCTCCGAGTCCCTCCTTACCGAGCTGCAGCAGCACGGGCACGGGTGAGTCGTGCAGAGCCTGGTTGTCGGTGTTGCACAGCACAAACGACACATCGTGTATGCCTTCGCGGTACATGTGGTTGACGGCGTTACCGCCGCCGCCTCCCACTCCAATCACCTTTATTATGTTGTTTTCCTTCTCCGGTGCACAGAAGTCCACCGATATATGATTGTTGCTATTGTCTGGCATTGTTGTATGAATTAAGTTTGTGTTCTTATTTTTCTTCTTCAATCAGTGTCTTGCCGAAGTTTTTCAACGACGAAAACATGCGCGACATCAATCCCTTGCGGCGCGGTGTTTCCTCCTCTTCTTCCTCTTCGGGTTCGGCCGGCTGCGGCTGCGGAGCCTTGCGCGGGTCTTGTGCCGTTTCGGTGCGGGTGTCGGTGTGTGCCGTTGTGGCAGTTGTCGCCGTTTCGGCCGGCTTGGTTTCGGCCGGCTGCTGCGGGTTTCCAAAGAGAGTATTGTCTATCTCGTTGCCTGCGCAGTCCATTTCGCCGCGCGACAACAGACTGAGTATCGTGTTGGCCGTGCAGTCATGGGGCAGCACAATCTTTGTTCCTGTGGCGTTGATGTTGAGCGACACAAACTTGGCCATGCGCACTTTCTCTATGCGTGTAGTCTTGCTGAACACCTTTTCTATGTTGCGCAAGTTGGCGCCGCCGCCCGTGAGCACGATGCCTCCGAGCAGTTTGTCGGCATATTCGTTGGGCACCATGCGCCACACGTTCTCCACAATCTCGAGCACGCGGGCCTCTACCACCTCGATAAACTTGCTGCTCGACACGCTGCGCGAGCTGTCTATTGCCCACATCATGGTGTTGTCGATGTCGGCCGTTTCGGTGTAGGCACTCGCATATTTAAGTTTCATGATCTCGGCCTCGCGCTCGTCCATGTGCAGCGACGTGAGGTCTTTTGTCACGTTGTTGCCTCCAAGCGGCAGAACAGCAAGGTAGCGCAGTGTGCCACGGTAGTACACCGACACGGTGGTAGTCTCTGCCCCCAGGTCAACGAGCAGACATCCGGCGCGTTTCTCGGCCTCGGTGAGCACGTTGTCGGCCATCACCACGGGCGAGAGCAGCACGTCGCCGATGATTATCCCGGCCTGGTCGAAGCATTTGTTGAGGTTGCGCAAGAACGACTTGCGCCACACTATGTTGAGGAAATTGCCCTCAAGACGGCGTGCCTGTATGCCCACAGGGTCGGCTTGGTATTGCGTGTCAACCTTGTATTCCTGCGTTATAGCCCCCAGCTGCTCATAGTCGGGATGATCCATGCTGCGGTTGGAGTCCATAAGCTCGTCCACCATAGCCTGCGACACAATGGTGTTGGCGGGCAGGTTTTTTATTATCACGTTTTTCTGGCCTTTCATGCTCTGTCCGCCCACGCCCACATACACACGCCTAATGTCGGTCTGCAGTGCAGTGCGGAGCCTGCCCACGATATTGGTGAGCCCCTGCGCGGTCTTGTCGATGTTATACACCGCGCCTTTGCGTATGCAAGAGGTGGAATCTTCCTTGGCCACAGCAAGAACGCTGATGCTGCCGTCGGGGTTTTTCTTCCCTGCAATGCCTGTCATCTTGGATGAACCAAGCTCGATAGCTACGATAAAATCCTTTGCCATACGTGTTTATGTTGTTTCTTTGTTTTTTGTTGCTTTATTTAAGTTCTCTTCATTCTTCTTTTCGCCTGAGGGCGTGGCGGCAGACTGCGTTGCGGCATCCTGCGCGGCGGGCTGCGCTGCCACCTCCTCGTCGAGATGCCGTTGTGGCGGCACATAGCCCTTTTTCTTGCATATTATCTGGTTGTCGAACTCGATGTTTATGTAGGAGTATTTGTTCCATCCCACCTGCGACAGCCCGTATTTGTAGAATTTCACGAGGCGTGTGAGCTTGCGGTCGATGAAAGCGGCAATGGCCTTTTCGCGTTCATCCCGTTTTTCGCCGTCGGGCAAGTGGCCTATATACACCACATGATCGCCCACTCGCGGTATTATCTCGATGCCCCGGTCAGGGCATACGTGTATCTGTTCTATCAGATTGCTCCACATCTCGTTGGCCATGAGAGCCTTGCCGAGTGCCGAGACATAGTCAATGGCAAACTTCCGGCTGACGCTTCCCGAGACTATGACGAGGTCGCTTGTGTAGTCAGACTTCGGCATTATCCGGTCGTTGTCGTCCACATAGTAGTCGTCGCCGTTGTCGGCCTTTATGCGTATAACAGGCATGCGTTGCGTCACGTTCACATACACGTTGCCTCGCAAAGTCTTGTAGCATTCAGCCGATTCTACAAACGGACTGGCCTTGAGCCTGTCTTCTATGCGGCGCGTGTCGATGCTTTCGAGCGGTTTGCCTATGGGGTAAATGCCGTCGGCCACGAGGCGGCGTTTTATCTCGCGGGCATCTATGAAGCCGTTCACGGCATCGTCGGCGATGTCGATTTTCACGCCCGTGCAGCGAGTGTCGGGCGTGCCTTTCCTGTCGAACACGGCCAATGCCATCACCAGATACACCGCCAGCACGGTGTCGGCCGCCACGAGCAGCACCTTGCTTACCGAGACTTTCACTTCTTGCCTTCGAGTATTTTGGTTATTTGCGGCACATAGTTGTCGAGATCGCCGGCTCCGAGCACCACGAGCACATCAAAGTCGCGGCTGCGCACAAGGTCGAGCACATCGTCCTTGCTTATCATGCTCTTCTCCACGCCCGGCTTCAGGTTGTCGTAGATGAGCTTGCTTGTCACGCCGGGTATGGGTTGTTCGCGTGCCGGATAGATGTCGCACAGTATCACCTCGTCGAGCTGACTGAGTGCATCGGCAAACTCCTTGTAGAAGTCGCGGGTGCGCGTGTAGAGGTGAGGCTGGAATATTGCCGTAATCTTGCGGTCGCGGTAAAGCTCGCGCAGGCTCTTCGCGCTCTGGAAGATTTCCTTCGGGTGGTGAGCATAGTCGGAGAGGAACACGAGGCTGTCGGTCTTTATTTTGAAGTCGAAGCGGCGGTCAACGCCCCGGTATGTCTTCATTCCGTAGCGCAGCTCATCGGGCGTGCAGCCGTTGAGCTGTGCCATTGCCATGGCGGCCACGCCGTTCTCTATGTTTATGGGCACGGGATGTCCGAGCGACACGCCGGTCACATTCTCTATGGGCGACACGAAGTCGAACGTTATCTCGCCGTTGTCTATCTTTATGTTCTCGGCATGGAAGTCGCCCTCGTTGAGCGCGTAGTCATATACCTTCACACCCTCCTGCACGTCCTGTTGCATTTCCAGCCCGCGGTGTATGATGAGTGCGCCGCCCGGCTGTATGAGCGTGGTATAGTGGCGGAAGCTTTCCAGATAGGCTTCCTTGGTGCCGTATATGTCGAGATGGTCGGGGTCGGTCGAGGTGATGACGCTCATCCACGGTCTGAGCCAGTGGAACGACCGGTCGAACTCGTCGGCCTCTATCACCACATAGTCGCTCTCGTCGGAGAGAATGTAGTTTGAACCGTAGTTCTTCGATATGCCGCCGAGGAAGGCATTGCAGTCAACATGGCTCTGGTGCATGATGTGTGCGCACATTGTCGATGTTGTTGTCTTGCCGTGTGTGCCTGCCACGCAGAGCCCCTTGTGGGTGCGTGTGAGTGTGCCGAGCACCTGCGCGCGCTTCTCAACGGTGAACCCACCCTCGCGGAAGAACACCAGTTCGCGGTGTTCGGCCGGTATTGCCGGGGTGTAAATCACGAGGCACGACTTCGGGTCGCGGCACGCGTGGGGAATTTCGTCGGTGTTCTCCTCATAGTGTATGAGCATGCCCTCGCGCTCAAGTTGGCGCGTGAGCTCCGACGGGGTTTTGTCGTAGCCGGCCACAACCACGCCCTTGCGTATGAAATAGCGTGCAATGGCGCTCATGCCAATGCCGCCGGCTCCTACGAAATATACTGCTTTTATATCTTTAATTTCCATTGTCGTTCTTTGTTTTTCACTTTCTGTCGGCCAGTCTGAGCACCTCGTCGGCAATCACGTCGGCCGAGTCTTTCTGTCCGAGCTTGCTTATGTTGGCGGCGAGCTGCGCCAGTTTGTCGTCGTCGGCCACGGTGTCAACGGCGAGTTGCAGCAGCTTGTCGGGCGCGTCGGCGTCGCTCACGTATATTGCTGCGTCCTTGTTCACGAGAGCCATGGCGTTCTTTGTCTGGTGGTCTTCGGCCACGTTTGGCGACGGCACGAGTATTACGGGTTTGCCTATGAGGCAGAACTCGCTTATCGAACTTGCCCCGGCGCGGCTTATCACGAGGTCGGCGGCGCGGTAGGTAGCCCCCATGTCGGCTATGAAGTCGGTTGCCTTGAGCATGGGCAGGGGTTTGTGTGCTGCGAGGCGTTCTTTCACCGAGGCAATGTAGTGCTTGCCTGTCTGCCAGACAAACTGCACGCCGCTCTCCTCAACGAGGTCGAGGTGGCGCATCACGCTCTCGTTTATTGTGCGTGCTCCCAGACTTCCGCCCACGAGCAGTATTGTTTTCTTCGTCGGGTCAAGGCCCAACGATTGTATGGCCTCATCGCGTGTCACCGTCGTCGAGGTGATATTCTGCCGCACGGGGTTGCCCGTCTTCACGATTTTTTCTGCCGGGAAGAAGCGTTCCATGCCGTCGTAGGCCACGCAGATGCTCTCAGCCTTGCGGGCGAGGTGCTTGTTGGTTACGCCGGCATAGGAGTTCTGTTCCTGTATGAGGCAGGGAATGCCCATCGACGCTGCTGCATCGAGTGTGGCGGCGCTGGCATATCCGCCCACGCCCACTGCCACGTCGGGAGCAAACTGCTTTATGGTCTTGCGTATGGCGTGCTTGCTGCGCAGGAAATCGAGAGCCACGCCAATGTTGCGCGGCGACCAGAGCGGACGGATGAATCCTCTCACCGGAAGGCCCACTATCTCGTAGCCCGCCGCAGGGACGCGCTGCATTTCCATGCGGTCGCGCGCACCCACGAAGAGAATCTTCGCCCCGGGGCGTTTGGCCTTTATCGCGTTGGCTATCGACACTGCCGGGAATATGTGCCCGCCGGTGCCTCCGCCGCTTACTATGACTCTTGTCTCTTTTTCCATTTTGCTATTGCTTTTAAAATGACAAAATTAGTCATTTTTTTTCATATTTCAGTTTCTTGTGCTCCTTATTATTCGCGTGCGCGAACAATAATATACATTTTGTCGCGCATGATCATGCCGTGGCCACCGCCACGGCGGGTTCTTCGGGGCGTGGCGTGTCGTTGCGTTCGGCGGTGCGGCTGATGCTCAGAATCATTCCTATGTAGACACAATTGATTATCGACGACGTTCCGCCCTTGCTTATTAGCGGCAGCGGCTGTCCGGTGACGGGTGCGAGCCCCACGGCCACGCACATGTTGAACAGGGCCTGTGTCACGAGCAGCAGCGCAAGTCCCATGGCGAGCAGTGCCGGGAAGTTGTTACGGCAGCGTGCCGCTATGTGCCCCGTGCGGAAGAGCAGTATTATGTAGAGCATGGCCACGAAGGCCGCGCCGAATATTCCCGTTTCTTCTATGATTATGGCATAGATGAAGTCGGAGAAAGCCTGCGACATGAAGTCGCGCTCCTCGGAGTTGCCCGGACCCTTGCCAACGAAGTTCGACGAGGCAATGGCTATGTTGGCGTGCGATTTCTGTGCGTCGCGGTCGAGGTCAACATCGCGCGGCGATGTGGGACCGGGCTTGCCGAAGTCTTCCAATCGCCGCTTCCATGTGTCGAGACGGTGCAGCGGCGACGACATGCCCGACTTGCCTGCCTGTGCCGTAGCATCCTTCGTGGTGCTCTCGGTGAGCGTCTTGCGGTCGGAGGGTGCGGTGCTGGTGTCGCCCAGGAGCATCACCGCTCCCACGGCCACAACGCCAGTGAGCACCACCACGCCAAGCAATTTGCCGAGCTGGCGGGTGGGCACGCGCCCCACGACCATCATCATGAATATCACCGAACTGAGCAGTACGGCGGTGGAGAAGTTCTCCACGAATATTGGGGGAATGATGAACAGGCACACGATGAGTATGTATTTCATGGCCTTTGGCGACGCCCCCTTTTCGGTTTGCAGCACGCTGAGTATCTGTGCCGTGGTGAGCACGAGTGCGCCCTTGGCCACCTCCGACGGCTGAAACTGCACACCGAGTATCGACATCCACCGTTGTGCGCCGTTGGTGGAGGCTTCCATCAGGAGCACCCACATCAGCGACAGAAACGCGCCGCCTAGCAGGAAGGGCATGGCCAGCTTGAAATAGCGGCACCTTATGTTGAGTGTCACCACCATGAAGCACACTCCCACAAAGAGAAGCCCTATGTGCTTCACTATTGGCTGGATGTAGTTGCCCGCCTTGTAGGTGAGCTGCGACGAGGCCGAATACACTTCCACTATGCTTATGATGCACAGAAAGAAGAACACCATCCAAATCACCTTGTCGCCCTTGAATATGTTGTTGAGTGTCTTGTTTATCATCTTGCGGTTATGTGGTTGCTGCCGTCAGCGGCCGGAGCGCAGTGCGCTCTGCCGCAGGCGGTTAAAGATTTCTCACGAGTTGCTTGAACTGTTCGCCCCTGTCTTCCATGTTCTTGAACAGGTCGAAGCTTGCGCAGCACGGACTCAGGAGCACCGTGTCGCCCGGACGAGCCATGTCGCGGCATGCCTCCACGCACTCGCGCATGGAGTGGGTGTCGCGCGTGGGAATGCCGAGCGGGTCGAAGAAGGCGTGCAGCTTGGCATTGTCGGCACCGAGATACACTATGCCCACGCATTTCTTCAGCACCAGGTCGCGTATGGCCGAGTAGTCGTTGCCCTTGTCCTTGCCGCCGATGATGAGTATGGTGGGTGTGCGCATGCTCTCGAGCGCATACCAGCAGGCATCCACGTTGGTGGCCTTCGAGTCGTTTACATACTGCACTCCGCCCACCTTGCACACCTTTTCAAGGCGGTGTTCCACGCCGGGGAAGTCGGCAAGGCTCTTGCGTATCACCTCTTTCTTTATGCCCGAGATGTTGCCTGCTATGCCGGCAGCGAGCGAGTTGTAGATGTTGTGCTTGCCTGTGAGCGAGAGTTCCTCCTGTTCCATGTTGAACGGCGTGGGCTTCTCCAAAGTGTACTCGCCGTCGTCGATGTAGCCTATCGACCCTTTCTCCTTGAGTTCGGAGAAGGGATACTGTATGGCCTTGATGTCGTATTTCTCGAGCTCGCGCTTTATCACGGGATCGTCGTTCCAGTAGATGAACGAGTCGCCCTCGGTCTGGTTCTGTATAATGCGCATCTTGGCTGCCGCGTAGTTCTCAAACTTGTAGTCGTAGCGGTCGAGGTGGTCGGGGGTGATGTTGAGCAGAATGGCGATGTCGGCGCGGAAGTCGTACATGTTGTCGAGCTGGAACGAACTCAACTCGATTATGTAATATTCGTGCGGGTCTTCGGCCACCTGCAGAGCCAGCGAGTGACCTATGTTTCCGGCGAGTCCGGCATCGTAGCCCGCCGCCTTGAATATGTGGTAGATGAGCGACGTGGTGGTGGTCTTGCCGTTCGATCCGGTGATGCATATCATCTTCGACTGCGTGTAGCGTCCGGCAAACTCAATCTCGCTGATTATGTGTATGCCCTTCTCCACCGCCTTGCGCACCATGGGTGCCTCGGCGGGTATGCCGGGGCTCTTTATTATCTCGTCGGCGTTGAGAATTTTCTCTTCGCTGTGGTGCAGCTCCTCCCACTCTATTCCGTGGTCGTCGAGAAGTTTCTTGTATTTGTCCTTTATTGCCGACATGTCGCTAACAAACACATCGAAACCTTCTTTCTTTGCCAACACTGCGGCTCCGGCACCGCTCTCGCCGGCACCGAGAATTACTATGCGTTTCATCTTTTGTCTTATGGTGGGTTCTATAAATTGGCTTTGTCAGATTGCGAGGCTGTTTTCGAGGACAATTTGTCTGCGAGTGAAGAAGTATAGCGGGCTATACGACTGAACGAGCAGACGGATTGGACCGAAAAGAGACCGCAAGATGACAAAACGCAACCCGT
>CAVKCP010000036.1:0-20536 GCA_963654815.1 Lachnospiraceae bacterium | reverse complement strand
CTATCCTATAATATTCGCCCCTTTCAGGGGCAACGGATTGCAAACCGTGCAATGCGCAAAGGTAAGCCCCGGGTTTTTCATAACCTTATAAAGAACATCCGTTCAACGTTTTACGGTGTTATATCAAAATTTTACCGGACACCAATAAAAATAAATATCTAATGAGATATGTTCGCCCTCTTCGAGGACGCCCTTTGTAGAAGGACGTGTATCCGCAGGTTCCGCTCGCTATGCTCACTCCACCCGCGGTTATGCAAAGTTTGCCCCCTTCGGGGACATCTGCTAAATGGCAAATCCGAAATTTGAGTAATTCCAAATATTTGCCCCCGTAAAGGGCGCATATTTCAAACTCTCACGATGAATTATGCGCCCCCTACAGGGGCTTTAGTAAAATACATAAACGCAGGGGCAAGCCCCTGCGCTATAATATATCGTCCCTACGGGACTTACCTGTTGCTATTTTACTTACCGGACACCAATAAATGGATACTACTAATTCTGTAATCGTGTAACACGTTGTGTTATAGTGCGTAATCGCAAATTAGTACATCGGTGTGCAACGGTGCATAGTTGTCCGAAATAAAAAGAAGCCTTATTTGCATCGCAAACAAGGCTTCTTTGAGGTGTAAACAAGCCTTATTTGCAGTGTAAACAAGGCTTCTTTTGGAGCTTGCCCAAAACAGGTTGATTATTAATTACTGGTGTCCGGCAAAATTTCGGTCTAACATAGTAAAACACTGAATGGATGCTCTTTATAAGGTTTTGGACAACACGGGGCTTACTTTTTATCCATTATTTGGTTTTCTATCCATTGCCCCTGAAAGGGGCGCATATTATAGGATAGGGGCTTGCCCCTATCTATTAGGCATCACCGTCTTTTGCCCCTGTAAGGGGCGTATATTTCAACATGTCAATGAATTATGCGCCCCTTACAGGGGAAAATTTAGTGAAATCCATAAACGCAGGGGCAAGCCCCTGCGCTATAATATATAGTCCCTACGGGACTTGCCAATAGTAAAGTTTTCACCGGACACCAATGAATATTTTCACCACACTTTTTCGTTGTCGTTGTTGTCTATGCTACGCATTATTAATTCGTAGTCTTTGTTGCTGCGGTTTACAACGTTGACGGCATTCAGGCCTTTTATGCACCTTTCACCTACATTGCCCGAAAGTCTGGCCGTGCCTGCCGTGCCGGTGACTTTCGATCTTATTATACCCGTGGCCGAGAGCGACACGTTGTTGCACTTCACCTTTATCTCTGAGTCGCACTCTCCGGTGCAGCTTACATTCATGTCGCCGCCGTCGAACGTCATCTTGCCGCCCGTCATTCCCGAAACCGACATTGTGAGCGATTTTCCCTTCACGTCGGTGTCGGCCGAATAGACCCCCGATACGCCCATCGTTGTCTCGTCGCTGTTTATTGCAAATGCGCTGCCTTTGACCATGCCCGCGCACGACAGTTTGCATTTTTCGGCACTTATTTTCATGCCAGTCACGTTGATTACGCCGGGCACGGAAATGCGGGCGTTCTTGGCGCGTATGGCCACACCGTTTTCCATTCTGGCCACACCGCTGTTTGAGATGTTTACATTGGCCGCATCGATGAGTTCAGCCGAGAAATTCGCTCCCCCGTGGTTAACGAACGAGAATGCGCCCGAGATGGAGGTGAACTTGCCGAGATCAATCACCGCATGGCCGTTGTTGCTTATTTCCACGTCGGCCGAGGCGGTCATGTCTTTGGCATCGAGCTTCAGTATGCCCGAGTTCGACACGTCAATCATCTGCGGCAGCGTTACAAACAACTCGGTCATTATGCTGTTTTCGTCGATGTTGTAGTTGCCATTACCGTCGGATGGCGCGTCGATGTTAAGTTTTTTTCCGTTGAATGTCACCTCGCTGTGCTGCCTGCCTTTCTCCACCACGCGCACCGTGGCGCGCGATCCCTTGCTTATGTGCAGCGTGACGTTGCTGTTGCATTTTATATTCTCAATGCCGTTTATTGCGGTTGTAACGCCCTCTTTTATGTCGGTGGCCATACATATTGCCGCCATTGACATGAGTGCGGCCAAAAGAAATAATGTTTGCTTCATAAAACTATTGTTTTTCTTGTTTTGTTATTCATAATGCGGTTGCAGCGCGGAATGTATTGTCCGCTTCATTATTATATACGATTGTGTATGCCGATTATTGACACGGAAAACCGAAAAAATGCGTTTTCCGTGTGATTTTTCTGCGGAGAAAGAAGAGAAAAATTATTGGTGTCCCGATAAAACAGATTTTCGGGCGGAAGGTTGTATAAGAAAACAACACCAATAACAATATTAATAAAGAAACATGCCTACCTTGCGTGCGTGCCTGTTTATTTGCATTCGAGCACCTGCTCCACCTTGTCCACTATCTGCTGCGGTGTTATTGAGGTGAGGCAGGCGTAGTCGCCCCGGCGGCACGGGCGGTTGCCGTAGATGCTGCACGGGCGGCACGGCATGTCGCACTGCACGGCAAAGTCGGCACTCTGCCGCCAACCCATGAAGCCGGCACTGGGGTGTGTGGCTCCCCACACGCTCACCACGCGTGTGCCGCAGATAGCGGCCAGGTGCATGTTGCCGCTGTCCATGCTCACCATAACGTCGAGATGGCTCATCAGCACGAGCTCGCTCTGCAGCTGTCCGAGCAGCCGCGAGGCATTCACCACGTTGTCGTAGGCGGCTGCCCACGCGTCGAGCACGCGGTGTTCGGCATCGCCTCCGCCGAAGAGGAATATGCGGCACGAGGGATGCAGGCGCGTGAGCGTGGCTATGACCTGCTCCATTAGACGCGTGGGATAAACCTTTCCCTGGTGAGCCGCAAACGGCGCTATGCCTATCCACTGCTGGAAAGGCTTCTTTTCGCCCACCTCGCGAGGCAGCGTCCTCATGTTGCCTCCGCCTGCGGGGAATATCGACTCGAATTCAACCTTTACCGGATAGCCCAGCCGGGCAAGCACGTCGGCGTAGCCGGAGAATGCCGTTGGCAGCGGGGCAACCTTTGCCGCACCGAGTTTTACAAGGTTGCGGCGTTCCTGGCGGTGCTTGTCGAGGTGCTCAACGCGGTAGCGGTCGATGTTGAACCGCATACGCAGATAGCTCGAGCGCAATATGCTGTGCATGTCTGCCACGGCTGTGAATTTCTTGGCAGTAAGCCTCCGATAGAGTGCGTTCAGGCCCCTCATGCCGTGGTATTCGCCCTTCAAGTCGGCCTCCATGAAGCCCACGTTGGGTGCAAGGCCGTCGAACAGAGGGCGGGCGAAGGGGCGGCTGAGCACGGTGATGCGCAGGTGCGGGTATTGCCGCGCCAGCGATGCCACCACGGGAACGGTCATTGCCACGTCGCCGAGTGCCGAGAAGCGTATTATGAGGAGGTGTTCGGTTTTCATCTGTCGTAGGTTTGCCGCCCCGGGGGGGCGGTCATTTGCGGTAGAGCACGGGGTTGGTTGAAGGGTCGTTGTACATCTTCATCTGCCTGTACACCTTCATGTATTTGCGCCCGGCGGCTATGTCGTCGAGCAGCTGGTCGATGGCTTCCGAGAGGTCGCGCTGCTGCTCCTCGAGCACGGCGAGCTTCTGCGCGCACTTCTGTCGGTGCTCCTCGGTGGCGTCGGTGCGTTCGGCCTGTTCGCGCATGTGGTAGATTTTCAGCGCGAGGATGCTCAGTCGGTCAACGGCCCATGCCGGACTTTCGGTGTTGAGGCGTGCCTCGGGGCTTACGCTCACGTCGGAATATTTCTGTCTGAAATAAGAGTCAATCTGCTCCACGAGGTCGGTGCGGTCCTGGTTCGACCTGTCGATGCGCCGCTTTAAGGCCAGAGCCTCCACGGGGTCGATGTGCGGGTCGCGTATGATGTCCTCGAAATGCCACTGCACGGTGTCTATCCAGCATTTCAGGTAGAGGCGGTTTTCAATCTCGTCGCGCTCGTAGGGATTGTTTATCGGGGTGTCCACGCAGTCCTTCATGTGGTAGTCGCGTATGGCCTGGTTGAATGTGTTGTTGCAGAGTTGTGCGAAAGACATATATTGTTTTGTTTTGTCGGTTTTGAAATTAGGGTTTGCTTTGGTTTTACAAAAATAGGCGAAATAGCGCGAACGGCCAAGGAAAACCGCCGTTTTTTGCTCCTTTTGCACCCAAAAACCGCCCTGTGGGGCGTTTGCCTGTCGTTTTCAGGGGCGTGGGCAGGCTCTGAATAAGGGCCTTGTGCAGGCGGCGGAAACCGGTGTGCGAGAGCAATTTTGTGCGAAAAAGCGTGATTTTTATGCACAATCGATAGGTAAATGTGCAACAATATGCGCATTTTTAGGTGAAATATTTGCGCGGTTAAATAAAAATGTGTTCCTTTGTAGCCGGTTTTTTCAATAGAATATATTTTATAAACATTTTAAACATTTAAAATTATGTCAGATATCGAATCAAAAGTAAAAGACATCATCGTTGACAAACTTGGTGTAGACGAGGCAGACGTAAAGCCCGAAGCAAGCTTCACAAACGACCTTGGCGCAGACTCGCTCGACACAGTTGAGCTCATCATGGAGTTCGAGAAAGAGTTCAACATCTCTATCCCTGACGACCAGGCAGAGAAGATAGCCACCGTTGGTGACGCTATCGCCTACATTGAGAACAACCAGTAATAAATTGGGTTCATGGTTTATAGTTTATGGTGCGCATTCTAATGGCAGGCAAGTTTGGAGAAACTTCCCATTGTGCCATAAACCATAAACCATAAGCCATAAACTTTAATTTTTCCAGATGGAGTTAAAAAGAGTAGTAGTAACAGGACTTGGCGCAGTTACGCCGGTAGGCAACAATCCCGAAGAAACTTGGAAAAACCTTGTTGACGGTGTGAGCGGAGCCGCTCCTATTACTTTGTTCGACGCTTCAAATTTCAAGACACAGTTTGCCTGCGAGGTTAAGGATTTCAAGCCCGCAGAATACATCGACCGCAAGGAATTGCGCAAGATGGACCGCTATGCACAGCTCGCAATGGTTGCAGCCATACAGGCTGTAAACGACAGCGGCATGGATTTGGATAGCGTCGACAAGAACCGCATCGGTGTAATCTTCGGAGTAGGCATCGGCGGAATAAAGACATTCGAGGAAGAGGTGGGCTACTATGCCACACACAAGGAGAACGGCCCCAAGTTCAACCCCTTCTTCATCCCCAAGATGATTGCCGACATCGCAGCCGGCCAGATTTCAATACACTACGGTTTCCACGGCCCCAACTTCGCAACCACATCGGCATGCGCATCGTCAACCAATGCCCTTGCCGACGCGTTCAACCTCATTCGCCTGGGCAAGGCCGACGCTATCGTCAGCGGCGGAGCCGAAGCAGCCATAACCGAGAGCGGAGTGGGCGGCTTCAACGCCATGCACGCCCTGTCTACACGCAACGACGATCCCGAGCACGCATCGCGCCCCTTCAGCGCAAGCCGCGACGGATTTATCATGGGCGAGGGTTCGGGATGCCTCGTGCTCGAAGAACTTGAGCACGCCAAGGCACGCGGAGCCAAGATATACGCCGAAATGGTGGGAGCAGGCATGAGTGCCGACGCCTACCACATCACCGCTTCGCACCCCGAAGGACTGGGCGCATGCCTCGTGATGAAGAACGCCCTCGAAGATGCAGGCATGCAGCCTTCCGACATCGACTACATCAACGTGCACGGAACATCAACACCCGTGGGCGACATCTCTGAGGCCAAGGCCATAAAGCAGGTGTTCGGCGAGGCAGCCTACAAGCTCAACATCAGCTCGACAAAATCGATGACAGGCCACCTGCTCGGCGCCGCCGGTGCAGTGGAGGCAATGGCTTCGGTGCTCGCCGTGAAGAACGACATCGTGCCGCCGACAATCAACCACGACGACAACGACCGCGACGAGAACATCGACTACGACCTCAACTACACCTTCAACAAGGCCGAGAAGCGCGAGGTGCGCGCCGCGCTGAGCAACACGTTCGGCTTCGGCGGACACAACGCCTGCGTAATATTCAAGAAATATGCTGAGTAACATCGTAGACAGAATAAGGCTCCCTTTCCGCAAGGAAAAGGAGCTTTATTTGTCTTTATACCAAATAATTGGCTTCTATCCCCACGACATAAGCTACTACAAGCTGGCACTCATGCACAAGAGCATGTTCCGCCGCAACGCCAAGGGCAAGCCCGTCAACAACGAGCGGCTCGAATTCCTGGGCGATGCCATTCTCGACGCCACCGTGGGCGATATAGTCTACCGCCATTTTCCGGGCAAGCGCGAGGGATTTCTCACCAATACCCGGTCAAAACTCGTGCAGCGCGACACGCTCAACCGCCTCGCCCAGGAAATGGGCATCGACCGGCTCATACTGTCGAGCGGGCACTCGTCGTCGCACAACAGCTATGTGGGAGGCAACGCCTTCGAGGCTCTCGTGGGCGCAATCTACCTCGACCGGGGCTACGAAGCCTGCATGAAGTTCATGCGCAAGCGCATTCTGGCACAGATGATAAACATCGACAAGGTGGCCTACAAGGAGGTGAACTTCAAGAGCAAGCTCATCGAATGGACACAGAAGAACCGCGTGCGCATAGACTACAAGATTGTAACGCAGGAAAAAGACAAGACGGGCAGCCCCGTGTTCAAATACACCGTGATGCTCGAGGGCGTGGAGGGATGCTCCGGTTCGGGCTACAGCAAGAAAGAAAGCCAGCAACTCGCATCGAAACTCACGCTTGAACGCCTGCGCAAGGAGCCGCAGTTCATCGACGAGGTGTTCGCCGCCAAGACCAACCGCACCAAAATGGAGGAAGAACCCGTGCAGACTGTGCCCGACACCGAGCCGTCGGCCGACTTCATAGTGGCCAGCCCCGAGATTGAAGCCAAGGCCGATGCCGCCGTGGCAGTGCTGCGCGAGAAGCGCAAACGCGACCGCCGGGCACCAATGTACCGCCCTGCCGAAAAGGCCGACCGCCAATCAAAGGCACAGAATACGCCTTCTGCCGACGACGACGAGTTCGACCTAAGCGACATAACGGCCAAGCAGCCGAGCCGCGAAGAGATAATAGCGGCAGCCGAAGCAGCCGCCTTCGCCGAATAAAAACGCCAAAGCCCCAAAGCGCACAACCGCTTTGGGGCTTTGGCATTAGGCTGCATCAAGCCGCAGCAAAACAAATCCTTATCCGTAAGGCAAAATGCAGTGTAAGAGTAATTTAGCCTGCAACATTTCGCAGCATTGCCGCGTCAAACAAGTATAACACCACATAACCACTACAATGAGCAACAAACTGAGACGTTCTGCCGACAAGAAAATCGCCGGCGTATGCGGCGGAATCGCCGAATTCTTCGACATCGACCCCACACTCGTGAGGGTAATCTATCTGCTGGCCACCGTTTTCACCGCATTCAGCGGATGTCTTGTCTACCTGATATTGTGGCTCGTCATGCCCAACTATTGGGAATAATATAGGCAATTATTGGTGTCCGGTAAAAACTTAGCAAAAGATAAGTCCCGTAGGGACGACATATTATAGCGCAGGGGCTTGCCCCTGCGTTTATGGATTTCAATATATTTGCCCCTGTAAGGGGCGCATAATTCATTGTGTTGTTGAAATATGCGCCCCTTACAGGGGCAAAATACGGTGATGCCTAATAGATAGGGGCAAGCCCCTATCCTATAATATGCGCCCCTTTCAGGGGCAATGGATAGCAAACCATACAATGTGCAAAAGTACCCCAGCATTTTTTCAAACCTTATAAACGGCAGACATTCTTTATTTTACCGTGCCAATACGATATTTTACCGGACACCAATAATTCCAAATCCTCACCCCGAGCCGACAACATGCCTTCGGTAGTGCATGACAGAAAACAATGCCTTTGTCGTCGAACAAGAAAAAGGGATGGTGATTTTGATATGCACATTCAAAATCACCGTCCCTGACAAGTTTAGAAAAAGCTATTACCTACTGATTATTTGAAGAGTTGCGGAATGAATTGCAGCGAGTATTGGCGCCAGTTGCTCCAAAGGTGTCCACGGCTGCTTTCGTGGAAGGTGTATTTGAGTCCGGCCTTGTCCATGCGTTCCATCAAGAGCTTGTTGTGCGACATCAGACGGTCGGCGTTGCCGCAGGCAATCCAGTAAAGTTTCACACCTTTCTTGGCCTGTGCAGCCAGTTTGGCATCGAGATTGGCATAAGCGGCAATCTCTTCCATTTTTATTTGTGTGAAATCCACTCCTGCCGAGTAGAGTCCTACATAGTTGAAGAGGTCGGGATAGTTGGCCGAAATCATCAATGTGTGCAGTCCGCCCATTGAGAGTCCTGCAATGGCGCGGTGATCCTTGTCGGCTATGGTGTTGTATGTAGCGTCCACATAGTTCACTATTTCGGTGAAAGCAGTTTCATACAAGCCATCCTTGTAGTGTGAAAGGAAGTTGGTCATCACCGGTTTGTAGTCGAGGTTTTCGTAGGTTTCGCCTGCTGCAGCGGCCTTGCCGAAGTTGCCGTTGGGCATAACCACAATCATGGGCTTGCATTTTCCTTCGGCAATAAGGTTGTCCATGATGCGTGCGATGTTGCCCAGTTCGAGCCATGCGTTCTCGTCGCCGCCGCTGCCATGAAGCAGGTAGAACACGGGATATTTCTCGTCGGTCTTGCCGTAGGCTGCGGGCAGATACACGTTCATGCGTCGGTCTTCGCCAACGGCGTTGGAGTGATACCACACCGTGCGCACCTGTCCGTGGGCCACCTTGTGCACTTGGTATTCGTCGGCGCAGCCGTCGCCTACATAGAATATGCTGAACACGTTGCCTACATCGCGTCGTGTGAACGGGTTTACGGGGTCAACGCTCACCACGCCGTCTACGTCGAAGCGGTAGGTGTACATCTCAGAGGTGAGCTTCGGTGTGGTGTAGGTCCACACGCCGTCCTTGCCCTTGGCCATAGTGCCTACGCCTCCGTTCTGTTCCCAGTCGGCCACCACCTTTACGGTCTTGGCCTTGGGAGCCTGCAGGCGGAATGTTACCGAGTGGTCGGCATTTACCTGCGGTGAAACCAGCTTTCCCTCACGGAAAGAGATGTTTTGCTGTGCGTTGGCACTCAATGCTGCAAAGAGCACCAACAGTGTAAAAAGACATTTCTTCATAATTTTATTAATAGATTGGTTATGGTGTATTTATTCGTATTAATTGGTCGATAAAATGGTTTTTCAAGTGGATTTGACTCAGAAATTAACCTTCGCTCCAAACTCCACGGTGAACGGGCGGATATAGTTTCCGGCCATGAGCGATCCGGCATAGCGTGTTCCGTCGGTGATGAGTTCCGACCCCGGAATGGTGCCCTGGGCTCCCGTCTGGTTGAGGAAATTCACCACGTTGACATTAAACGTGAGATATTTGTTGGCCTTGTAGCTTGCTCCGGCAAAGGTTTCCCACCGTCCCTGGAAGTAGACAGAGTTGCCCACATTAGCATACTGCTTGCTGTAATAGCGGAACGAGGCCCAGATGTTGAAGCGGTCGTAGGTGTAGCTGGGGTCGAGTTCGACGATTACCTTCGACTGTTTGGTGACGGTCATGCTGCTGAAGTCGTATTCCTTGTTGAATGCCGTAAACTTGTAGCCCGTGTATTTGGGGTTCTGATAGGTGAACATGGCGTGGAACTTGAATCCCTTGAACGGTGTGAACATAGCGTCGGTGGTCCAACCCATTGTCTGAATACCGCTCGATGCGCCCACCATTACGGGGTCTTCGTTGGGATTGTCGCTCATCACGGTGAGGCGGCTGTAGTCGTTGGTGCGGCGGGCATAGGTGAATGCCGACACAACGTTTACGAAATCGCTGTTGTAGAACACTCCGACACGGCCCAGAATAAACGGACGGTGGTCGTAGTAAGGCAGCGATGTGCCCGAGTAAGCCTCAAGGTGGCGATACTGCTGCAGGAAGTTTATCTCGCCCGTGAGACCGAAGTCGTGCGTGATGTTGTAGGTGGGAGCCACCGAAACGGCATAGTTCAGTCCGGTTTTGTTGTGGTGTGTGGTGGCAACGGTTTGTGTTTTGCCGTCGGCATCCTTGTATTGTGCTCCGAGGTAGAAGTCGCTGAAGCGTGAAGTGGGTATATAGTCAACGCCGAGGCTGAACATCTCAAGACGCAGGCCATAGTTCATGCGGAAGCTCGGCGAAACCTTCCATGTGTCGCTTACATAGGCTGCGAGCTTGTTTTCGGTGCCGTGGTCGTATTCGGTAGAACCGTTGAGGTTGGCATATTCCAGACCGTTGTATATCAACTTGCGCGGGTTGGGAGCCACCTCGTGGTAGTATTGCGTGGTGCTGCGTGCATAGTCGATGTAGGAATAGAGTTCGTTCAGGCCGAACACCCATTTGTGTGCATCGGTCTTCTTGGTCATCTCGGCTATGAACATGGCGTCGGTCACGGTGAAAGCGTTTATCTGCGCCAGGCGGCGCTGTATGTTTCCGTGATATTTCTCGCCCGTGTCGGCGTAAGTGGCGTCGGCATCTTCATAGAAACCCATGGTGAGCTGGTCGGCGCCGTGCCCTTTCGAGGTAGACACCTTGGCTTTGAGAGCCAGCGACAGTGCGGAACTGAAATCGTAGTCGAACAGTGCAGTGCCCTCATGGGTCTTGGCCTTCACTATGTCGTAAAGGTTGTCGGTTACGAGTTGGCCTGTCTTTACGTCGCGATACTGCATCATTCCGTCCACGGGCAGATAGCTGTCACGACCCATGCGGAAGCCCTTCACCTCGCTCACCTTGCCGTTGCCGTCGTAGGTGAAGGGTGCATAGTTGGCCGAGGTGGTAAGCGGGTGGGTGACGTTATACTTGTAGAACACGCTGAAACGGCCCTTGTCGTGGTTGAACAAATGTGTGATGCCGGCGGTGTAGAACTGTGCGCGGTCGATGAAATTGGTGAATTTGAGGTCGAAGCTGCCTGGGTCGAAGTTCTGGTAGGCACTCAATGTGTAGTAGGTCTTGTGAGCCAGCTTGCCCGAAACATTCAGGTCGAAGTTCTGCGCACCGTAAGTATTGGTTTGATATTTGAGTTTCCCCTTGAATTTCTCGCCTCCGCGTTCCATGTAAGAGTCCACTCCGTAGCCTATCTCGCCAAAGCGTATGGCGGTGGTTGATATGTTTTGCAGTCCCTGCTTGGCCAGAAGCTGTTCGCCGCGCCAGTGGTTGCTGGTGGTGTTGGGCCAATAATAATACACGGCGGGCACTCCATCCACCGACACTGCGGTGTAGCTCATGGGCAGACCGATTTCCACCTGACGCGGCTCGGTGGCATCCTTGGCGTTGAGCATCACGCCGTGGTCGCTGCCCGAGGTCTTGGTGGTGTCCTCGGCAAGGCTGATTCCGGGAATGTTTACCTTGGCATTGGCACTGGAAAATGCCAACAATAGGGTAGAGATGAGATAAAGTCGTTTTCTCATAATCGTATAGGTTTTAGTTTTAGGAAAGTTTTGTTTGCTGCATTCAGCTTACGTCGGCAAAATTACGCAGCCTGCAAAGCTTTCCCAAAAAATATACGGTATATAGACTTTATCTGTTGGCTATATGATTAAAAGTCAGTAAGTTGTGTTTTGATGGTGTTCTTCTGAATATACGCTATTTCTGTTCCAAAGTGACAACATCCTCGTTCAATCGGCGGTAAAACTCCTCTTTTTCATAGAGCGAGGCAGCTATCACACGCGTTTTGTAGCTCTTTATGGTGTTTACCGAGTAGTTGAGCGACTGCGCCAGGTCGTCGTTCTTTGTTATTCCCAGTCTCACCAAGGCAAAGATGCGCATCTCGGTGGTGAGCCGCTCGCCATGTTTCAGAGTAAGACGGCATTCGGGGCGGAGCAGTTCGTTGAACTTCTCGGCAAACTGTGGAAATAGCATCAGCAGGATTTGGTCAAGTTGATAGAACGTGTCGAAGGCTTCGCCGCGCTGCATGTCAAACACGTTGCGCAGCCCTTCATAGTCTTTTATGGTGAGGCGGCGCAACACCTCCTTGCGCAACTTCATTATTGCGGCCTGGTGATTGGCGCTGCCCACGATGAGTTGTCCCAGCACCACCTCTTTTATATGGCCGGTTTCGAGCAGTTCGCGGTTTATGGTTTCAATCTGCCGGCTCTTGTCCGAGAGCTTTTTCATTTGGGTTTCGATGAGCGATTTCTGCCTATGCAGCGTCCGGTGCTGCCTTATCGTCACCACCACCACTGCCACAAGGATGACTGCTACCACCAGGAGCACTGCAAGAGCAATGGCCAGTCTGGTGGTCTGCCGCTGTGTATAGGCATACATGTCCTTGTCTATCTTGGGATAACTGGCGGCTATCTCGGCATAGCGGTAGCGCGAATGGTTCAACTCGGCATTGCGCATTGCCACGTTAATCATGTGGTAGGAGTTGGGCACGTCGCCCACGATAAATGCCAGTTCTGCCATTTTGCGCATGGCAGGATAGGTGAGCGAACCGGCCTTGATGTCGGTTTCGGCCGACAGGCTGATGCATTTCGCGGCCTCAACATATTCGCCCAGTCCCATATAGTTGTAGCCCATGTTGCCCAATGCGTAAGCGTAGTAAGGCGACCGTGGCGTGAGTTTGGCAAGGAGAATTTTGCTTTGGTCTACCGCATCCTTGTATTTTGTGAGATGAAAACTCATCTTCACCCGCATGTCGTCGAGCAGATAGCAGTCGGCTGACACCAGCTTTTGCATCTTGGCATAGCATTGCTGCATGCGCTCCAGATAGGTGTTGCGTGGCAAATAACGGTAGGGCATATAGAATCCGTTCTCAAACTCGAGGTTGAACATCGTCATTACATATGCTATCTGCACCTCATCGGTGCATCCTTCCACATTAAGCTGACCGAGGGTTTCGGCTCCCTCGCGGAAAAAACCGCTGTTGGCGAAAGCCTGTGCCTGCAACACCTGCGCCTCCACTATCTCGTTTTGGTTGCCCAGTTGGCGTGCCCATTGCTCGCACTGGCGTGCCATGGTGTAGGCTTTCTCAAAGTTGAGGTTGAGATATTGCGTGTAGAGCTGCTTGCCTATGGCGTATTTCTGCCTTATGTCATGGGTCTGCTCTATCTTCTTCTGCAAAGCAACGACAATGTGGTCGCGCTTTCTGTTATATTGGGCAGTGTCTGCCAACACCCGGTTTACGGCATCAATATAGGGTTTCACGGCTTGTTCCACCTCCCGGCAATAACTGGCGGGATGAGCCCGGAATTCGTCTCTCATCGTGAGTATGCGCATGCGGTTGAGCGTTCCTGCCATAGGCGACTGGGCATGAATGCAGATAGGAAATGCCGACAGAATGCATGCAAGGCATATCAGCAGTCCCATAAAGCGGTGCGTAGCTATGAATGAAGAGTGTATGTGTTTTGTAAACATAGAGAAAGTAGTGTTGGTAGCACATTTAAGTTTGTTGCAAAGATAACCATTTTTGGCAGAAAAAGAACAAATACTATGGTTACTTGGTGAAAGAAAATGCACTGTTTACGCGTTTCTTTGGCATAAAATCATTATTTTTGGCACTCGGCAGCAACCGCGACAACGGGCCGCACGCCAGCCAATCCACTCAGCCCGCCATCACACCAAGACATGGAAACGAAGATATTCAGATACGGGCAGTTTGCCCACCTCTACGAGAACGCGATGTTTGAAAGCCTCTGCCACGCCGCCGAAAACCTCGACGCGGGCACGGAAGACACCTTGCTTGTCATGGGCAACCTCAACATCGGCGGCGCCGGCATCAACGCTGCCGTGGCTCACGGGGGCGGCATTGTTCTGTTTCTGTTTAAGGATTGCACGGGCGACATCGCCGTTTCGGCCGACGGATTGTGGACCGATGCCTCGGGAACAGTAGTTGAGGGCGGTTCGGGTGCAGCCGACCCCTACCGTCAGGCACGCCTCTGCGTGGCGCGGGCAAAGGAGTGGTTGGCCAAGGTGTGTGGGCATGGCGTTGCGGTGAAGGCATGTGTAGTGACGCAAGGTGAGGGGATTGCCGCCTTGTCGGGGCCTATAAAGACAGAGAAATGGTTCGCCCTGTCCACCGAGCATGCCCTCGGCCAATATCTGGCCGCAGCTATTCAAAGCAAAGGCAAGGCTTCTTTCGACTTCGGCAACCTGCCCGAAGCTCTGCGCAGCAGCTCGGCCGACTCACGGCAGGGCGTTGACATAGGCCGCGATGCCGTGGCCGACAGCTTTGCCGACCTTGAATCCATTCCCGACGACATGCCGGTGCGTGCCCGATATGAGGTTCTCAGCCGCGTGATCAACAACGCCGTCAACCGCAAACTGAAGAATATCGACCTGAAATTCACCGGTCTTTTCCCCAAGATACAATATCTTATACGCGAATACAACCTGCGCGAAAACTCCACCGACAGCAGTCTTGCCATTGCAATCAACGGTGTGCGCAACCGCATAAGAAACATAGGCGATGCCGATGCCGCAATGCTCGAAGCCGCCTACGCCACCGACTTCATGGCCGTGTGCAAGTTCATCGCCTACATCAACGATCGCAGCCGCGTGCCCGAAAGCCTTGCCGCCAAGTTTCCAAAGACGGTGGAACACTCGTTCCGCCGCCGCATGAAGGGGCAGCAGGGCGAGGCTATCGACTGCATAAGGTGCTCGGTTGACAGTTGGGACGCACATTTCCTGTATGTAACAAGGAGCGACAGCGGCGAGGCGGCCACTGTTGACTACACCACCATCCACGAGTTCAACCTCTCGCAGTCGTGGGACTACCTGGCCAAGATAGTGCGCCGGGGCACGCAACTCAACCTCGTGAAGCCGCGAGAGGAGAACGGGACGATATTTCCCGAACTCATAATCTTCGAGCCCGACTATCTGGTCAACGTCACGTCGGTGGCCGCCTGCTTCGAAGAATACGGCCACTCCTACAAGATCAACCTCATCAACCGCATTAAACCCATGCGCACCACCGCGCCCATGTTGCTCGGAAACTTCGCCGGACAGATGCTTGACGAGGCTTCGTCGGGCCGTGATGTGAGCTATGCCGACAGCTTGCGCGAGTTTTTCAGCAGCAACGCATTGCAGTTTGCAAGCCTCGACGCCACGCACGACCTTGCCGATTTCCACAACGAGGCACGCAGGCAGAAGGCGCGCATCTGGGACTTGATGAACAACAGCCGCATACACCAGAAAGACGGCAGCCCCATTTCGTCGGGCCATCTCATCCTCGAACCGTCGTATTTCTGCGAAACCCTCGGCTTGCAGGGGCGCATGGACCTAATTCATCTCAACCTCGACACCGTGATCGAACAGAAGAGCGGCAAGGCAGCATGGCCGAGCCGCGACGGCGACGTGCGACAACAGCAGAAACACTATGTGCAGTTGCTGCTCTACCGCGCCATTTTCCACTACGCCTACGGGCACGTTGAATACGCCCATCTCGCCTCGTGGCTGCTCTATTCAAGGTATGACGGCGGACTGATTGAGTTGGGTTCGGCCCCGCAACTGCTCTTCGAGGCTCTGAAAACGCGCAACCTCATAGCGTGGAGCGAGATGATCTGTGCGCAAAGCGGCATGCAGATGCTCGAACAGATGAGTGCCGCAAGCATCTTCCCCGGCGTGTCAGACAGTCTGTTCACGCGCTTCCACGCACCCGAAATCAACTCCCTTCTCGATGCCCTGCACTCGGCTGCGCCGCTCGAAAAGGCTTATTTCTACCGCTTCTTGCGCTTCATTGCCAACGAGCACGTGCTCTCAAAGGTGGGCAACCGCACCAAAGAAGACTCGGGCTTCGCCTCGATGTGGAACAGTACGCCCACCGACAAGCGGCAGGCAGGCAACATCTACGAGCATCTTCGCATGGAGATGCCCGAGGCACAGGGCCGCGTTGAGACGCTACGCCTGCACTTCGGCGCGCAAGCCGACAACGACACGTCGAATTTCCGCGTGGGCGACATCGTGGCTCTCTATCCCTACGACACCAAAGGCGAGCCCGATGCCACGGCGTGCCTCGTGTTTCGCGGCACGATAACCGACATCACCCTGAGCCATATCGACGTGAAACTGCGCAACGCGCAGAACAGTAGGGTGTTCAGTTATATAGCCGACGATTTCAGCGCATCGCGCCGCCAACTGGCATGGGCCGTGGAACACGACTTCATGGAGTCGTCCTATTCGTCGCTCTATCGTGCCATGCAGCTGTTCATCGCCGCCGATGCCGACCGTCGCGACCTCATCGTTTGCCGCCGACCGCCGCGCATCGACACCACAATCACGCTTTCGGGCCATTACGGTTCGGAGGAATTCGACAGTCTTGCACTGCACACCAAGCAGGCGCAGGACATCTATCTCATCGTGGGCCCGCCCGGAACGGGCAAAACATCCTACGGTATGGTGAACGTTTTGATGGAACATCTCGCCTCGCCCGGCACCTCGGCACTGCTCATGGCCTACACCAACCGGGCCGTGGATGAGATTTGCTCAAAGCTCGTGGCCCACGGCATCGACTTCATAAGAATGGGCAGCGACAGCAGTTGCAGCCCCGAATACCGATCCTATCTGATAGACAACCGCATCGCCGACATGCCATCGCCAAGCGTTGAAAGGGTGAGGCGGCTCGTGGCCGACACGCGCGTGTTCTGCGGAACAACCACCGCCTTCAACGGCAAGACCGAACTTTTCAACATGAAACGCTTCGACATAGCTATTGTCGATGAGGCTTCACAGATACTCGAACCGTATATTGTGGGGCTCATGTGCGCCCGCCACGGCAGCGACAACGCCATAGGCAAGTTTGTGCTCATAGGCGACGAGAAGCAACTTCCGGCTGTCGTGCAGCAGCAACCGTCGGAGTCGGCCGTCAACGACCCTCTGCTCAACGCCATATCGCTCACCGACTGCCGCCTGTCGCTCTTCGAACGCCTTCTACGCCACTACGGCAAAGACGACGAACGGCACTGCCACACGCTCACGCGCCAAGGGCGCATGCACCCCGTAATAGCCACGTTTCCCAACTGCGCGTTCTATCAGAACTCGCTGCGCCCCGTGCCGCTCGGCCACCAGCGTGAGCCCGATGCCGCCCCGCGCCGTGGCCGCAATGCGATAGAAGACATGATCCTTGCGTGCCGCGTGGCCTTCGTGGCATGCCAACCTGCATTCGACCCGACCGAACCCGACAAGGTGAACACCGCCGAAGCCCGGGTGATAGCGGCCACGGTGGTGCAGTGGCGCAAAATGGCGGGCGAGAGTTTCGATGCCGCAAGCGGTGTGGGAGTGATAGTGCCCTACCGCAACCAGATTTCAACAGTAAGGAATGCCATTGACAGTCTTTGCAAAAGCGAGGGCATTGAAGGGCTCGACGGCATCACCATCGACACCGTTGAACGCTACCAGGGCAGCCAGCGCGACCTCATAGTCTATGGCTTCACGGCCAAACGCTACTACCAGCTCGACTTTCTCACGGCCAACGAGTATTTCGACGAAGCCGACGGCGCGGTGATCGACCGCAAACTCAACGTGGCAATGACGCGTGCCCGCAAGTGCCTTGTCATGGTGGGCTGCGACAGTCTGCTTGCCCACGACATCACGTTCTACAAACTCATTGAGCATTGCCGGCACACCGGTTGCTTCTTCAGAACCAGTGCCGACAGTGCAGAAAGAATAAGACTGGAAACGGAGGAAGGCGAAAAAGAACAAGAACAATATGAAGGCGTTGAGGCTTTTGCCGCCGATGAAGCCCTTGCCGGGGCCTACAACCGCATAGTGGTTGATGCCGTGAAGGCCGATGCCACGACCCGTTGGCCGACGGTGATTATGGGCAACGGGCGCGAAGTGAACATGAATGTCATAGGCTATGGGCGCGGCCGTTTCACCGCCACGCAGCGCATCTGCTGTGCCGACGGCACCATGCGCAGTCTGACACCACGTCATCAGGCACTGCTTTACTGCTGCTACCTCATGCCCGGCCGCTACCGCAGCACCGTAAATATGCTCTCGGCGTTGCGGCCTGCGATTGAAAAAATGATTGAAGAGTGTGGCCGCCGTGTGGCATTTGTCGATTTCGGGTGCGGCCCCGCCACTTGCGGCCTTGCGTTTTTCGGCGTGTTCGGCGGCATGCACACGGCGCGTTATATAGGAATAGACGCTTCGGAGGCCATGCGCACATTGGGACGCGAGTTCATGCAGAGCCAGTCGTTTGTCGGTGTGGATTGTCTTTTTACAGAGTCGGCCGATGCCTACGGCAGCGTGTTGGCCGACAACGACGTGCCATCGCCCACGCTTTGCGTGTTCAGTTTTGCCCATTTCTTCGGGCGTGTCAGCCCCGATGCCGCCGAGCGCATAGCGTTGAGGCTTTCGGCCATTGCAGAAAGCCGCCCCGACAACCGCTTCTTGGTGATGGTGCAGCAACCCGAAGCCGATGCCGAGGGCTGCCGTCAGTTCCGCACTTTCAGCAAGGTTCTGGCCGAATATGCCCCTTCACTCATGCCGTTGCACCCCTTGCCCGTCACCGGTGAGGCCTTCCTTGGCGAGTCATGGAGCGTTTGGGCGCGCTGAGGCTCCGCCTGTTGCCGTCAGACAATATACTCGCCGAAGTCGGTGAGCCGCATGTCGCCCTTTTTCTGCAGCGTGTCGTGGAAGGCGAATGCCGCCCTCAGCGAGCACGGTTCGTGGCCTGCCGCCGCTATGCGCTGGTATTCGCGCAGCAGAGGCCGGTAGTCGGGATGTGCGCAGTTTTCTATTATCTCCTCGGCGCGCCGTGCCGGACCTTTGCCGCGCAAGTCGGCTATTCCCTGCTCTGTTATTATTATGTCTACGTCGTGCTCGGTGCTGTCTATGTGGCAGCACTGCGGCACTATCGCGCTTATAGCCCCACCCTTGGCCGTTGACGGCGTGTAGAAGATGCTTATCGAACCGTTGCGCTCGTAGTCGCACGACCCGCCTATGCCGTTCATCAGTCTCGATCCGCACACGTGCGACGAGTTTTCGTTGCCGTAGATGTCGCACTCCAGGGCCGTGTTCATTGCAATCACCCCGAAACGGTGGATGAGTTCGGCCGAATTGCTCAGTTCGCTGGGGCGCAGCGTGAGCCTATCGGCAAAGAAGTCGATGTTGTCATACACCTTTTTGAGGCATTCGTTGCTCACGGTCATTGCCGCCACCGAAGCCTGCGAAATCTTTCCTTCGAGCATCATGTCGATGATAGCGTCCTGCACCACCTCCGAAAACACCTCGATCTTGGGCAGTGCGCCGCACTTTCCTATTGCCTCCATCACGGCGTTGCCCGTTGCCCCCACGCCGCTCTGTATGGGGAACATCGTGGGCGGGATGTGTCCGCGCCGCATGTCGGCCATCAGAAAGTCGACGACGTTCTGTCCTATGGCCTCGGTTTCGGGCGTTAGTGCCTTGAACGAACGCGCCTCCTCGGCTATGCAGCACTCCACCACGCCCGCCACGCGGCTCTTTTCCACCTCTATCCAAGGCGTGCCTATGCGTCCGCCAACGCTTGTGAGCGGAATGGGCTGGCGGTGCGGCCACTCGGCGCACTCATATTCGTCGTGCAGGAGCCGCACCCTCGGGTCGTGAAAAGTGTTGAGCTCGAGTATTATGCGTTGTGCCACGCGCGCTATGGTGGGCACGATGCCGTCGGCCGAGGTGAGATAGAAGCGCAGCTTGTCGCCCGTTTCCTCAATGGCCGACACCTCTATCACGGCCCAATGCACCGGTCCGTAGAAGCCACGGCGCAGCCTTTCGGCCATGTGTCCGAGGTGCATGTCCTCGTAGTCGATCTCGCCCAGGTTGGTATGTCGGCGGAAGTCGGCGTTGGTTGAGAACGGTGCGCGGAACTTTATGGCGTGCGCGTTGGCGAAATCGCCTTCCAGACTCTGGCACGACGACGCACCCGTTATTATGCCCACGGCAAACTCTCTGCCGCTGTCGTGTTCGGCAACGGCGCGTTTCGAGAGCTCGCGTGTCACCGCCTTGGGCACGCCGCTTGGTGTAAATCCGCTGAATGCCACCGTGTCGCCGTTGTTTATCATCGCCGCAGCCTGCGCGGCAGTAATGTGTGTGTAAGCCATTTTCAAGTGTTATTGTCGTGCATGGCGTGCCCGTGCGGCCGCCTTTCGGCTGCAAAATTAACACTTTTATGTGGTATAATTATACAAATACAAGTAAAATAATGTATAATTATATAGAAAATGGAGTAATATAGTTGTGTTTATAAATATTTATGCAGAATATAAATAATTCGGAAATATTGATGTGTTCGGTGAAATTTTTGCAACAGGTAAGTCCCGTAGGGACGACAGATTACTCAAGTTTCGGATTTGGCGTTTATGTCAAAGAAACTGTCCCCGAAGGGGGTAAACTCTGCATAACCGCTGGTGACCGTAGGGAACCAGCGGACTTTCTGATAGCCAAACGGGCGTCCTCGAAGAGGGCGAACATTCTCATAAGGCATATATTTTGCGATTGTTCGCCCTCTTCGAGGACGCCCTCATCATTACCATTTCAAGTCCGCAGGTTCCGCTCGCTTTGCTCGCTCCACCAGCGGTT
>CAVKCP010000035.1:0-20849 GCA_963654815.1 Lachnospiraceae bacterium | reverse complement strand
AGACGGATTGGACCGAAAAGAGACCGCAAGATGACAAAACGCAACCCGTTATATTATTTTTTTGTTTTGCGGTGGGAATTTATAGAACCCACCTTATGCAGAATTCCCGGTTCATTGCCCCTGAAAGGGGCGCAGATTATAGGATAGGGGCTTGCCCCTATCTCTTCTGGTATTCCGCTTTTCTTGCCCCTGTAAGGGGCGTATGTTTCAATCTTGCAATGAATTATGCGCCCCTTACAGGGGCAAATTTATTGAAATTCATAAACGCAGGGGCAAGCCCCTGTGCTATAATCTGTCGTCCCTACGGGACTTTTTGTCAATGCGTAACTCTCTGCGTGCCAAGGTTATGCAGCACTGTGGCGTGCATGCTGCTGCAACGGCCGCATGAGGCTATCGCAAGTAAGGCTTGTTTGCGGTGCAAAGAAGCCTTACTTGGCGTGCAACGAAGGCTTCTTCGGCGAGCAACGAAGCCTTGTTTGCGGTAGGGGTGGGGCGTGCTCCGTGTGGCGGGTGGGCAATCAGTCGCCGTCGGGGGCGTAGAGCCAGTTGTGCAGCGGGTCGGCATAGTCGAATATCTCGCCCTCGGCAAAGAAGCGGCGCATTTCTATTTCGGCCGTCTCCACGCTGTCGGAGGCGTGTATGATGTTTTCCTGTCCGCTCATTGAGTAGTCGCCGCGTATTGTGCCCGGGGCGGCCTTGCGTCCGTTGGTAGCCCCGACGATGTCGCGCACCACCTTTACTGCGCTGTTGCCCTCGACGCACATGGCCACCACGGGAGCCGACTTCATCGAGGCTATGAGCCACGGGAAGAACGGGCGTTCGCGCAGATGTGCGTAGTGCTCGTTGAGGATGTCGTCGCCGAGCTGCATCATCTTGAGGCCCACGATGCGCAGTCCCTTGCGCTCAAGGCGGTTTATCACTTCGCCGACGAGGCGGCGCTGCACGGTGCACGGTTTGAGAAGGATGAGTGTTTTTTCCATAAGTCAGTTTTTTTTTAGTAGATTTTCTTGCGGCCCGGTGTGCGGGCTTTCTGTGCAAAGTTAGGCAAAAAACGCGAGAATGCGCCCCGGTGCAGTGCGAAAAACGTGTCTCTGTGCCCATGGTTGGCGCGTTGGCCGATGCATCGGGCGGCTTTGGCATGAAAAACTTGCAGAATTAGCCATAAATTAGTAACTTAGCACCGGGCAAATTGGTGGATCAAAACCTCTGCAAGCCCCGAAAAAACACGACCTGCGTTGCAATGAAACCGCGGGCGCAACATTATATATAAAAGGTGGCGGCAGTGCGCTCGGTGCGCGCCGTGCCGCCGTAAACAAAACAGGAATGAAGAAAACGGTAAACATGAAGCTACACCTCGGACTGTCGGCGCTGCGCGTGCTTGCGTTGGCGGTGGTGCTGATGGTGAGTGCAGGGGCACACGCGGTGCTCAAGGAAAAGAACCTCTCGTCGACGCTCTCGGTGCTGCGTGCCGAGCTTGAAACGGCGTTCAACGAGCAGCAGCAGAGCATGGCGCGCTACTCGCAGTATAACACGGTGCAGCACAAGCAGATGATTTCGCTCATGCAGCGCAGCGACCAGGTGGCGCTCATGCTATATTCGCAGAAGCAGGACTTCACGTTCGACATGACCTATGCCTGCCACGAGGCCACCGAGCAGTGGCGCAAGTTCCGCAAGATGCGCATGCCCTACGACAAGATAATGACGCGCATGGATGCCGAGATAGAACGCTACACCGACCTCATCGACGCTTTGGAAACCATTCCGCCCTCGCTCCGCAAGGACGCGCAGAAGCAGCCGCCGCGCGGACGCAAGCCCCGCAAGGGTGCAGGCAAGCAGCCCTTCGCCCTCGACGCGCAGGGAGTGCTCGACCGCAAGGCGTGCCTCGACTATGCCGTGGCCCTGCGCCGCAACCTCGTGAGCATGCGACAGAGCGTGGAGGAAGACAACCAGCACTATGCAATGGTGTCGAAGAAGCTGAAGAAGGTGAACGACTATGCCCTCTCGCGCTACAACCTCATACAGCACAACATATTCGTCAACGGCGACCAGAACTACTTCGAGGTGCTGGCCTCGATGCCAATGTCCTACCACAACGCCAAGGCCGACGTGAGCGAGAAATACGACACCGAGAAGGTGAAGGGACAGAACGGCACCACGCGCGTGATTTACTCGCAGTGGCGCGGGCCGATAGTGACGTCGGTGGCATTCTTCGTGCTGTTCTACATCATCGTGGCCGCGCTGCTGAGCAACGTGTTCGTGAGGTGGCTCGTGCCCAAGAAGTTCCGCACCGAGGAGTTCATGAAGAAGAAGGTGTGCCTCATTCTCTTCGTGGCCATGACCATATTCGCCGTGTCGGTAATGGTGGCCCGCACCTTCATGGAGCACAACTTCTTCCTCATGGCCTCGAAGCTGCTCATAGAATATGCCTGGCTGCTGTGCGCCATATTCTTCTCGCTGCTCGTGCGCCTACCCGGCGACCAGATAAAGAGTGGCTTCCGCATATACACTCCGGTGATGCTCATGTCGTTCATCGTGATAGTGTTCCGCATAATCTTCATCCCCAACAACCTCGTCACGCTCATCTTTCCGCCCATACTGCTGCTCTTCACCCTGTGGCAGTGGAGCGTGATTGGGCGGCACAACGACAACATCCCGCGCAGCGACATCTTCTACACATGGGTGTCGCTCGTGCTCATGGCCGTGTCTACGGCCACGGCATGGTATGGCTATGTGCTGCTCTCGGTGCAGATACTCATCTGGTGGATGTTCCAGCTGAGCTGCATACAGACAATAACGTGCATCTACGACATGCTCATAGCCTATGAGCGCCGCCGCCTCTCGGTGCGCATCGCCGCCGATGTCAAGGCCACGGGCAAGAAAGGCGCGGCACGCCCCGCCGCCACGGCAGCCCCCAAGAAGGGCGGCAGCATGCTGAGCATAATAACGGTGAGCCACGACGCCCACATCAACGTGACGTGGTTCTACGACCTTGTCTACATGGCTCTCGTGCCGGTGGTGAGCGTCTTCTCGGTGATGCTCTCCATTTGGTGGGCCGCCGACGTGTTCGACCTCACCGACACGGTGTTCAAGATACTCATGTTCGACTTCCTCAACATCACGGGCGTGGTGCAGCTCTCCATCGGAAAGCTCGTCATGGTGCTCGCGCTGTTCTTCATCTTCCGCTACATCAACTACCTCATCAAGGCCCTCTACCACAAGTATCACAAGTCGAAGATAGTGGTGAACGGCAAGCCCAACTTCACCCTGGCCAACAACATCATCGCGATATGCTGCTGGGGACTGTATGCCGTGATTTCGATAAAGACGCTCAAGATACCTTCTACGGCAGTGTCGGTAATCTCGGCAGGTCTTGCAACCGGTGTCGGTTTCGCCATGAAAGACATGCTCGAGAACTTCTTCTACGGCATATCACTCATGACCGGCCGCGTGCGCGTGGGCGACTTCATCGAGTGCGACGGCATACGCGGAAAGGTGGAGAGCATCACCTACCAGAGCACGCAGGTGGCCACGGCCGACGGCTGCGTGATAGCATTCCTCAACAGTTCGCTGTTCAGCAAGAACTTCAAGAACATAACCAAGAACCACTCCTACGAAATGGTGAAGGTGCCCGTGGGCGTGGCCTACGGAGCCAACGTTGAGGAGGTGCGCCGGATGCTCATCGACGCGGTGAAGGCACTCTACTGCAAGTCGCGCGACGGGCGCGACATCATAAGCCAGAAGAAACCCGTAGACGTGGTGTTCGACGACTTCGGCGACAACTCCGTCAATCTCTTCGTCACCTACTGGGTGCTCGTCGAGGAGAAGTTCGGCATGACCGGACGCGTGAAGGAGGCCATATATAACACGCTCAACGCACACAACATCGAGATACCGTTCCCGCAGCGCGACGTGCACATCATCAGTGCGCCGCCCGCAGCACCCTTGATGCAACAAACCACCTAAGGCGGGTTATATAAATTACCTTTGATGGATTTTTGATTTTTAGCCGAGCAGATTTTTCTTTATTTTTGAAGGAGTATAGCGGGCTATACGACTGTAAAAAATAATAAAAAGATGCCGGATAAAATCAAAAAGACACAAAGAGCAATTCGTCTTATGAAAAAGTTTAACAATGCGTGGAATTTATAGAACACGCCTTAACACAAAACACCCATGAACCAACAACAAAACACCGCTGCCCGCGCCCAGGCCGACCCCAAGACACAGGCCGCCGCACACGGCACTATAAACATTGTGATACCCTGCTACAACGAGGAGGAAGTGCTGCCCTGGTCGATGGACAGGCTGCAGGCAATGATTGCCAAGCTCAGGCAGGAAACGGGCTTTGAAGGCCGCCTGGTGCTTGTGGACGACGGCAGCCGCGACCGCACATGGCAGCTCGCCGATCATTTCGCCGAACAGTATGACAACGTGGCCGCACTGAAACTCTCGCACAACGAAGGCCACCAGAACGCGCTCTGGGCCGGATTGCGTGAAAGCCTCGGCACCTGCGACGCCATGGTGTCGATTGACGCCGACCTGCAGGACGACCCCGACGCGATAATAGAAATGGCAAGGCAATACAAGGCTGGGGCCGACATAGTTTACGGAGTGCGCCGCGAACGCAAGACCGACACGTGGTTCAAGCGCGTCTCGGCGCAGGCCTTCTACCGCCTCATGCGCACCGCCGACAAGGACATCATATACAACCACGCCGACTTCCGACTCATGAGCGACCGCGCCGTGCGCGCCCTCATGCAGTATGACGAGCGCAACATGTTCCTCAGGGGAATGGTGCGCCAGCTCGGGTTCAGCGAGGGCCGCGTCTACTACGACCGCACGGCACGCACCGCCGGAGAGTCGAAATATCCGCTGGGCAAGATGCTCTCGTTCTCCATCGACGGCATAACGTCGTTCTCCACCGCACCACTCAAGTTCATCACCATGGCCGGACTGCTGATGACCGTGGTGGCACTGGCCTTCATCGTCTACGGACTTGTGGCCCACTTCGGCGGCAAGACCATCGCGGGATGGACGTCGCTCATGGTGTCGCTGTGGTTCATCGGCGGCGTAGTGACCACTGGCGTGGGCATCACCGGCATATACATAGGCAAGATATACACCGAGGTGAAACGCCGCCCGCGCTACTTCGTAGACAAGAAAATCAACCTGTAGGCAGATGAAAGGAATGTGTTGCAAACACAAAACGTTGAAACTCCACGTGGAAATGTAAGCAATAGTGAATGATGAAAAAGGAAACGCAAGAACACCAAGTGATAAGTGTCTTGGAAAAGGAAGGCGGCTTTGCTACACTCCGCAGACTGAACGAGATGGTTGACTTTTCATCTTGGAAAACAACCACTCCCGAGGCAACCGTTAGAAGAATTGTCCAGCAGAGCAAGGAAATATTTAAAATCCGTCCAGGCCTCTGGGCTTTGGAGTCGCACCGCAATGATGTTCTGCACAAGTTCAACCTGCAAGAAGGCGACAGCTACAGCGAGGAACAGTTCAGCCACGGATATTACCAGGGGCTGCTTGTTGAAATAGGCAAGTTGAAAAAGAAGCAAACGTACATTCCGGCACAGGACAAAAACCGGTTGTTTCTTGGAAAACCGCTGGCAGACATAGCCGATACTTTCGCCATTCCCGCCTTCACTTATGAAAAACTGCTGAGAAAGGCGCGTACGATAGATGTCATCTGGTTTAACGAGCGTGAAATGCCTTCCGACTTTTATGAAGTGGAACATACGACAGACATAAAGAATTCTCTGTCGAAATTCTATGAGCTCCAAGACTTCTTCTCACGATTCTATATCGTGGCAGAAGCTTGCCGGGAACGTGAATTCAAGGACAAAATAAATGTGTCGATGTTTGATGCCATAGAAAAACGGGTGAGTTTCATCAATTACGACCGGGTTGTATCTATGCATGCAGGACTGAAAGAAATAAGCAGGATAAGCTGGTAGAAATCTATACATCGTACTCAATTTTCGGATTTCCCATTTAGCAGATGCCCCCTTCGGGGACATTTTTTCAACCATAATTTCCAAATCCGAAACTTAAGTATCGTAGATATTGCAACCCGGTAAGGTTTTATTGCCCCTGAAAGGGGCGCAGATTATAGGATAGGGGCTTGCCCCTATCTCCCGTGGCATTTCTTTTTCTTGCCCCCGTAGGGGGCGCATATTTCAATATCACAATGAATTATGCGCCCCCTACGGGGCAAAGTAGTTGATAATCACAAACACAGGGGCAAGTCCCTGCGCTATAATCTGTCGTCCCTGCGGGACTTGTCGGTTGTCATGTTTTTGGCAGATGCAAATAGTTAAAAACTGGATTTCTTTCATTTCTTACAAAAGTTTGGCTTAAATTTGCAAATTGCTTTAATCCGCCATGTCGCCCCGCGCCCCGCGAGGGAGGGCACGCGGAAACGAAAGAAGGCGGCCGCCGCCCCCGTCCGCCGCTTAACGAAAACAAAAGGAAAATGAGCTTTACAGCCATCATAAGCAAGGCGTTCCTTCCCAGGCAGCATGCTCTTGAACGCCACACGGCCAATGCCGTTGAAAAGCAGCACGAGGTGCTGCGCCACCTGCTGCACGAGGCCGCGCAGACAGAATACGGACGCGCCCATCTCTTCGCCACTTCGCGCGGCTACGCCGACTTCGCACGCAACGTGCCGGTGAACACCTATGAGGAACTGAAGGACGACATCGACCGCATGAGGCACGGCGAGGCCGACATTCTGTGGCCCGGTCAGGTGAAATGGTATGCCAAGTCGTCGGGCACCACCAACGACAAGAGCAAGTTCATACCCGTGTCTGAAGAGGGACTCAAGCGCATACACTACCAGGGCGGCACCGACGTGGTGGCACTCTACCTGCGCAACAACCCAAAGAGCCGCATGTTCGACGGCAAGGGACTAATTCTCGGAGGTTCGCACTCGCCCAACTACAACCTGCCGGGATGCCTCGTGGGCGACCTGAGCGCGATACTCATCGAGAACATCAACCCTATGGTGAACCTCATACGCGTGCCGCGCAAGCAGACAGCACTGCTCAGCGACTTCGAACTGAAGCGCGACCGCATAGCCGCCGAATGCCTCGGCAAGAACATAACCAACCTCTCGGGCGTGCCGTCGTGGATGCTCAGCGTGCTCGTAAGGGTGCTCGAGATGTCGGGAAAAGAACGAATAGACGAGGTGTGGCCCAACCTCGAGGTGTTCTTCCACGGCGGAATTGCATTCACACCCTACCGCCCGCAGTATGAGCGCATAATAAAGTCGCCCGGCATGCACTACATGGAAACCTACAACGCATCGGAAGGATTCTTCGGCATCCAGGACGACCCCGCCGACAAGTCGATGCTACTGATGACCGACTACGACGTGTTCTACGAGTTCCTGCCAATGGACGAATACGGCAGCGACAACCCCTCCATAGTTCCGCTCGAGGGTGTTGAGACGGGACGCAACTACGCAATGCTCATAAGCACGTCGTGCGGACTGTGGCGGTATATGATAGGCGACACCGTGCGCTTCACCTCGTGCAACCCCTACAAGTTTGTAATAACCGGCCGCACAAAGTGCTTCATCAACGCATTCGGCGAGGAACTCATTCAGGACAACGCCGAGAAAGCACTCGCCTACGCCTGCCAAATGACCGGGGCTGAGGTGAGCGAATACACGGCCGCACCCGTGTTCATGGACAGCAACGCCAAGTGCCGCCACCAGTGGGTGATAGAATTTGCCAAGGAACCGGCCGACACCGACGAGTTTGCACGCCTGCTCGACCGGCGCCTGCAACAGATAAACAGCGACTACGAGGCAAAACGCAGCCACGACATAACACTGCAGCACCTGGAAGTGGTGAAAGCCCCGCGCGGACTGTTCGACCAGTGGCTCAAAAGCAAGGGCAAGCTCGGCGGACAACACAAGGTGCCGCGCCTCTCAAACACACGCACGCACATCGACGAGATACTTGAACTGATGACACAGGAAGACTGACACCATGCACCAGTGCTATACATTATATATATGCAGAGCAATCTGACAAAGAAAATATTCAGCGCCACAGTGCGCCTTATCGTGCTTCTCGCGGCAACGGCCGTGGTGGCTTCATGCGCCCGAATGGGCCGCCCCGACGGCGGATGGTATGACGAAACGCCACCCACGGTGGTGGGCACCTATCCCGACGACGGCGGCACCGGAGTGAAGGCACGCAAGATAAGCATCGTGTTCGACGAGTTCATAAAGCTCGACAACGCCACCGAGAAAGTGGTGGTGTCGCCCCCGCAGACCGAACAGCCCGACATAAAGAGCACCGGCAAACGCATCGTGGTGGAACTGAAAGACTCGCTGCGCGCCAACACCACCTACACCGTGGATTTCAGCGACGCCATAAGCGACAACAACGAAGGCAATCCCTTGGGCAACTACACCTACAGTTTCTCAACGGGCAACGTCATCGACACGCTGCAGGTGGCAGGCAATGTGCTTTCCGCCGCCGACCTGGAGCCGGTGAAGGGAGTGCTCGTGGGACTGTATGCCGACCTTGCCGACTCGGCATTCACCACCAAACCCATGCTGCGCGTGGCACGCACCGACTCGCGGGGACGCTTCGTAATCCGCGGCGTGGCACCCGGCACCTACCGCGTGTATGCCCTCGCCGATGCCGACGGCGACTACCGCTTCTCGCAGAAAAGCGAACAGATAGCCTTCACGCACCAACTCTTCACGCCGGGCTTCGAGCCTGCCATAAGGCAAGACACCACTTGGATTGACTCGCTCCACATAAAAAGCATAGCCAGGGTGGGCTACACCCGCTTCACACCCGACGACATTGTGCTCAGGGCATTCAACGAACCGGTGGCCGACCGATACCTGCTCAAGTCCGAACGGGCCGAGGCCGACCGCTTCACGCTATATTTCAGCTACGGAAGCGACCGCCTGCCCGAACTGCGCGGGCTCGACTTCGACTCCAACGGGGCTTTCCTTGCCGAACCGACGGCACGCCGCGACACCGTTACCTACTGGTTGCGCGACACCGCACTCGTAAACCGCGACACGCTGACAGTGCAGATTGCCTACCTCGGCACCGACACTCTGGGCAACCTCGTGCCGCAGACCGACACGCTGCAGATACTCTCCAAGCAACCCTACGAGCGGCGCATGCGCCAGGCAAAGAAGGATTTTGAAGACTGGCAGAAGCGACAGGAGAAGAAACGAAAGAAAGGCGAGCCCTACGACACCGTGCCTCCGCCGCCCCAACTCAAGCTCGACATTGCCGGGGGAGAAACCATCGACCCCGACCGCACGCTCCGCTTCGGCTTCGGCACGCCCGTTGCCACCGCCGACACATCGAAGATACACCTCTATGCACGCCACGACTCACTGTGGTATGAGGCCCGCTTCAGGATAGAAGCCCGCCCCGTGATGGCCGAGGGCGACACTCTCTCGGCTAGCACCATGCGATCGCCACGGCAATACACGTTCACGGGCGAATGGCGGCCGGGCCTGGAATACAGCCTCGAGCTCGACTCCATGGCCTTCACCGACATCTACGGCCACCACACGCCGAGCATAAAACGCGGTCTGAAGGTGCGGTCGCTCGACGAATACGGCAGCCTCGTGTTCACCATGTCGGGGTTGCCCGACACCGCAGCAGCCGTGGTTGAACTGCTCGACACGCAAGACCGCGCCGTGAAACGCGCCACGGTTGACCAAGGCACGGCGCAGTTCTACTACATCACCCCGGGCAAATACTACGCCCGAGTGTTTGTCGACGACAACCGCAACGGTGTTTGGGACACGGGCGACTACGCCTCGGCGCGGCAGCCCGAAGCCGTCTACTACTATCCCGAAGTAGTGGAATGCAAGGCAAAGTGGGACCTGACGCTCGCATGGAACGCCACCGAACGGCCCCTCGACCGCCAAAAACCCGAGGCAATAACGCGACAGAAGGCCGAGAAGCAGCGCAAAATACAGAAACGCAACGCCGACCGCGCACGCAAACTCGGCATCGCCTACACGCCGCAGGAACAGTAGGCACGCCGCGGATGCGGCATAATACTATAATATATGGAAACTAAAAAATTGTGCAACATATTGCGGGCAGCCGCCGCAACAGTAATAGTCGCCGTGCTGCCGGCTGTGGCTTCGGCCCAGTGCAAGTATCACAACACGGCATTCAAGTCGGGCGAATACCTGTCATACAACCTCTATTTCAACTGGAAATTCGTGTGGGTGAAGGCAGGCAACGCCACCATGTCAACCGTGCAGAGCAACTACGCCGGCAAACAAGCCTACCGATCGTCGCTCATCACGCGCAGCAGCAAGCGCGTAGACGACTTCTTCATTATGCGCGACACGCTGCTCTGCTACAACTCCACCGACCTGGAACCGCTCTATTTCCGCAAGGGAGCACGCGAAGGCAAACGATATACCGTGGACGAGGCATTCTTCTCCTACCCCTCGGGCAAGCTGCATCTAAAGCAACACCAGCTCAAGAACAGCGGCGAACACGTGTGGAAGGAAACCAATCCCAAGGACTGCACCTACGACATGCTCAGCATTTTCCTCCGCGCCAGGTCGTTCAATACCGAAGGATGGAAGAAAGGCAACCGGGTGAGCTTCCCCATTACCGACGGAACAAAAACCATACCCGCCGTGCTCGAATACCGGGGCAAGACCACGGTGAAGGCCGACAACGGACACAAATACCGCTGTCTGCAGCTCTCCTACATGGAACTCGAGAAAGGGAAATACAAGGAAATAGTGCGCTTCTACGTGAGCGACGACTCCAACCATGTGCCCGTGCGCCTCGACATGTTCCTCCGCTTCGGTTCGGCCAAGGCTTTCCTCGTGGGCATGAAAGGTCTGCGCAACGCCGTGGCGAGCGAAGTGAAATGAGGCAGCAAGCCCCGGTAGCGTGAGCCACGCAACACCGAAAGAGAAAAGACATGAACATTGCAAGAAACATTGTCATAGCAGCCGCATCGGCAGCACTGCTTTGCTCGTGCAGCCGCACGGGCAGCACGCCTTCGGGCGAAGCGCACTTCACCGACGAGGTGAGGCTTGCCTGCACGCCGGTGAAAGACCAGGGGCGCAGCAGCCTGTGCTGGGTATACGCCATGCTCGCCACCATCGAAACCGAACACATAATGGCCGGCGACTCGGTAAACCTCTCCACCGACTGCATAGCCCGCCGAATACTCGCCGAACGGGCACGCCTGCATTTCCTCTCGCGCGGAAAATCAGGCATCGACATGCGCGGAATGGCCAGCGCAGTGCCCCGCATCATGGCCGAATACGGCATATATCCCCACGACAGCTACTACGCACGCGGAGTGAACTACAACTCCCTTGCCCGGCGCATAGCCGCCGTTTCGGCCTCCGCCCCCGACATGAGCCGGGCCGACAAGGCCGTGGCGCGCACCCTCGACGACCGCATCGGCCACCTTCCACCTAATGTATATATGCTCGGGGCACAGTACACCCCCGTGGAATTCGCCCACAGCGTGTGCGCACGCAACGAATATGTGGCCCTCACGAGCTTCACCCACCACCCCTACGGCACCCGCTTCGCCCTCGAAGTGCCCGACAACCGCGACGGCGACATGTTTCTCAACGTCACGCCCGACGAACTGATGCGGTGCATAGAAAGCTCGCTCCGCGCCGGACATCCCGTGTGTTGGGAGGGCGACACGAGCGAACCGGGCTTCTCGTTCAGCCGAGGCACGGCCGTGCTGCGGCAGGAACGACCGTGCACCGCGGCCGAGCGGCAACGCGAATTTGAACGCCTGCGCACCACCGACGACCACTGCATGGAGCTCATCGGCCTTGCGCACGACCCGCAGGGACGGCTCTATTTCATAGCCAAGAACTCGTGGGGCACCGGCAACCCCTACGGCGGCATGATGTATCTCTCGGAAAACTACGTGCGGCTGAAGACCATTGCCGTGGTGGTGAAGAACCTGCGGTTCTGACCGACAATACCGTTTCGCACAACGCGCACAGTGTGTGCGTTTGGAACATAATGTGCGTTTAATTGGACACAAAAATTCTGTTAGTGTGCAGAAATGGTAAGAAACAGGATAAATATGCAGGAATAATACCTTAATTAAATGGTAAATGCAATTTTAACATAGCAAAATTGTTTTTTTTAAACAACATTTATTATTTTTGCAACGTATTTGACGTAAGGGCACAGCAAAGCTCGTCCTTGAACCGCCAAAACGCTGTGAAGCGTGTTTCACGACTACGTTAACACACGAATCATACCAAACCTTACCAAAACAATAATCCTAAAACAATGAAGAAAAAGAATTTCTATGTACGCTCCCTTGGGAGAGTATGCTTGACTGGTGCTTTGGTGCTGTCGGCTGCGGCTGCAAGTGCTCAGAGTACGATTGTCAAAGGAACTGTAAAGGATGCAACGGGCGAACCGGTAATCGGCGCTTCCATTAAGGTTCAGGGTGACACCAAGAGCGGTGCCATTACCGACATTGACGGAAACTACGAAATCACCGTTCCTTCGCCGAAGTCGAAAATCGAGTTCTCTTACCTCGGATCAAAGACCGAGGTGGTTTCGGTTGAGGGCAAGAACACCATCAACGTGACCCTGCAGGACGAGAGCCAGGCCATCGACGAGGTGGTTGTTACCGCCCTCGGTATCAAGCGCCAGGCACGTTCGCTGGGCTACTCCACCACAAAGGTGGGCGGCGACGAGTTCACCCTTGCCCGTGACCCCAACGTGGGTAACGCCCTTTCAGGAAAAATCGCAGGTGTGTCGGTAGCCGGCAACGGTACCGGCTCAATGGGTTCGTCACGCGTCGTGATTCGCGGTAACGCCTCTATCTCCGGAAACAACCAGCCGCTCTACGTGGTTGACGGTGTTCCTATGGACAACACCAACCAGGGTTCGGCAGGCCAGTGGGGCGGCAGCGACATGGGTGACGGTCTTTCCAACATCAACGCCGACGACATCGAGAGCATCCAGGTGCTTAAGGGTGCCGCCGCTTCTGCACTCTACGGTTTCCGTGGAGGTAACGGTGCCATCCTCATCACCACCAAGAGCGGACAGAAAGGCAAGCCGGTGAGCATCGAGGTGAACGAGAACCTTACCTTCAACTCAATCTACGACTACCGCGACTTCCAGAAGGAATACGGTCTGGGCACCGAGGGCAACAAGCCCACCACGGCAACCGACGCACAGAAGGGCGAGTCGAGCTCATGGGGTGGATACCTCGACGGCAGCGACGCAGTCAACTTCAAGGGCGACACCTACAAGTATTCTTACAACGACATCTGGAAGCAGTTCTACCGCACGGGCGTAACCACCAACACATCGGTGGCTATCTCCGGCTCGAGCAAGGAAGTGACCTACCGCTTCGGTGCATCGTTCAACAAGGAAAAGAGCATCCTGCCCAACTCAAGCAACCGCCAGCTGGGCTTGAACATGAACACCACCTACCAGATTCTGAAGAACCTCTCGGCAACGGTAACAGCCAACTACACCTTCGACCGCTCGAACGGACGTTCGAACCTCTCCGACGGAAACGGCAACACCAACGCCTCTCTGCTCTACCGAGGCAACTCGTTCAACATGGACTGGATGAAAGGCACGTCGGCAGGTTGGGGTACAAACGAGGACGGATCGGAAATGATCGGCGGTACCAACGTTTACTTCAACAACCCCTACTGGCTGCAGTATCGCAAGACCAACAACTTGAACCGTAACCGTCTCATCGGTTCGGTAACATTGAAATACGACATCACCGACTGGCTCTACATCCAGGGCGCCGTTCAGCACGACGGCTACAGCCTCGAGTTCAAGCAGGTGCAGCCCAAGGGCGCAGCTGCCGACCCCAGCGGCTTCATGACTGAATATGAGAAGAACTTCGCCGAGGACAACTACAACTTCCTGCTCGGCTTCAACAAGGAGTTCGGCGACTTCAGCGTAGGCGCAACCTTCGGCGGCAACAAGATGTACAACGAATACCGCATTTACCAGACAACCGACGGCGGACGTCCGTTCACCGTTGACGGCTTCTGGTCGGTAAACAACATCATCTCTTCGGGCCAGAACCCCAAGAAGCAGCTCGTGCGCTATCAGGTGAATTCATTCTACGGCACGGTTGACCTCGGATGGCGCAACCAGCTCTTCCTCAACCTCACCGGACGTAACGACTGGTTCTCTACACTGTCACCCGACAACAACAGCTATTTCTATCCCTCTGCAACACTCTCTTGGGTGTTCACCGACTCATTCCGCGAGTCGTTGCCGCAGTGGTTCGACTTCGGTAAGGTGCGCGCAGGCTACGCTTTCGCATCCAACGGAACATCGGCCTACCAGAACCTGCTGCTCTACCAGCTCCGCAACTACACCGTCAACGGACAGCAGACAGCTACCCAGAACAACGGCAACACTTATCCCAACGAGAACCTGAAGCCTATCAAGATTACAGAGTTTGAAGTTGGTTTGAACCTCGCGTTCTTCCAGAACCGACTGACATTCGATATGGCCTACTACCAGAAGAAGACCACCGACGACATCCTCTCGGTATCTACCTCTTCGGCATCTGGCTACTCTGCAATGAAGGCCAACATGGGTGAGATTCAGAACACCGGTTTCGAGTTCATGGTTGACGCATATCCCGTGCGCAACAAGCAGTTCTCTTGGAACACCACGCTCAACTTCGCCTACAACAACTCTGAGGTGAAGAAGCTCAGCACCGGCACCGACCGCATTACTGTTGACGGCGGCCAGTCGCGTAACGGCGACGCCACCATCTATCAGATTGTAGGCGAACCGTTTGCCGAAATCGTGGGCTACAAGTACAAGCGCGACGACCAGGGCAACCTGCTCCTCAAGAACGGTCTGCCACAACACTCCGACTCTAAGGAAGTGCTCGGCAACGCAGTTTACAAGTGGACAGGCGGATGGCGCAACTCGTTCACCTATAAGAACTTCAACCTTGCGTTCTTGCTCGACTTCAAGTTTGGTGCCAAGATATTCTCGGGTACAAACCACCAGCTCTATCAGAACGGTTTGCACAAGAACACCTTGCTCGGACGTACAAAGGACAACCCCGCAGGTTCTATCTGCATGGATGGCATCGACGAGGCTACCGGCCAGAAGAACACCACAACGGTTACTTCTTACGACTATTTCAAGGCAATTGCCAGCGAGAACATCGCCGAGGAATTCGTTTACAGCGCCGACTTCATCAAGCTGCGCGAGCTCTCTTTGGGCTACACATTCCCCAACAGCCTGTTGGCAAAGACCGGCTTCATCAAGGGCCTGAGCGTGTCGGTAGTGGCACGTAACCTCTGGACAATCATGAAGCACACCCCGAACATCGATCCGGAGTCGTGCATCAACAACACCAACGCACAGGGTCTCGAACTCAACGGCTATCCCGCAACCCGCAACATCGGTTTCAACGTAAATGTCAAGTTCTAAAAAACTTCTTAAACAAGCACTACAATGAAAATCTACAATATATTGTTAGCATCTGCTCTCACACTGGGTGTGACAAGTTGCGGCGACTTCGGCGACCTCAACACCAACCCTGAGAGCATCAACTCAGGAAACGTGCCCTACGAAATGCTGTTCTCCAACGCACAGCACCAGGCACTCGGCAGCGACTGGGACCAGTGGCGCACAGGCTGCATCTACTCCTCGCAGTTCGTGCAGCAGCTCGTTTCAATCAACTGGTGGGACAGCTACGGCCGCTACCAGTGGAGCGACGGCTACTCGGCATCCTACTGGGACACCTACAGCAGCGACCGCGGTGCCATGCGCGACGTTACCACCGTGTATGACAAGTGGGAAGGCGACGAGAGCCTCGCTATCGACTGGAACATGGCCCGCGTAATGCGCGTCTACGCTTTCAGCAAGATGACCGACCTCTACGGCGACATCCCCTACTCTCAGGCAGGCCGCCCCTCGAAGTATTCTTATCCCGTGTATGACACACAGGAGGAGATTTACAAGAGCATGCTCAAGGAGCTCGACGAGGCTCAGGCCAACCTCGGCAGCGGAACTGCCAAGATGAAGACTGCCGACCTCTACTTCAGCGGCGACGCTGCAAGCTGGAAGAAATTCGCCAACTCGCTCATGCTGCGCCTTGCAATGCGCCTCGTGAAGGTTGACGAAGCTACCGCCAAGACCTACGCCGCCAAGGCTGTGGCCAACGGCGTGATGACAAGCAACGACGACAACGCCAAGCTCGAGCACTCTGCCGACGCTCTGACAACCAACGACTCCTGCGAGCCGTTTGCCAAGATCATAGCACACGAAGACCGCGAGTTCTTCATCTCCGACTTCTTCGTGAAGTTGCTCAAGAACTCCAGCGACCCGCGTCTGTCGCTCATCGCTACTGTCGCTCCCTACGCTTCGAGCGGCCAGTACACCGACATCCAGAGCAACACCAGCGGCACATGGACTGCCAACGACTACGGCGACATGTCGTTCGACGCTCAGCAGGGTTTGCTCCAGGGCGGTTACAGCGACGGTCCCAAGAGCCAGTACTTCATCGGCAAGAGCCCCGAGGCACAGGCCGACCCGAACTCTATCTGGGCCAAGTTCAACGATGAGACATGGCGCAGCGACTATGCTAAGAACTTCTCTTCGCCCAACCGTTGCACCTACGCCGACCCGACAACCCCGACATTCATCGTGACCTACGCACAGACACAGTTCCTCCTTGCCGAGGCTGCAGTGCGCGGCTACATCTCGGGCGATGCCAAGACCTACTACGAGAACGGTGTGAAGGCTGCCTTCGATCAGTTCAACCAATTCCGCAACGGTGCTGCCGCCATCAAGGTCGTAACCGACCAGTACGGTTCGCTCGCAGCAGCTGCACAGGCTTATCTCGCAGCCAACCCCTACAACGCAAGCAAGGCTCTTGAGCAGATCAACACCCAGTACTACATCAACTCGTTCGGCGATGAGTATGAGGTATTCTCCAATTGGCGCCGCTCGGGCTTCCCGGTGCTCACACCCAACGCCCAGGCTGCCAACGACGGACAGTGCGCTACAAACGGCGGTTCAATACCTCGCCGTTTCCGCTACCCGACCTCGGAGAGCCAGGTGAACACCACCAACTACGATGCAGCTTCGGCACGCATGACCGGCGGCGACCGCATGGACTCGCGCGTATGGTGGGACAAGCAGTAAGCCAACAAACGTTACTTTGATATAAAGAGGGAGCGAACCTTTCGGGGGTCGCTCCTTTTTTGTATCTTTGCCATCTGCAAAACAAATCTGAGCAGGTGTTTAAAATTATTTGACATGTCAAAGTATAATAAACATCTGCTTACATATAATTATATACGAATAATTTTGAATACCTGCTTATGAAGAAAATAGTAATACTCGATTTCGACGGGACGATAGCCGACACGCGCCCCGTAATCCTCGGCACTTTCCACCGCACAATCGATGCCATGGGGCTCTCTCAGCACACCGACGACGAGATTGCCGCCACCATAGGGATTCCGCTTGTCAAGGCATTCCCCGTGCTCCAACCCATGGATGCCGAGATGGCCGCGAGGTGCACCGCCCGCTACCGCGAGATTTTCGAAGAGGTGAACAACGAACTGGGCGTGCCCATGTTCCCCCATGTTGCCGACACGCTGCGCGGGCTGCACGCCAAGGGCTGCACCCTCACCATAGCCACGAGCCGCGGCTACCAGTCGGCGGCCGACTTCATGCGGTCGTTCGGGCTCGACGGCATCATCAGTCTCATCATCGCCGCCGAAGACGTGAAGCACGCCAAGCCCGCCCCCGAGCCGGTGGAAATCACGCTGCGCCACTTCGGCCTTCAACCTGCCGACGCGATTGTGGTGGGCGACACCCACTTCGACATCCTTATGGGGCGCAACGCAGGCTGCGAAACCGTGGGAGTGACCTACGGCAACGGTTCGCGCGAGAGCCTCGCCGCTGCAGGGGCCTCCCACATTGTTGACGATTTCGCCGAAATTCTCGGCATTATTGAATTATAATTGCTAATTTTGCAGCTATAAAACGTTATAATTGAAACAGAATATGGAACAGGTATTATGGATATACAACACGCTGTCGCGTAGGAAAGAGGTGTTCAAACCGTTGCACGCCCCCAACGTGGGCATGTATGTATGCGGCCCCACCGTCTACGGCGATCCGCACCTCGGGCATGCCCGCCCGGCTATAACCTTCGACATACTCTTCCGCTACCTCCGCCACTTGGGCTACAAGGTGCGCTATGTGCGCAACATCACCGACGTGGGACACCTTGAACACGATGCCGACGAGGGCGACGACAAGATAGAGAAGAAGGCACGCCTCGAACAACTCGAGCCAATGGAGATAGCGCAATACTACACCAACCGCTACCATGCCGCCATGGAAGCCCTCAACGTGCTGCCGCCAAGCATCGAGCCGCACGCCACCGGGCACATCATAGAGCAGGAACAGCTCGTTCAGCAGATTCTGGACAACGGCTTTGCCTACGAGAGCAACGGATCTATATACTTCGACGTGAAGAAATACAACGAGCAGCACCACTACGGCATTCTCTCGGGACGCAACCTCGACGACGTGAAAGACGCGTCGCGCCAGCTCGACGGAGTGGGCGAGAAGCGCAACCAGGCCGACTTCGCCCTGTGGAAGAAAGCCTCGCCCGAGCACATAATGCGATGGCCCAGTCCGTGGAGCGACGGCTTCCCCGGATGGCACTGCGAGTGCACCGCCATGGGACGCAAATACCTCGGCGCGCACTTCGACATCCACGGCGGCGGCATGGACCTTGTGTTCCCCCACCACGAGTGCGAGATTGCGCAGGCAGTGGCATCGCAGGGCGACCAAATGGTGCACTACTGGATGCACAACAACATGATAACCATTAACGGGCAGAAAATGGGCAAGTCGCTGGGCAACTTCATCACGCTCGAGGAATTCTTCACAGGCAACAACAAGAACCTCGAACAGCCCTACTCACCCATGACCATCCGTTTCTTCATACTCTCTGCACACTACCGCGGCACGGTTGATTTCAGCAACGAAGCGCTGCAAGCCTCGCAGAAAGGACTCGAGAAGCTCATGGACGGCCTGGCCAGTCTCGACCGCATCACGGCATCGCCCGAGAGCGACGCCGACACAAAGAAACTCGTGGGCGAGCTGCGTGAGAAATGCTACGACGCGATGAACGACGACCTCGCAACACCGCTCGTCATTGCACACCTGTTCGAGGCTTGCTCCACAGTGAACAAGCTCGCCGACCACAAGGCCACCATTTCGGCTGCCGACCTCGACGAACTCGCATCCACAATGCGCCTCTTCGCCTTCGACCTGCTCGGTCTGCGCGCCGACAACGCAGGCACATCGTCGCACCGCGAGGAAGCCTTCGGCAAGGTGGTGGACATGGTGCTCGACCTGCGGTCAAAGGCTAAGGCCGCCAAAGACTGGGCCACGAGCGACCACATACGCGACGAGCTCGCCGCACTCGGCTTCGAGGTGAAGGACACCAAGGACGGAGCTACCTGGAAACTCAAATAAAATGAGATGAAGACAATAGCCACATCAATTGCCGTTCTTGCCCTCACTGCGGCATGCAGCACGGGCAGCAGCACCGCGAAATATCCCGTGCCCGAAGGCGAGTGGGACATCGTGTCGGTGGGCGGAAGCACGATCGACACGGGCAAGGCCGACGAAAAGCCTTTCCTGGGCTTCGACAAAGCCACCCGCAACCTCTACGGCAGCGCAGGATGCAACAGCATCACGGGCACCTACAAGGCCGACACCCGCCGGCACACTATCGACCTCGGCAGCATGGGCACCACCATGATGCTCTGCGCCGACATGGACACTGAGCAGCGCGTGCTCGAAGGTTTGGGCAAGGTGAAGGCCTTCGCCTACGACCGTGAGGGCAACCTCATGCTGCTCGACAGCAAGGGATCTACGGCATTGCAGCTCCGCCCGAGGGGCAAGTAGGCCGGCTTGGCACTCCTTTCGCAGCCATACATTATATTATACTGCCGCCCATACGGCACGCAAACACAAAGCGACGCTTATGAAAAAAATAGTATTCCTCACCGGGGCAGGCATGTCGGTGGAGAGCGGATTCAAGACATTCCGCGGCAACGACGGTCTTTGGGAGAACTATCCCGTGCAGCAAATAGCCACACACGAGGGATGGGAGGCCGACCCCGACCTCGTAACCGGCTTCTACAACATGCTGCGCAAGAAGCTCTACGCCGCGCAGCCCAACGAGGGGCACCGCCTCATCCACGCCCTGGAAAGTGCCTACGACGTTACGGTCGTCACGCAGAACGTTGACAACCTGCACGAGAAGGCAGGTTCTACACGCGTCATCCACCTTCACGGCGAACTCTCTAAGGTGTGCTCGTCGGTCAGTCCCGACGACCCGCGCTACCAGATTGAGCTGCAGCCCGACAACTGCGAGGTGAAGCCCGGCACAAAGGCAGGCGACGGTTCGCTGCTCCGCCCGTTCATAGTGTTCTTCGGCGAGGCCGTGCCCATGATTTCGGCAGCAGCCCAGGAAGCACAGCAGGCCGACATCTTCGTAATCATAGGCACTTCGCTCAACGTCTATCCGGCCGCCGGACTGGTGCAGTATGTGCGCCCGTCGGTGCCCGTCTACCTCATCGATCCCGAACCCGCACCCAACGTGGGACGTGTCAACTTCACCCACATCCAGTGCGGCGCGAGCGAGGGCATGCGCCGTCTGAGCCAGATACTCGGTCTGTGATCACCCTCAGGGGCAGCACCCCAAGCAACATACTAAACCCATAGGCGGGTTCTATAAATTGCCTTTGATGGATTTTTGGATTTTAGCCGAGCAGATTT
>CAVKCP010000034.1:0-22163 GCA_963654815.1 Lachnospiraceae bacterium | reverse complement strand
AATATCACAATGAATTATGCGCCCCTTACAGGGGCAAATTTAGTAAAATACATAAACGCAGGGGCAAGCCCCTGCGCTATAATCTGTCGTCCCTACGGGACTTGTCTGTTGCTAAGCTTTTACCGGACACCAATATGATTTTTTAAGCGCAACGCGTCTGTGCATGGACACAAGCCTACCGCCGATGTGGTTTTTTCTCGGATTTTATTGCTATTTTTGTCGGCGAGTGAGAAAACCAATCAATATTACACGACATGAACCATTACCTTACAACCACCCTTTCCGTTCTTGCGTGTGCTGCGATTGCCGTTCCGGCGCGCGCGCAAATCACGCTCGTGGAGAAGGGAAAGGCCAAGGCGCGCATAGTGATAGCCCAAGACAATGCCACCAACCGCCGCGCCGCAGCAATGCTGCAGCGGTTTGTTAAAGAAACATCGGGAGCCACGCTGCCCATAGCCTCGGGCACGTCGGCAGGCCGCGGCACCGTGGTCATAGGGCAGACAACCGCCGAAGCCGGCACCGACGGCTTTGCCATTGACTGCAAGGGCGGCACGCTAAGCATTGCATCGGGCGGCGGCAAGGGTGCAATATACGGCGTGGCCGACCTGCTCGAGCGCAACATGGGCGTGGCCTACTACTCCTATAAAGAATACACCATCACTCCGCAGGCCACAATCAGCCTGCCCTTCATGCACCGCGCCGAGACTCCGGCGTTCCGTTTCCGCCAGAGCCAGAGCTATTGCGAGGCCGACTCCACCTACTACGACTGGTTCCGCCTGAGCAACCAAAGCGAGGTGTTTGCCGACAATCTGTGGGTGCACACCTTCGACAGATTGATGCCGTCGTCGGTCTACGGCAAGATCCACCCCGAATATTATTCCTACATTAACGGCGAGCGGCGGCCGGGCAACCACAGCCAGTGGTGTCTCACCAATCTGGCAGTGTTCGACCTCGTGGCCGCGAAGCTCGACTCCATTTTCCGCGCCAACCCCGGCAGACAAATGATAAGCGTGAGCCAGAACGACGGCAACAACACCTACTGCCAGTGCGACGAGTGCCGCAAGGTTGACGAGTATGAGGGTTCGCCCTCGGGCAACATCATACGCTTCCTCAACAAGTTGGCGGCGCGCTTCCCCGACAAGCAATTCTCAACGCTTGCCTACCTTTTCAGCATGCATCCGCCAAAGCACACGCGCCCTCTGCCCAATGTCAACATCATGCTGTGCGACATAGACTGCAAGCGCGAGGTGCCGCTCACCGACAACGCTTCGGGGCAGGATTTCATGCGCGCACTGAAAGGTTGGTCGGAAATATCCGACAACATATTCGTGTGGGACTACGGCATCAACTTCGACAACATGGTGGCTCCGTTCCCCAACTTCCACATTCTGCAGAAAAACCTCGAACTTTTCCACCGCCACCATGCCACGATGGTGTTTGAACAGGTGAACGGACAGCGCGGCACCGACTTCTCTGAGCTGCGCGCCTACATGCTGTCGAAACTCATGTGGAACCCCTATCAGGATGCCGACTCGCTCATGCAGACATTCCTCCACGGATATTACGGAGCTGCCGCGCCCTACCTTTACCGCTACCGGCAGCTGCTTGAGGGCGGACTGCTGGCTTCGGGCGTGCCGCTGTGGATTTACGACTCGCCCATTTCGCACAAAGACGGTATGCTGAACGACAATCTTATGAAGGAATACGGGCAGCTCTTCGACGATGCCGAGCGCGCCGTGGCCGCCGACACAACGCTCCTGCGCCGTGTGCGCACTGCCCGCCTGCCGCTTATGTACAGTTATCTGGAGATTGCGCGCACCCGTCCGGGCGGCGATGCCGAGGAGCGAATAAAGCTGCTCGATGATTTCAACAACACGGCAGCAAGTTGCGGTGTGACTGTGCTCAACGAGCGCAACAACCGCATCGACGACTACTGCAAGCTCTACCGCCTGCGTTTCATTCCGCGCGCCAACACCAACAAGGCCGCCGGAGCCAAGGTGACATGGACCGAAGCTCCTGCCGACCGCTACAAACCCATAGCCGACAAGGCCCTCACCGACGGACTGTATGGAGGCACTACCTATGTTGAGAGTTGGGTGGGATGGGAAGGCCGCGATGCCGACTTCACCCTCGACATGGGCGAGAAGAAGAGCATCAAATCTGTAAGCACCGATTTCCTGCACCAGCTGGGCGCATGGATTCTGCTTCCGCGCAGCGTTTCCTATGCTTACAGCACCAACGGGAAGAACTTTACCGACATGGGCACACACGAGTTTGCCGAAGACCGCGACGTGGCAGTCAAGTTCGTTCCGGGCACCGTGGCACTCGCCGCGCCAGTGGAGGCACGCTACATCAGGGTGAAAGTGAAGACCCTCGGCCTGTGCCCCTCGTGGCACTACGGCGTGGGACATCCGGCTTGGTTCTTCCTCGACGAGGTGACTGTGGAGTGACAAATCGCCTACACGCGCACGCGTATTTATTGAATATCCACATCCGCATGGTCATATACGGCCCTGCGGTTGTGGATATTTCACATTTATGGCAATGATGCTCACCCATTCGGCACAATGTAACGATTAGAAATAGTAAGCGCGACAAAAACGCGAAACCAACACAAAAAGCACGCACCATATTTGCATTTATATTCAAAAACATCCGTTTCGCCTAATAAAATGTAAAATAAACAGGCCATTTCTTGTAACAATGTTTTTTTCTATTTAATTTTGCACACCTATTTTTTATAACAACGTTATTATTTTTTTTATGAGAAAACTATTCTTCACCGAACTGCTGTGCGGGGTCTTGACAGCTTCCGCATGGACAGGAGGAGGACTGCATGCGACTGCACAAACCGTGCCCAGCCAAACGCAGACATTTGTCGACCGCATTGCCGGAGGCGACCATTCGTGGCTCGACAGCGGTCTTGCAGCCAGCTATCCCGGCATCGTGGGTAGCATGAACAACACTACCGCCACGGGCAACAGTCTGGGCATTGTGCCCGTACAAAACGCGCCGCGCAAGGCAGTGCTTGCCACCACGGCCGACGGAACAGAGATTTGGGGACTGCTCATCAGCTCCGACGAATGGTCGAGCACCTCATCGACATCAGTGCCCTACGGCGTTTACCAGTTCAACACAGCCAACATGAGTTCGAAGACAATGCTCGGAAACGTGGGCTACGCCAACGGCGGCGGATCGTTCTCGGAGCATACCCTGCGCTACACGGCCTACGGACTGGAGGCCAAACTCGTGGCCTACTACTACGAATATGACACCGAAACATGGGAAGTGACCGAACAACCGCGCACAATGGACGGCCACATGATAAGTATATGTTCGGCTTTCGACCCCACAACCTACAAGACTTACGCCGTGTATTACGGCGACGACTATGACGCAGCGTCGTGGAATTTCGGAACCATCGACTACGACCTCGAGACAACCACAAAGCTATCGGAGATAACCAACATCTGCATTGCAATGGCATGCGACAACGACGGCAACCTGTATGGCATCACCGTCGATGGCAACCTGAACAAGATTGACAAGCAGACGGGTGCATTCACAAAGATAGGCTCAACCGGATTGTCGGTGAAGACCATTCTGCAGAGCGCTGTCTACGACCGCGACAACGACAAGTTCTACTGGGCTGCCATGACCGCCGACAACGGGGCTGCACTCTATGAGGTGAACCTCGAGACGGGAAAAGCCACTTGGGTGGCCGACTTTGCCAACCGCGAAGAGCCCGTGGCAATGTTCATCCCGCGCCAGCACAACGAAACGGCACCGGCTGCCGCCACCAACCTTACACTCACTTTCAAGGGCTCCAACACCACCGGTGCAGTGCAGTTTGACGCTCCCAGCACCACCATTGCAGGCAAGAAACTGTCGGGCGACCTGACCTACACCGTGAAAGCCAACGGCAAGACCGTGGGCGAAGGCGACGCCGAAGTGGGCGAAGAGCAAGTGACTGTGCCCGTGCGCAACCTTGAAGAGGGCTACACCACATTCGAGGTGAGCCTTTCGGGCAAGGGCGGATCGGGCAAACCGGCCTACACCAAGAAGTGGATTGGCCGCGACGTGCCGCAAGTGCCGCAGAACGTGGCATTCACAGTTGACACCGACAACAACAACTTCGTGACGCTCACATGGGACTATCCCAAGACCGGCGGTACGCACAACGGCTATGCCGAACCCTCCGACTTCACCTACACCGTGGTGCGCTATCCCGAAAACACGGTGGTGGCCGAAGGCATCACGGCACGCACTTTCACCGAAAACGTGCCGCAGTCGAAATGGTGTGCACATTATTATATAGTGTATGCCGTGAACAACGGACTGAAAAGCGAGGCTGCACAGTCGAACATCATATCGTTTGGCGACGCTGTTGACCTGCCCTACATAAACACACTAACCACAAAGGAAGACTTCGGCGACTTTGAACTGTTCGACCGTGGCGACGGCTACACATGGCGTTTCTCGCAGGGCATCACCGTGTCGGTGGCTTCGTGCAAGACCAGCTCCACCGAACCCAACGACGCATGGCTCGTTACACCGCCCATGAAGATGCGCAAGGGCTATGAGTATGAGCTCGACTTCCAGGCCTACACCAACTGGTATGAAGACGAGAAGATGGGTGTTTACCTCTGCACGGGAAGCGACACCACCACATTCAGAAACCATGTCATCGACGACGTGCGCGTGTATAACGGTTCTTACACCGACCGCACACAGCGCAACGTGCGCTTCACCGTCGATGCCGACGGCAACTACCGCGTGGGATTCAACTGCGTGTCCGACCCCAAGTCGCAGGCAATGGCAGTGGACAGCATCTCAGTGCGCGAGATACTGTGCTATGAAGCTCCCGACTCAGTGCGTTCGCTCACGGTGACACCGGCTGCCGACGGTGCCCAGGAGGCCACCATCACCTTCGACGCACCCTCAAAGCGCAACAACGGCAACGCCCTGACAACTATTGAGAAGATTGAGGTGATCCGCGACGGCGAAGTATTCAATACAATAAGCAACCCCACACCCGGAGCACACTACGCCATAACCGACGAAGAGGCTGTTAACGGTTTCACCACCTACGAGGTTGTGGCCTACAACGAAGCAGGCAAAGGTCTGGCAGCATCAAAGCGGGCCTATGTGGGTATAGACATTCCGCAGCAGCCCACTGGCGTGCATCTCACCGACAACTTCGACGGAACCGTTACTCTGTCGTGGGATAAAGTGACCAAGGGACAGAACGCACAGTACATTCCCGAAGGTGAGGTGACATACAACGTGTATGCAATAAGAAACGGAAATGCCACCGCAATAAAGACCGACCTCGAGGAGACTTCGATAAAGATTGACGGCATTGCACAAACCGGCCAGCAGTCGCGTTTCTACTATGGAGTGCAGAGCCAGACCGAAGCAGGTGCCGACGGCTACACTCTGTCTAACACTCTGCTCTCGGGTGCGCCCTACACCGTGCCCTACTACGAGTCGTTCAGCAACGCATCGCAGCAGAACGGTCCCTGGACGGTATCGGCTACGGGCACAGGCAAGCTCGGAATGAACAACACCACAACGCAGGACGGCGACCGTGGCGCTATCGTGTGCTACCCCAGCGCCGTGGGCTATGAGGGCTATCTGGCATCGCCCAAGATTTCGTTCAGCGGTTCGCGCCACCCCGTATGCTCGTTCTACTACTACTGCACACCGGGCAAAGACATAGGAATAAACGTGTATGCAGTGCGCAACGGCACCGACACCACCTATGTAAAGACATTCGACTTCTCGCAACTCTCGGGCGAGTCGGGCTACCGCCAGGGCAGCGTCGATCTCCAGGAATTCAAGAACGACCACTACGTTCAGGTGCTCTTCGACTTCTTCTTCAACGTAACCGGAACATCTATACTGCTCGACAACATCGCAATAGAAGACATGAAGGCCAACGACCTGAAAGCCTCGATATCCATACCTGTCAGCGTGCGCAACGGACAGACATCTTCGGCTACGGTGACAGTGGAGAACCTCGGCGAGAATGCAGCTTCCGACTACACCGTGAATCTGTATCAGAACGGCAAGGTTGTAAGCAGCGTGGCAGGCGAAACGCTCGCTTCGGGACGCAAGAAAGAATACAGTTTGAACTTCACGGCAAGCAAAACGAGCAACACAGCCATAAAGCTGCGCGCCCAAGTCGACTTCGCCGCCGACGAAGACACCGACAACAACAACACAAGCACACACACTGTGTTTGTGTATGCGCCCACCTATCCCAAAGTGACCGACCTCACCGACAACGGACAACAACTGTCGTGGACGGCAGTGAGCGCAAAGGATGTGCAGACAACCGAGGATTTCGAGTGCTACTATCCGCTTGAAACAAAGAGCATAGGCGACTGGACCACCGTTGACAACGACGGAGGCACGCCCTATACCTTCGGTCTTAACTATGTGGAGCAGCTGCGCAACCCGTCGGCCTACATCGTGAACAACCCCGCAGAAATAGGCTACGACCTCACAAGCGACCCGGGTTGGGGAGCACACGAGGGCAACCAGTATCTGCTGGCACTCGCAGTTAGTCCGAAGACAACAGCCGACGGACACAACGACGACTGGCTCATTTCGCCGCTTCTCTCGGGACAGGCACAGACAGTGAAGGCTTGGGTGAAGAGCTACAACAACACCTACGGTCTTGAAACCTACGAGATACTCTACTCGACAGGCGGCAAGCAGACTTCTGACTTCACGTCGATCCTCACGGGCGAGGCTCCGCTCGAGTGGACTGAGGTGACGGCTGCACTGCCCGAAGGCGCAAAATATTTCGCAATACGCCACACTTCGGAAGACAAGTATATGTTCATGCTCGACGACATCACCTACATTCCCGGCGGAATGAACGTCACGGGCTACAACGTCTACCGCGATGGCGAACTGATTGCAAGCCTCGATGCCAACACGACAACCTACACCGACAACGAAGGCGGCAGCCACAGTCACACCTATGTAGTGACAGTTGTTTATGAAGTAGGTGAGTCGGGAGCTTCCAACGAGGTAACGACAATGCCCACAGCAATCAACGCCTTGACCGCTGCCACAACCGTAAGCAGCGGCAACGGACGCATAGCAATACGCGGAGCAAAGGGACAGAAAGTTGAAATATTCAACGCTGCCGGCATGAAGATGATCTCAACTTCTGGCGAAGACAACATCGATGCCACCACAGGCACGGGAGTGTTTGTAGTGAAGGTGGGCAACAAGGTGTTCAACATCACCGTAGGCAGATAAGCAGAAACCTCTGCAATTGACATTAAAAAAGCTCACGCCGATATGCGGCGTGAGCTTTTTTTGTGCTCCTTCTTGTTTTTATTTTCACGGGAACACCAATGACTTTCCAAGCATTCAAGAGGCAGGCTGCGTCAGTAAGATCCTTCTGTGTCGTCGTAATCGAAGGCACCTCCCCACGAAGGAGCACCTACTTCACCTCCGTATTCTCCTCCACCGCCGCTACCGCTGCCTCCTCCGTCACCGGGATCGGGCTTGTCTGTGATTTCTTCGTGAATGGTTCCGGCCAGCAAGGGCATCATTTCAATATCGAGAGAAGTTGTTTGGGGCTTTGAATATGTTTTTCTCATTTTCAGTTTATGAATATTATGGCAACCGCCGGAAAAACAGTTTCCATCTTGGCCGAAGCCTTCGGAATGCTGTTTTCGGGCGATTGCCACTTTGTTACTCTATCGTGTCATTTCACCAAGTATTTCTTGCCGTTCACTATGTATATGCCGCTTGGCAGTCCGGCAAGGCATTCCGACGAGTTAACGGCAGAACGTACCTTGCGTCCATCGGCTGAATACACGTCAACCGGAGCATCGGCATCAAGCTCACCATTGGTTATGTGGCCGATACCCGTAACCGAACCGTCATCCACAAAGCATGCTGCAAGCGAAGCGGCAGATATGCCTTTCATCATAAGATAGGCTCGCATCGACGGCACAGTAGCGGTGGCCGAGAGCTTGACAAGCTTTCCTGCCACGAAACCGTCGCCCGTTGTGCCCACATATCCGTATGCCCACGGATTCTCGCCGATAGTGATGTTGTGGAAAGTGCCTATGAACTGCACCTCGTTGGGGTCGGACTCGCGGCTCACTTTCACCTCAACATCGTCGGCATCAATATTTGTTCCGTTTGGCAAGAACAGATAGGCCGTGTTAGGTTCGGTCTTCTCAACGCGCGTGAACGTCACTTCCTTGGTGTTGGAATTATAGCTCTTGTAGGCATAGAACTTTCCGAGAGCCGCAGCGTTCTTGGCTGACAGACCGTAAGGAAGGAATACCGTTGACTTAACCTCGGGTGAGAACACGCGCGTGGTCTTTGCCTGTTCTGCGCGGAATGCACGCGGCACGTCTACCGTTGTTTTGTCCTCGATGTAGTAGTCCTCGCAATATGCAGCCGTAGCGGTGCTTTCTTCATCGTCAGACTCTACGTCCGGGTTGTTGATGAAATTCACTTCGTCAAACTGACGGCTGTTGCCTTTCGGCAGATAAACGAGCGCGCGTTTCGGAATTCCGTTGAATATGCCGTAGTCGCGGTGGCAATCTGTAATGGAAAGACCTTGGCAGTCGGTCATATCTACATAATTCAAGTTGTTGCAATTATTGAAGGCATTAAAGCCAAGCGACTTTATTCCCTTGGGCATCACAACGCGTTCAAGTGCCGTGCAACCATTGAAAAGGTGCTGATCGACATATTTCACGCCCGTGAAATGGCGCAGCTGGCGCGCATCCTTAACCTCGGTGTTGCCCGTAAACCAACCGTCGAGATAGTTTACTCGCTCTGCCGAAGCCGTGTCAAGCACGCAGTGCATGGCCACTACGCGGAAGAACGCATCGTCGTCGAAGTTTGCTTTCACATTATAGGTGTGCTGCTGCAAGAGCGAATTGGATGCAATAGCGCGTTGCAGGGATCGCGTGGAGTGGATATTCTCAACGAAGTTGTGCTTGTTGTAGAGCACGCCGGCGGTTGAACCGAAGGCGTTGCTGGCGAAAGAAGGCACAGTTTTCGACGTGATGGCGAGCGAAACGAGGCGCGGCGAGTCTTCAAGAGCAAAACCTTCAACCGTTTGCACGTTCTCGCCGAATATCACAGTGTTGAGATAGTCGCACTTCGAGAGCGAATACTTGCACACCTTTGTCACGCCACGCGGCAGAATGAGTTTTTCAATCTTGTCGCAGTTGTAGAAGGCGTAGGGCGGCAACACGTTGTCTTCTTCAAGTTTTGCATTTTTGTTGTCGGCCATCTTGACATACGATCCCGTGGGGCATTTTATCTCGGCATCGCTCAAATCGAGGTAACGCAACTGGGCGTTGGGCGTGGCAGTGTTGCTGAACGAGGTGGTTCCGGCAAGACAGTGCAGCAGAGCGATGTCTACATCAGTAATCGGACCGATTACTTTTAGGCGGCGAATGCCCGAGACATCGGCTCCCGAAACCGATGATATGGCATGATCGGCAGTCTGCACGCTCATGCCGAGAGCCTTGGCGAGCGTGCCGGGTTGCGTTACCACAACTGTAATAAGCGAGTCGGTCTGCTGATATGACACTATATGGTCGCGGTATTTCGTCCACTGCGGGTGGTTGAGGTATTTCTCCAGCATGTCGTCGATGACATAGATGCGGAAATTCCCGGGCAGACTGGCAAACATAGTCTTCTCCACCGACAGCGTATCTTCGCCTTCGAGCGTGGGCACGGTGTCGGTAAGCATTGTTATCGATGCAAGACTTGTGCAGTCGTCGAATGCCCCCTTGCCTATTTTCTCCACTCTAATGGGCACGGCAATGCGCTCAAGACTGGTGCATCCGCTGAATGCTTCGGGCTTGATTTCCTGCAAGCTGACGAAACGGAGCAGGTCGTCGAGGTTGGTCACCTTCTTGTTGTCCTTGAAGAGAGTGCCAATGTCCAATGTCTTGTTGTAGTCTTTCTCGGTGAAGATGGTCTTCTTTGCAAACACACGGAAAGCCTCATCGTCCATGAAGAGACTGTTGGTGGCTGAAGCTTTCAGTCCGTAACTCGTGGCCATTCCATAACTTGCATTGCTTGAATGGGGCACATATATGTCGGGAGTATCGCTGTCCTGACCTATGAACGTGCCGGTTGGGACATTACTGGAGAGGAATGCTACACTTCCAAGGTTGGCTGTGTAATTGTTCTTCTCGTATGTATTTCCCCAAATGACATCTGTAAATCCTCCGAAATCTTCGGGGAATACGACCTTAGTTGGGTGATTTGTCACATCCGAGAACACATGGTAGGGAGATTTTCCCCATAACAATGTCTTGAGTCTACCCCAATCAAAGCCTTTTTTCTCCCCAGAAATACTGTAAGAAAGACCAAACGGATAGTCAGAGCTTGTCTCATCACTCCTCTTAAGTCTGAAAAAGCTATAAAGAACTTCTGAAGGAGATAGGTAGTAAAGCACATTACCGGTGTAGTCGTACACCATGTTGGCTTCACTCAAATCAAGATAAGTGAGACTGCCCCACTCCTTACTTGCCATGTTCGCAATGAGCGTAAAGTCAGACAAGCCTACGTTTCCAATGATTTTGAGCGAGTCTATGTCGCGCCATGTACCGTCGGCATTGTCTTCGTTCAACGCATAATAATATATGCCAGGCAAATATGTCGTCTTGACAGGCGTGAGACCGAAGTGCTCAGTCAGACTTCCTGCTCCAGTACTGTTGAATGTCACGAGCCCGGTTGTCGTCACATTTTTGGAAAGTCCGTTTATGTGCGAAGCGTAATAGGGCAGGCTCTGCTTGTATTCAGCGACGAGTGTGTCGGGAACGTAGATTACATAGTTGTCGGGAACGCCGCTAAATGCCGTTTGGGCAATAGTCATCTCTTCTGGCTTGTCGGAGTGAAGTTCCACGGCAATCAGTTTCGAACAGTTCTTGAAAGCGTATGCCCCTATTTCCTTTATATTCTGTCCGAAATAGAGACGGCGCACCGCAGTGCCTTCGAGTGCATTTGCCCCAATGGTCTGTATGGTGTAGGGGAAATATATTGTGTGCAGGTTGGTGAAACCGGCAAACTGGTTGTCGGGCACTATTGTCCTGTGGTCGGTGTCTTTTGCTTCGCTCCTTCTACGATAAGCATAAAGCATATACTGTGAGAGATCGGTGATATTCTCCTTGCCCTCTATGCTACTGTTTTCCTTTAGTCTCATGGGAACGGCATAGTCGTGCAGGTCAAATCCATCGTATTTCCTATTATACGATTCAGATTCTTTGTCGAAAAGGTTTGAAATCTGCTTCGGCTTATGGAAGTACGGCACAATGTATTCGGCATATTCACTCCAATATGGGTCAGAGATGAATTCCGTATAGTACTCCTCTGCCACAAGAATTCTGAACGTGCTCGGGCATCCTGCAAAGACACCACTGCCCACTGTTATGTTTGAAGGCGAAAGGGCTCGGCAGTCGTCGTCGCCGTCAAAGACATGATACATAAGGCACAATTCCTCCAGACTGCTGCAGTTGGCAAAGCAAGAGTCCTTCAGTTCTATCTCCACGGTGGCATCCTCGTTTGACCCTGGGCGCCATTCCACCATGTCCTCAAAATGTATTTTCTTGAGCGACTTGTTGCCGTAGTAGGCTCTCTCCTTTACATACGTCGTGTGGTAATCGTAGGAAGTGCCCGGATCGACAGTGATATTGATTGACTCCTTGGTGGCATCAGCCGGACCAATAACATGTATGTTGAACACATTGTCGGTGCTTTTGTCGATGAGCGAGTTGTTCACGAGGTTGTAGCCATATCTCACGCCGCCGTCGTCGAAGGCTTTTGTTTCGGTCCAGTCGTCCACGACAAACCTGTCCTTGTATTTGCACCAGATGGAGTCGGCAAGGAATTCATCGAGTTTTTCGCGTGCTATGTGTATCTTGAAGTCGCTTGCACATCCGTCAAACACGTGCTCGCCGAGCAAGCAGAAATTGTTCGGGCCGAGCGGATAACGGGCATTTGCCTTGTAGTCAAGATAGATATACATGTCGAGTTGCTTCAGATTGGTGCAGTTCTGGAAGGCATAGTCGGGCACAGTCATAATTAACGGCACATAAGGCTCCACAAATATGTCATATACGTCATAGAATTTAATCTTCTTCAGATCGGTGTTTCCGCGTGCGGCATTCTCGCTTATGGCCGTGGTGCGGTAGTTGTAGACTGAACCTATGTCGTTGTAAATTTTCAGAATGCCGTTGGGCAAGTTGCCAAGGCTCTTTATATACATCTTATTTACAACGTAGGTGTCTTTGGTTTTGTTCAAAGCCGAACTTAAGATCCATTTATACCACGCGTCAGGATAATCCACATCGTCGCCGATAAGGTTGAGTTGCTCGTCCTCGTAAGTTGTCGTCTGCAGATATTTTGTGTTACCCAGTGCCATGTCGGTCTTGAGCTTGTACAACTCCGAGTAACTTGACATTTTCAACACATCACCCAATTGAAATCCTGTCTGCTTTATGGTCTGTGAAAAGGCGGTACTTATACTTGCCGTAGCGGCACCCATAAGACCGTCACATACTGCTTGGCCAATCTTTTCGGCAATGATTGCCTTCACAGCCCCGGCAGTGGCCGTCACCAGATATGAAAATATCTTTCCCGCAGCGTCAAGTCCTGAATTTGCGAGCATGGCGGAAACTGCTGTAGAGCCAAGAGTAGTTGCCGCCGAGATAAGGAAAGCTTTCGTGTAAGCTGAGATTGTGATATTGGCAAGACTTTTCGTAAGGCCTTCCGCGAGCAATCCACCTTTAAAAAAGGTACCTAATGATCCACCAATGGCAGTTCCGGTGAAATAGGAAAGAGTAAACATGGCTGCATATCTCGCTGCTTTCACCGGGATGTTGAGCAGCGAGTATTGGTAGCGCGATACCTTGTCGTTTGGCATGTTGTTCACTAGTGTTGCAGCATAGGCATATTCCGCTCCGTCTGCCCAATAAGTACTGTTGTCAGTCGGGGCAAATTCCCACACACGGATATGGTCCTTGTAACGGCTCCAGTCGGGGTCTTCAATGAATTCCTGGTAACGGTCGGGCGACACACGGATGGTGAACAAGGAGTCGCAGCCTTCAAACACGTCTTTTCCTATGAAGATGTTTTCCGGACCGAGAGTCTCGTAGTGGTTGTCGCCGTCGGTCACATAATACACCATATTGAGTGCCTTCAGGTTGGAGCAACCCTTGAACGCTCCGTCGGGTATAATCATGCGCAACGGGTAGTAGCTGTCGCAGGCATAGACGTCGGGCAAGTCCTGGAAGGTTATCTCCTTCACGTCGGTATTTCCGCGGAATGCCGTCGGACTGATGCCGATGGTGCGGTAGTTGTAGAACGCGCCGAAATCGTTGACAATGGTCATCACGCCCTTTTCTGAGCCGGCCAAGTCGGATGTGGCACCGCCAATGAATTTGTAGTACACCTTGCGTTCGCTTCGGTCAACGAGCATCTCGCTTATTTTAAGTCCGCTGCACGTGAGTTGTGTACTCATATTCGTAAGATATTGCCGCACGCCGTCGTTGTCGTCGTTGGTGAGTGCCGTGGTAGTACCGGTTGGAACAATATCGCTGTAGACCAACCCCTTGTAGCCCGTTCCTCCCGATGGGACATCGAAATATCCCACTATGCGGTCGCCATATTGCCCCCAACCGTACACACTGTCGGATCGGAATTCCTCCACCAGTTCGGGCAGCACACGGATATACGCATTTGAATCGTTGGCAAACACGCCAAGCGAAAAGCGGTCGCCGTTAGTGAGCTTCACCGCACTGGGCTTCAGTCCGGTCCACGCGCCGCTACTGTAATTATAGCACATGAGGTCAAACGCATGCAAATTGGGGCAGTTGGCAAATGCGCTGTCGCCGAGTGTGATATTGATACTCGTGAAAGCCGAATGTCCAGAACAGTCTTGGAAGTTTACGCCCCGCAGATTGGTGCAGCCGTTGTAGGTGCTAGCCCACACTTTCTTTACCTGACCAGGATAATTCGAACCCCTCAGATACAAGTTGCTGTATATCGTCGCCTTTCCGTCTGCGTCCGCAATAACGGCGTCATTATGCCCAACCAAATTCATAGGATATACGTTATTCACCTTAATTATGGTGTAATTGGCATCCTCATTACGGAAATGATCCAACAACATACCGTCACCTGCAAACACATGATACCTCATCGAGGTAGTGGGCACGATGCGATCGGCATATTTGCTCCAATATTCGTCGGTGATATAGTCGTAGTAATATTCGGCATCCACATACACCTTCACATTGGGGCTTCCGTCGAAAATGCCTTCTCCTTCGGGCCTCACCCACTCTGGACGTATCATCACATTGTGGTTGTCATTTGCAGTGGCAAGGTATTTCATGTAGATGGCTTTCAGGTTGGGGCAGTTGGCAAAGCAGCTGTCGCCCAAAGTCATGCCGAGCACCTGATACACACTGGCAACGTTTGAACTTGTGTCTTCAAACTTCACCGTCGCCAGACTGGTGTTGCCGCAGAACGCCTTGCGTCTGACGCTCACCGTGCGATAGTTATAGAATGTTCCGATGTCGTTGTAAATGGTAAGGTCGGTGGCCGTGGTCGAGGTCACCTCCACATGATAGAGCGTGTGCGAACCCACGGTTTCGGTTATATAGTCGGAACCGTTTTTAAGGCACACATAGTGGGCATCGCCTTCGTCGAACTCGTCGGCGGCATGGACAGTCAGCACATTGGCCGTGCTGAGTGCCAGTAACGCCACGAAAGCGCAGACGATTCTCAATGCTCCCGCATTGCAGAATTGCATTTTTCTCATAGTTGTCGGGGATTATGTTATTTGTTCATTGCTTGTTGCATAGTGTGGCACAACCGTTTGCCCTGGGCATCACCAGCCGGGGTTCTGCGTGTTGTTTGAGTTGAGGTTGAGCTCGTTGGTGGGAACAGGGAACAGATAGTATTTCCTGTCATACTTGCGTTTCTTGTTGCACACCACTATATATTTGTCCTCGTTCACGCTCACTTCCACGTTTTCTATATTGGCGAGGTTGGCGCCGAGGTTGATTTTGGGATACTGGTTGCTGTCGATTTTGTCGAGTTGGTGCCACCTCACGAGATCCCAATAGCGATACCAGTTGTCGGCAATAAGTTCGCAGCGGCGCGAACGGCGTATTTCCCACAGCAGGTTGCCCACTCCCATGTTGTTGGCAGGGTCGGCTTCGGGATGCAGCGTGAGCGGCGGAAGTCCGGCACGGGCCTGCAGAAGGTTTATCGAGCGGTCGAGATCGCTCTGCGTGGCAGTACCCAGTTCGGCCTTGGCTTCAGCATAGTTTAGCAGCACCACGGCATACCAGTAGAGCGGTGCGTCGGTGTAGTTGGTGTAGGTGTAGGTGCGGTAATACTTGTCGAGCGTGAGGTTGTCATACTTGCGTATGGTGTAGCCCGTGGCCGAAGTCATGAGTTCGGCATCGGCCACGCCCTCGTCGTTTACGCGCGCCCAGCTGTGGCCTTTGAAACACACTATTGAGTCGATGGTCAACGCAAGTCGCCTGTCGCGCACCTCCAGTGCTTTTGCAATCGAACAGTTGCCCTTTGCGTTGGGCTTTGCGCGGTCGTCCTTGTCGAGCGTGGTAGTGGCCAGAGGCCGTCCGTCGGTAAAGAGGTAGGCATCAAAAGCATCCTTCGTGAGCCCGTATTGCTCGGCCGAACCGCATGTCCATGCTATCAGGCAGTGCATCACAAGGTCTTTGCCGTAGTTGCGGTAGAATATCGTCTCGGTGCCGTTGCCCAAATCGTCGGAATGATACACCTCGCCATACTGCGCAGTGAGGCGGTAGCTGCCCGATGAGATGAGGGCATCGGCCGCATCGGCACTTGCCTTGAGATACTTGGCGGCGCGTTCAGCATCGGGGGCGAGGCCGTTGTCCTGCAGCGTGCGGTATTTTGCGAACGTGCCTTCATAAAGGCACACGTCGCTCTGCATGGCCAGAGCCATGTGTTTGCTCCACTTTGTCTTGTCGGTAACTGTGGGCAGGTGATCCACGGCATAGTCGAGGTCGCAGCGCACAGAGTCCATCACAATGTCGCGCGGTGTGCGCTCGCCATACACCCTACCGTCGTCGGGGTCGGTAATCACCTCGCTGAGCCACTCCACGTCGCCATACTCGCGCACGAGCTGATAGTACTGCCACGCGCGGTTGAGCCGCGCAATGGCCGTGTAGTAGGTTTTGTCGGCAGCCGACATTGACGATTGCGCCACGTTCTGTATCACATAGTTGGCGCGGCGCACCTCCTTGAAGCCGTTGGTCCAGTAGTCGGATGTGCTTGGCACGGTGGTGAACAGCCAGTTGTCGAAGCCCGAATTGCCCTGGTCGTCGCCGAGGCTCTTGAAGTAATACCACCCGAAACTGCCGCTCTGGCTATATCCCACATAGTTGTCGTAGAACTTGTTGGTGTAGCTTTCCACGGCATTGGTGTTGCTCCAGAACACGCTGTTGTTGGTGAACGTGTCGCGCGGGTTCTTGTCGAGCATGTCGTTGCAGCCCGTGAGCAGGCACGCCGCAGCGCCTGCAAGCAATAGCTTTATATCTTTCATCTTTATATTCAGTGCTTACCTTATTATATATAGGCGTGTCCTAGAAATTACACGCATTGTTAAATTTATATATGAGCAAACCCATAGCCCCTGAAAGGGGCGCATATTATAGGATAGGGGCTTGCCCCTATCGCTTCTGACTTTTTGTTTATTTGCCCCTGTAGGGGGCGTATATTTCAACCTCACAATGAATTATGCGCCCCTTACAGGGGCCATACTGTTGACATCCGAGAACACAGGGGCAAGCCTCTGCGCTATATTATGTCGTCCCTACGGGACTTGCCAGTTGTGAAAATTCTGTCGATTCCTGCCTATAACATTTCGGCTTTCATTGTGCAGAACGTCAGAAATCAACCTGCAGCCCCACCGACCACGACCGCGTTATGGGATAGGTGCGCCCCCATGTGCCGTAGCCGTAGGTGCCCGATGGGCCGTCGTTCATCTCAGGGTCGATGGGCAGGTTGCGTGCCCCGTTGTGCAGCAGGCACAGATTGTTGACGCTTGCATAGATCCTTACCCGTGAGAGGCACGCCTTTCGGGTGAGATTCTGCGGAAGAGTGTAGCCCAAGGTGACGCTCTTCAGGCGCAGATAAGACAGGTCGGCCAGATATTTGGTCTGCGGATAATAGTTGTGGCATCCGCCTATCGGCGCGAGAGCCGACACATTGCCCGCATACTCATTGCCGGGATAGAGGCATGGATAGTCGTTCTTCTCTGAAATGTCAACCACTCCGTTTTCGGGGTCATACACGTTGTAGCTCGTCTGATTGGAGTAGATGGCGAGGTCGGGCTCGCGCATCTCGGGGAAAGCATACGACGACTGTGTCCACATCGACCGTTTGCCCACGCCTTGGAAGAAAAGGTCGAGATCGATGCCCTTGAACGAACCTCCGATGTGGAAACTGTATTCATACCGGGGCATGGTGTTGCCTATCACTTTCAGGTCGCCGTGGTTCTCGAGCGTACCGTCGCCGCCGTCAATCTTGCCGTCGCCGTTCAGGTCTTTGAACTTAATGTCGCCCGGGCCATACACGAAATTGTCGGTCTGTATGCCGGTCTGGTCGGCCACGCCGTCCTTGTATATCCACGATCCGTCGGCATTCTGTCCTACGAAGTCGTCTTCGATGAAATAGCGTTCGGTTTCAAATCCCCAGATATCGCCCCACGTTTCGCCTTCGTAGGCATACATCTTGGCATTGTAGTCGGTGTCTATTCCGCCCGTGTGGCCTATTATCTTCGAGTCGTTGTTCCACTTGGTTATCTTCGATTTCGAGTCGCCTATGTTGAAGTTGGCATACAGTGCGAGGTCTTTGTTGAACTGCCGGTGCCAGTTCACGCTCAGTTCCCAACCGCGCGTGCGCAGCTGTCCGGCGTTGGTGTAGGGTGCTGCCGAGCCCACCGAACCGGGCAATGCCTTGCCGGGTGCGAGCATGTCGTTGGTGAGACGCTGGTAGCAGTCGATCGTGAAGGTAAGTTCGTCGTTGAGGAAACTGAGGTCGAGTCCGAGGTCGGTAGTGCGTATGCGCTCCCAAGTGAGCGACGGCCCCACCCATGTGGGCATGTCGAGCTGGTTCACGCGTGAGTTGCTGCCGTCGAGCCAGTAGGTGCTGCCCGGGCTCACCTGCGATATTGTTGAGAGAAACATGTTGTCGCCCACGGCCTCGTTGCCTATCTCGCCGTAGCTGAAGCGCAGCTTTCCGTTGTTTATGTAGCGGTGCAGGTTTTTCCAGTAGCCCTCCTCGGTGAAGCGGTAGCCCACCGAAAACGACGGGAAGAACGCCCACTTGTGGCCCGTGGGGAAGCGCGAGCTGCCATCGTAGCGTCCGTTCATCTCCAAGAGATATATGCCCTTGTAGTCGTAGTTGATGCGTCCGAAGTAGCCGGCAGTGGCGCGGTCGCCGGTGGAAGAGTCGATTGTGGCCTGCGAGAGGTCGCCGTAGGCCATGTTTAGTTCGGGGTAGCTCTCGTCGTAGAGCTGCGTGCGGCGCACATAGAAATAGTCCGACGAGTAGCTCTCGCCGTTTACTCCGGCCATTACGGCCAGGTTGTGTGCCTTATTCCACGTGTGGTTGTAGCTGGCATAGGCGTTGGCCGCCCAACGGTTGGCCTTGGTGTTGTCGCGCGTGGCGTTGGTGGTAGATGGCTGCACGAGCCATGTGGGCGTGGTGCCGGTCCAGTTCATGCCGTAGACACTGTTTGCGCTCGACTTCAGATTGGTGTTGTCCACCTGGTAGGTGTAGTCAACGTTGAGCGTGAGGTCTTTGGTTATGTGGGCCACGGCATAGGCGTTCATGCGCACCATGTCGTGCACCGTAGATGTGCGGGCGGCCTGTTTCTGCAAGGCTATGAGGCGGTAGTCGCATTTTGTGCCGTCGTCGGCCACGATATAACCCGACGGAACGAAGAACGATCCCCACCGCCAGATGTACTGGTAGATGTTGCTGAACGGATTGGCGCGGTTGATGTCGCGGCGGGTGAAGTTGGCTCTCAGTCCGAAGGTGAGCCAGTCGGTGAGGTCGGTGCGCAGGTTTGCCGCAAGGTTGTAGCGGCTCAGCTTGGCCGGACTTATCTTCATCACGTCCTGCTTGTGGTTGTAGCCGAAGTCGATGTAGTAGAATGTCTTGCCGCTCGAACCGCTCAGCGAGATGTCGTGGCTCGTTGATGGGGCGGCACTGTCATACCACACATCCTGTATGTCGTAGTCGGCGTAATAGTAGGGCTGCCCGTCGATGAAGCGGTAGTCGCCCACATTGTTGTCGTCGGTGTAGGCGTTCATCTGGCTGTAACCCTTCTTCGAACCGCCGTTCTGTTCTTTCCATTTCTGTGCATAGGGCAGCAGCTTGTCGAAATACATTCCGAACAGCTCCACCGAACCGCTTCCCTTGCGTGCCTTTGCCCGCAGTGCGGCGGTGAGCTGTGTGGGCACGTCGGGAAAATCGGGCAGAATGGTGGCCTGGTCCCATGCCAGATAGCCGTTGTACTTAACCTGAAGGCGGTCGCCCTTGTCGGCCTGTTTGGTGGTAATAAGTATCACGCCGAAGGCGGCGCGGCTGCCGTATATCGACGACGAGGCCGCGTCTTTAAGCACCGAAATCGAGGCTATGTCGTTGGCGTTTATCATCGAGAGGTCGTCGGTGGGCACTCCGTCGACCACAATGAGCGGGCTCGACGACTGACCATTGGACAGTGTGCCCAAACCGCGTATGCGCACGCTGGGCTGCGAGTCGATGTCGCCGTTACTGTTCACTATGCTCAGGCCGGGCACTGCGCCTTGCAGAGCCTTGGCCACGTCGAATTCGGGGCGCGACGAAAGCGTGCGGTCGAGGTCGATGTTGGCCACGGCACCGGTGAGGTTCACCTTTTTCTGGCGTCCGTAGCCCACCACCACGAGTTCGTCGAGCAGTGCGTTGTCGTCTTCGAGCACCACCTTCATGTTGGGGGTGGCAGCCACATCAACGGTCTTGTAGCCTATGTATGTGATGTGCAAGGTGGCGTTTGCGCCGGCACCGAGCTCGAAATGCCCGTCAATGTCGGTCACTGTGCCACGGGTAGTGCCTTTTTCAACCACCGACGCACCAATCACCGGATCGCCTGCGGCATCAACCACCACTCCCTTCACTACGATGTTGCTCTGCGAAAGATGTTGCGGTTGGGGTGTGGCTGCGGCTTGGCCGATATTGGGTATCGACATAGATAGCAGCACTCCAAGAAGAGTTGCATTACTGTTCATTTTGTTTGTTTTTGAGATTAGATGCGTATGCGCGCGCCATGCAAAAGCTGCACACTTTCGGTATAGGCACAAATAGAAAATGCAGTCATGTCAGCAAGAATATCAATTCATCAGTTTTCAAGTGCCTGTTTCTGTGCAAAATTACGCAAAAATTATGAAAAATAGCGGAAAAGCCGATATACGTTATTATAAAAAGGCGGCTTATTTCAACCGAAAGGCCAATATGCCTGCCGCAAGACCAAGCACAGGTGGTGGCGTGCGGCATAAGGAGCACGTGCGTGTAGCAAGTGCAGCACGCGTGTGCGGCGCACGCCCCACGCCACAAAAAAGGCTTCACCCAAGCACAAACAAATGGCATGCAGCGCGCATAAAACCGCTTTCCGGGTCGGCGGCAACATTCATTGGATTTCAGACAAAAGCTCAAAAAACGGGCCATAAGTTTGTGTCTATCATCACAAACGTGTAACTTTGCGGCAGAATAAATCACACACGCATTATGTTAAAGGAACTTAACTGGGGGGGGTAAATCCGTTTCCCCTACCATCGGAAGCCATTGTCTTAGCACAAGGTTGTCATTAACCAAACCAATGAAAGGGCAAAGACAATGAACACCATGCTTTTCTGCAGTTGCGGCCGCCGCGTGCAACTGCTTCAGTTTATGAAAGAGTCGCTGGGCGAAGGTTGCCGTATTGTCGCAACCGACCTGCAAGCCACAGCCCCGGCACTGTATGTGGCCGACTCGCGCCACCTTGTTCCACCCATAAGCAGTCTCGACTATCTGCCCACCGTTATGGATATTGCCCGTAACGAAGGGGTGCAGGCCGTCACAACTCTCATCGACCCCGAGATAGAAATACTTGCACGCCACCGCAGCGAGTTTGAGAAGGAGGGCATACTCGTGCTTGCACCCGACGCTGAGACCGCCCACCTGTGTTTCGACAAATACGAGATGTATCGCCACCTCACGGCACACGGCATACGCACAACGCTCACCTACGATACAATGGATCATTTCCGGGAAGGATTGGACAAGGGCGACATCAGTTTTCCGGTGTTCATCAAGCCCCGAACGGGGAGCGGAAGTGTAGGCGCGCACAAGTGCGAAACGCCCGAAGAACTGGAAGCCTACTGGCAAGAGGGCAAGTATTCGTACATAATACAGGAATTCATGACCAACGGCGACTGCGATGCCGATGTCTACATCGACTGCATCTCGCACCGCCCCGTGGCAGCGTTCTCAAAGCGCAAGATAGAAACCAAGATAGGAGGAGCAAGCAAGACAATCTCGTTTAAAGACCCGAAGCTCTTCGATTTCATCCGCGAGATATGCGAAGTGTTCACGTTCTACGGTCCGGTAGACATGGATTTCTGGTACAAGGACGGCGAATATTACCTCAGCGAAATCAATCCCCGCTTCGGCGGTGCCTACCTGCACGCCTACGGCGCAGGCGTGGATTTCTTCAGACTGATACAGCGCAACATGCAAGGCGAGGAAAACGAGGAGTGCATAGGCAACTACAACGAAGACATCGTAATGATGATGTATGACTCGGTGGTAATAAGACGGCGCGACGAACTGGCCGGCGACATCACCACACTGTAACCGCTGACGAAGACAACGGCAACCGGGCACAAGGCCACAATAAAGATCTTGTGCCCATTGCTTTTTCTATATTTGCAGCCAATTGCCCCTTTCTTGTAGGGTGCTCAAATTCGGATTAAAAATTGTGCAGAATTTTATTATTGGTGTCTGGTAAAAACTTTGCAACCATCAAGTCCCGTAGGGACGACATATTATAGCGCAGGGGCTTGCCCCTGCGTTTATTG
>CAVKCP010000033.1:0-22401 GCA_963654815.1 Lachnospiraceae bacterium | reverse complement strand
TAGAGCACCTGACTGTTAATCAGGGGGTCGTTGGTTCAAGCCCATCTTGAAGCGCCTTTCAAGAAATGCCGCAAGTTTTCCAGCTTGCGGCATTTTTCTTTTTCAGCGCATTAAGGGCTGCGCGGTTAGCATTTCCATATTCTTCCGTGTGCAGACACAAGCAGAATTTCATGAAAACGGCATCGGCTACAAGTCAGCGAATATCGCCAACAACCGCTCTTTTTCGCGACATTTTTGTAATTTTGCATTCTGAAGCCCAAAAAGAAAACAGTTACCACCTCTGAAAAACCTGCTTCGGGCAGTTAAAGAACAAAACGGCACATGAGATATTCCGACATAGACATTGAAGACATGGAGTCTTACACTCTCAATGAAGCGCGAGCCGTGTATGGCGAAGGCATACTCCCTTTGTGGAAGGATGCCGTCTACACAAAGCCCTACAAGATAGAGAGCCGCCGCTACATCGGGTGCAAGGCGAAACTGGTGGACTGGATTTTCGGCATTATCGAGAGGGAAACCCACGGCATAAAAAGCTTCTGCGACATATTCGCAGGCACTGGCACAGTGTCGAACAGGGCTGTACAGTTGTATTCCAATGTCATAATCAACGATTTTCTCTATTCCAACAACATCCTTTATGAAGCCTTTTTCGGTAAGGGAGAATGGAACAAAGACAAAATACTTGATTTGCTTGACGCGTTCAACGGCATAGACCCGACAGAAATACATGACAATTATTTCTCGGAGAACTACGGCGGCAAATACTTTGACGAGGCATCTGCAAAGATAATCGGGCACATCCGTGACGTGATAGAAGACATAAAGTGCACATTGACACATAAAGAATATGCCATTCTTATTGCGTCGCTGATATACAGCATGGACAAGATTGCGAACACTCTCGGGCATTTCGAGGCTTATATCAAGAAGGAAATAAAGCCGAAGAAATTCATCATGAGGATGATAGATGCGCAAAGTCTCGACAAGGTGAACATCTTCCAGCAAGACGCCAACCAACTGGCAAGAGACATACATACGGATATTGTCTACATGGATCCGCCCTACAATTCGCGCCAGTACAGCAGGTTTTACCATGTGTATGAGGTGCTTGTGAAATGGGACAAGCCCGAATTAAAGGGCGAAGCCAGGAAGCCCGAAGAAGAGCACATGAGCAATTATTGCCGCACCAAGGCTTTCGATGCCTTCACCGACCTCGTGGCGCATGTTGACAGCAAATATCTGGCGGTTTCATACAACAATACATACAAATCGAAAAGCACATCGTCGCAAAACAAGATTAAACTTGAACAAATTCTCGACGTACTCAACAAGTGCGGTGAAACCAAGGTGTTCACACATTCGCACACACCATTCAACGCCGGCAAGACCGAATTTGACAACCACATGGAGTATTTGTTCATTACAAAAATAGACAATGAAAAACGGCATCGCTCGTTCCCCTCTCTTTTATGTGGGTGACAAATATAAACTGATAAAGGAGATAAAGACCCATTTTCCCGACAAAATCAACCGACTTGTCGAACCGTTTGTCGGCGGAGGGTCTGTGTTTATGAATATCAACGCAGAGGGCTTTCTGCTGAACGACATCGATGCCAACGTCATTTCCATTCACCGCATGCTGTGCAGCTATGCAGACTGCAAAGAGAAATTCTACGAAGATTTCTTCGCTATCGTCAGACAGTACGGTCTGTCTTTGTCGTTCAAGGGAAACACCGTACCCGAAGATTTGAAACGGGCTTTCCCCAAAACCTACTTTGCAAAATACAACAAGGATGCATACAACAGCATGCGGGCCGACTACAACCGAAGCGGCAGAGAGAACACTGTATTGTTGTATGCGCTGCTCATCTATGGCTTCAACCGAATGCTGAGGTTCAACAAGAAAGGCGATTTCAACCTCCCCGTGGGCGACGTTGATTTCAACCGAAACACTTTCGATGCCTTGGAGGATTACTTTTCTTTGCTTGAAACGAAGCAAGTGGAGTGGTTCAATCTCGATTTCCGCGACTTTTTGGGAAACATCGACTTTCAGGATAACGACTTGGTGTATCTTGATCCGCCTTATCTCATCACTTCAAGCGAATACAACAAACTATGGAATTCTGATACGGAGCATGACCTTTTGAGCCTGCTCGACAGTCTAAATGCCCGCAACGTGCATTTCGCCATATCGAATGTAACGCATTACAGAGGGCAAGTTAACGACGTGTTTCTAGAATGGTCGGCCCGATATAACAGCCATCCAATCAAAAGCAACTATATAAGTTTCAACGACAACAGCATAAAGAAATTCAGCGAAGTGCTCGTAACCAACTTTTAAATTTAATGCTATGGCCAATAATGTTAAACACAGACCGCGCCAATACAAGCAAATGGCACTTGAAGTGGCGGTGAGAAATCCCGAAAGATACGAGGGAATACTCAAATCGTTTGCCAAGCACGAGGGTGTTGTTTTGGACGACCGGGGCATACTGGACGTCTATTCACAACTTTATCTCGACGGCGTAGTAACCACCGACAAATTGACCGATACCAACCTTACGAAGAGGTTTCTGCACAGATGGATTGAAGCCAACTGCACACACAACAACGAATGGGGCTACCCTACCGGCTACCAAGCAGCTTTTACGAGGTATCTGAAAACCCTGTCCGAATTCGGCTTCATATATGCACAATACAAAGAACCGCTCAAATTGTCGCCCGTTGCCAAGGCATTGGTAAGCGGCAAAATCACTTTGTCAGAAGCCTTTGCCGTGCAATGCATGCGTTTTTGGAGGATGTCGCCATACAGGCGTGTGCTCAACGATTTCAATTTCTTCGAGTTCATCGTCGATTCCATTATACAACTGAAGGAGAAAGGGCACAGACTGTCTATAAACCAGTTCAACGTCGGTCTGTTTTCCGACAATGGGAATGTTGCCGATTTCCTAAGAATCCTGAAGAAATATAAGATAGGAAACGATGCAGACAAGGCTTATGCCTTTGTTCTGAACAAATACTCCAATCTGCCCGACCATGCAAAAATAGCAAAACAAGTGACTGCATTCAGAGATTACGGCAACACTGTATTCCGCGTTTTGCAATTGACCGGCTTCGTTACAGTGGAATACCAAGGCATTATCATGCTGTCTCCCAACGAAAACCGCATGGAGTTGTACAAAGCACTGAAAGCCGAGAATTTTTCGATTACAGACGAAGCGAAGGAAAACCACAAACTGTATTTTGAAGAACTGGGATCTTTTGACGACAGATTGGAGAGTATTGTCGTGGCTCACAGAGAGGCCGAAAACCGTTCAACTGCCGAATACAACCGGAAGATTACGGAAATAATCAGGTCGTATGGACTGACAAGAGAAAGTCTGAAACAATCGTTATTGAAACTCTCCATCGGCGACAAAAGCGGCAAAGACAACTTCTGGTTCATCCAAGACCCCGTTAAGTTTGAGTTCCTGCTCACTCTTTACGCCTATACCTATTTTGGAGATGAATACACATACAAGCCAAATTACATCTGCGACGAGGCTGGCATTCCATACTCCCACGCACCGGGCAACATCGGCGACATCGAGATTTACAACCATGAAAGATATTGGCTCATCGAAGCAACCTTGATACGATCGAAGGCCCAGCAGGTGAACAATGAAACGGTAAACCTATTCAGACACATCGACGAAACCAAAGATTGCACGAAATACCTTACATTGGTGGCTCCGTATGTTCACGACGACACCAAACTTATATTCAATGTAGCGTCGATAATAACGCTGATGCAATCGGAAAAATTGTCACTCTACTCCGACAGTCAGAGCACCGTCGGCTTTGTTGAAAGCATGGAAAGCGAGTGCTATTTCGGAAATATGCGCACAAGCTCCCGCCAGTTTGTTTTGGAACTGAAAGAAATGCTCGACAAAATCACGACGATATAACAAACATGGCCATAACGCTTCAAACCCACATTGAAGCACTTCAAACATAATCCTGCAAGTTTTACGGCTTGCAGGATTTTTCTTTTCCGGCGCATTCGATTTTCCCCTCCCCCACGAGCAAAAATCCATTCATTTTCGCCGAAATATACATGCAAACGGGCAGAATGTAAAGAATATCCTATTTTTTGTAAAAAATATCCTACTGTTTCGCCCTGATTTTCAGTTACTTTGCAACAGAAACAAAAACAACGGGCTGACTGCCGCCGACAGACACATTAATATATGAAACATATATAATGGCCGATGCGGAAACGACAAAGACCAGTGCGGACAGCGGCACGACTGTAAAATCTATATCTTTAACCTAAAATAATTCTCTCAATTATGGGCACGACAATCAAGAACTCCTCACCCGGAAGCTCCCTCATTCCTATAAAGGGCATAAGCAAGAGCCTTTGCGAGATATTAAAATCAGTAGGCATCTGCGACACCGGCACGCTGCTCACGCAAGCATCGACCCCAACGAAGCGCACCGCTCTGTGGAACAGCGTGAAGAAGAAGCAGGAAAACACGGCAGGCAAAGGCGGCAGCAAGGTAACAACCGAGCAGCTCGTCACCCTGCAGCAGGTGAACCTGTGGGTGAGGCAGGCCGACCTCTGGCGCATCGAGAGCATCACCGCCGACGCGGCATGGCTCATGGTGCAGGCAGGAGTGCGCTGCGTTGACGACCTCGCACGCTGCGACAGCTCAAAACTGTACAGCATTATGAAGACGCTCGCCACAAGCCAGCTCGGCACATTCGTCTGCCCCACCGAGGAATACATCACACAATACATTGCCACGGCCAAGGATCTGCGCCCGAAGGAAAGCAAGGTGAGCGACCTTGCCAACCTCAACACATTCGTAGGAAAGACCATTCTCACCCCACGAATCATCAGGGCGCTCCTCTCAATGGGAATCACCCGCATCTGCCCCGACGAGGGAGAGACCGACGCCACCGACTGCCTCACAAGCCTGAGACCGTATGGCGATGTCACGACCATAAACCGCATTCACAGAAATGACCGCTCACGGCTTAAAGAGAAAGTCACCAGCTCACTGTTGAGGACGATAAAGGCTGCGGCAAACAGATACATGCTCGAAGCGAAGAAAGGCAACCGCATACAGACTTACACGCCTTCAGATACGTTTGCACTCGACATGTCCGACCAGGAAACACCCACACATTTGTTTGCCGAAATTGAGGAAACGGTGCAGGAATCGGAGGTGGTGGGCACCTACCAAAGCATTATCGACGGACTGCGCACGCTCGACCTGAGCGACACCTGCGGCTTGCCGCAGACAATAAAAGGCAAGGCCACGGTAACCGCCAACGGCAGCACGCAGCCGGCAGTGGGCATACTGGTGCAGCTCACGGGCTTCCTCAGTTCGGTAAACGACCTCGCTGCCCTGCAACAACCGGCAAAGGCATACACCGACAGCGACGGCGTGTTCGAGATACACATGCCCGAACGCTACAACCTGTTGTCTATCCTCACGTTCACCTTCATCAACAGCGACGGCGAACAGGCCATAACGCGATCGGCAAGCGACATAATCAGCCACCTGCCCGACACTGCCGACGGCATAGTGGTGTGCGATTTGAGCCGCGACACCATATTCGCGCTCGACGCCGACAAGTTCGGCAAGGCCGCAGCCGAAGCCAAGACGCTGCCCAGCGTGCGCCTGCAGGGCGAAGAAGGAGCCAACCCCGTATATCTGAATCCCGACACTGCACCGGTACGCACGTTCAGATACAACCTGCTGCAACGTCTCACGGTGCCCGGAGCCACCACCAGCCGCAAAAATATGAGCGAGCCAATCAACGTGTCGGCATTCAAGAACAATATGAGCAATAGCCCCCAAAACCTGTGCATGAGCAACGGCTTGAGCATTGGTTATGTGCTGGGAATGACACAGGCATGGGTGCCCGACGGCTATGCTTTGGGCGATTTGCTCTACTCGCTGGCCCTCGCACCGGGCGAAGAACAGCGCATCATCGTAAGGGAACGCACCGAAAGCTACACCGTTGACGACAACACCAGCGGCACCGACAGAGTGAGCGACACCACAAACCAAACACAAAACGACATCATAGAAGAGATTTTCTCACAGGCAGCCGAGCAATCAGGAGCAGCATCGCAGAAATCCCAATACTCTACATCGGCCAAAAGCCGCAGTGTGAGCGGCACGTTATTCCTGGCAAGCGGCAATGCCGGAAGTGCAAGCAGCAAGGGGTCGTCGTCGTCAAGCGCACAGACAACGAGCAATTACAGCGACGCGTCGCAGGCAGCCGAGCGGTTCCAAACCACCATAGCGAGCGCAAGCTCACGCGTGGCACAAGCCAACCGCGTGGCAATACGCACGGCCACAAGCTCGGAGACCGAGTCGGTGAGCACCAAACTCATTGCCAACCACAACCACTCGCACATAATGACGGTGCAGTATTGGGAAGTGATGCGCCGCTACAAGCTGCAGACGTGCGTTGACAACGTCAAGCTCGTGCTCTTCGTTCCGCTCTCTCTCATCCAGTTCAACGGGAGCGACTCATCGGGGCAGGGCGACATGACACCCGCAAGTTTCAAAAACCGCTACTACGGACTGGTGCGCTACGCCGACATTCTCGCCGATTGTCTGCCCTACAGCTACCGCGATGCGCTCACTCTCTGCCGCGAAATTTTCTACACAAACAATTGGCAGGAAGAAGACAAGGCCACGGAGAAGAAACTGACAATAGAAATCAAAGGCAAATTCTTGCACGAAGAAAGTGTGGACATTTACCTCCGCACAAACGACGGACAGACCATCTGCCCCTACAACAAGAACCACAGCAACTGCAACGCCGAGATTTCGCCCTACCAGCCCACGGTGCATACCAAGCAGAACCTGAGCGCGAAGGTGGAGAAGACGCGGGGCGAGGCCACTATAACGACATGCACTTGCAACTTCACCCTGCCCAGGGGGTGCGCATCAGACAAGACATTCAGCGTGGTGGTGGAACGGCACTGCAACCCGATTACGGTATACCATCTCACCGAAGACCAGTATACCAACGCCATAAACGCGGCCATGGGAAAACTCTCCACGAAGATTCAGCACTTCGCGCAAGACAACAAGGACAGCGACAACGACCTTAAAAACATCGACCACTACAACGAAGCACTGTCGCTGATAGAGTCGCAAAGCATATCGCTAACCGAAAGTGAGATGATAGGCGCAGCCGCACTCAACGTCACCATAGACGTAACCGATACCGGAAGCGAGACGTTCAACCTCACCGACGTGGGCACAACGCTCGGCAGCAAGATGACGGCCACGCTGCACCGCAAGGGTACAATGTATTACACAAAAGCCGAACTGCGCCGCGTGGAAGAGCTCTACCAGCATGTGCTTTACAACACTTTCAACTATTCGCGCAAGGTGTGGGAAGGCCTTTCAGACGGAGAACGGGTGCTGATGTTGGAAGGCTACACCGTATCGATGGACACCAACGGTGACAACAATAAATCAATAACCGACTATCCGCTGCTCAACTGCGTCGATGCGCTCTCGCCACTCGGCTTCTACGGCAACAACATCGTGCTGCCGTTCTACATCCCCGACGACGAAGGAGTGATAAAGGCAATGGTAGACGAGATAAACGGCGATGCCGCAGACGACGGCGACAAGAAGGTGGACAAGGTGCTGGAGAGCGAATTCTCGAGCCGCACGCTGCAAGACCGCATATACAAACACCACACAACCGACTTCCGCGTGCCGAGCACCGTAGTGTCGGTGCCCACGAAAGGCATGATTGGCGAGGCCGTGCTCGGCGAGACCAACGTGAGCGAACTGATTGACATCACACGCTTCTGGAACTGGAAAGACTCCGACATCGACCACACAAGCCTCGACTCATCCTACCTCGGCGGAAGCAGTCTGCTGGCCAATGCAAGCGCACCCACAGTGACGATGCCCACCCAGGGAGCCACCCTGCCGCAGCACGTCCAGGCCGCCTCAATACTGAAGGAGCTTGCCAAGACACCGCAATTTGCCGACGTTCTGAGCCAGATAGACATGCGCGAACTGCTGCAAACGGCCGACAACAACGCCGCCACGGGACGCGACAACGCCATAAACGCCTCGTCGGAAATGACAACCGAGGCAATCAAGGCCGCAGCCGAACTTGCCGGAAAGGTGATTACGGGTGGCGTGGAACTGCAAAAGACACAGTCGAGCAACGAAAAAGACGTGGAAGTGGCAAAGATAAACGCCAACAAACCGGCAGCCTCGACCTCACAACAAGGCGCGTCGGGCGACAAACAAGCGTCGGGCGGAAGCGCAACGGGCGCAGCGCAGACGGCGTGCAAGTGTACATCGTGCGCCAACTACTCGGCATCAACAGCCAGTGACGGCGAAAAGAAGACGAAATAACTGTAAGAACTCATTAAAAACACAACGATATGAACGAGGATGCAACCAACAAACTGCTCACGGCACTGTCGGAAATCATTGCCAACGAAACCTCTGACGAGATGCGCTCCCTGCGCCTGCAGATACTGCAGCGCGTGGCCAGCGAGGCAACAACCGTAACGCCGCGCATGCCGGCGCCCCTCAACATAACCGAGATTGGCGGCTACTACAACCTGCTGAGCCGCCTGGGCAACGAGACGCTCACGATGCGCAAGAGGCTCATAGCCTCGGCCCTGGGTGTGCCAATGGAATGAATGAAAACGAAATACCGACCCTGAGGTTGCTTCGCGGGTGGTACCGACGGGGGCGTCAAGCCTCCGCACTGGGTTCGACTCCCGGCACGGCAAGCCGATGGCGACGACCGAAGTTTGCGTAAGGGATTCCGAAATGACGGGGAACTGACGACGACTGACTGACTTGAACGGGATAGGGCATGGAAAGCTTTGTCTGTAGCGGATTTTACTGATGTTATCTTGGTGGTGCTCACGCTCGCTTGGATATACCTGGGAAACCTGACGCCGCTGCGCCGACACGATGCCACTCCGGGCGAACTCTGTTTGCTACACACCGTTTAGCGGTGTTGCAAGGTGTGGTTTTAAGGATGATTCGGGTGAATGATGCCGTCCATCAACGGGAAAGAAAGAGATTGAAGGGAAACTTGAAAAGTAGGCTGAACGAACGACAGACAACGGTGGAGGGCCTCACGCTCACGGGCGGAGGCTCTCCTTTTTTTGTGCCCTGCCGCAGAAACCGCCCGCCGGGCAAGCCGCCAAGCCGCGCCCAAGGCGGCTCATGCAAGCTTTTTAATAAAACATAATTTTTCACATTATAATAATGTATAAATAAAAAAATGCTTACTTTTGCGCCCAAAATAAAGAAGTAGAATAAGATATGCAAGAAAACTTGGTCATCGTCGAGAGCCCCGCAAAGGCTAAGACAATAGAGAAATTCTTAGGCCCCGACTACAAGGTGATGTCGTCTTACGGCCACATACGCGACCTCAAGAAAAAGGAACTCAGCATAGACAAAGATACACTCCAGCCCGACTATGTCATACCCAAAGACAAGGAAGAACTGGTGAAGAAACTCAAGGACAGCGCAAAGAAATCGAAGACGGTGTGGCTCGCAAGCGATGAAGACCGCGAGGGAGAAGCCATTTCGTGGCACCTGTGCGAGGTGCTCGGCCTCGACGAGGTGTCAACCAACCGCATCGTGTTCCACGAAATAACCAAACCGGCCATTATCGAGGCCATAAACCACCCGCGACACCTTGACATGAACCTCGTGAACGCACAGCAGGCACGCCGCGTGCTCGACCGCATCGTGGGCTTCAAGCTCTCGCCTGTGCTCTGGCGCAAGGTGAAACCGGCTCTCTCGGCAGGCCGCGTGCAGAGCGTGGCAGTGCGACTCATCGTTGAACGCGAACGCGAAATACAGAATTTCAAGAGCACTCCATTCTACCGCGTCAACGCCATCTTCGCCAAGGAAAACGCCGACGGGTCGGCATCGGAGGTGAAAGCCGAGCTCGACACGCGCTTCGACACGCACGACGAGGCCATGGCCTTTCTCGAGAAATGCAAGACTGCCACGTTCAGCGTGAGCTCGATTACGAAGAAACCGCTCAAACGCACGCCCGCAGCACCGTTCACCACATCGACACTGCAGCAGGAAGCGGCACGCAAACTGGGCTTCTCGGTGTCGCAAACCATGATGGTGGCACAGCGACTGTATGAAAACGGACTCATAACCTACATGCGTACCGACAGCGTGAACCTCTCAAAGCTGTGCATCGGGGCAAGCAAAGAAGAAATAACAAAGCTTTACGGCGAGGAATACAGCGCGCCGCGCACCTACCACACAAGCTCAAAGGGAGCGCAGGAAGCCCACGAAGCCATTCGCCCCACCTACATGAGCAACACCTCAATAGACGGCACCGCACAAGAAAAACGCCTCTACGAACTCATCTGGAAGCGCACCATAGCATGCCAGATGTCCGACGCTCAGATTGAGAAAACCACGGCAACAATCGACATAAGCACCACAGGCGAGAAATTCGTGGCCAACGGCGAAGTGACAAAGTTCGACGGATTCCTTAAAGTCTACCGCGAATCCACCGACGAAGACGACGACACGGCCTCACCCTTCTCACACCGTCTGCCCGCAATGGCCGAAGGCGACGCGCTGCAACGCCGCGAAATAAGCGCAACCGAGCGCTACTCGCAGGGCCCGGCACGCTACACCGAAGCAAGCCTCGTGCACAAAATGGAAGAGCTGGGCATAGGACGCCCCTCAACCTACGCCCCCACCATAAGCACAATACAACAACGCGAATATGTGCACAAGGGCGACCGCAAGGGCGAAGAGCGCCCCTACACCATCGACACTCTGCGCGGACTCATCATAACCCCCACACACAAGGTGGAGACAACGGGCAACGAAAAGGGCAAACTCATACCCACCGACATAGGAATGGTGGTGAACGACTTCCTCATGGACAACTTCCCCGCCATAATGGACTATAACTTCACGGCCAAGGTGGAGCGCCAGTTCGACCGCATTGCCGAGGGAAAAGAGGAGTGGACAACCATGATGCAGCACTTCGACAGCAACTTCGAGCCCACCGTAGACAAGGTGATGAACGCCCGTTCTGAACACAAAGCCGGCGAACGCCAGCTCGGCACCGACCCCACCACGGGGCATCCCGTGTTTGTGAAGATAGGCCGCTACGGTCCGGTGGTGCAGATAGGCACCGCCGACGACAACGAGAAGCCGCGCTTCGCACAGCTTCCCGCCGACAAGAGCATAGGCACCATAACGCTCGAAGAGGCTCTCGAACTGTTCAAACTGCCCCGCACGATAGGCGAATATGAAGGTAAAGAGGTGTCGGTGGGCGCAGGCCGCTTCGGCCCCTATGTGCTGCACGACCGCAAGTATGTGTCGATACCCAAAGACCAAGACCCGATGTCGATAACGCTCGACACTGCCATCGGCCTCATCAACGACAAGCGCAAGCAGGAAGAGCAGCGTCACCTGAAGACATTCGCCGAAGACCCGAAGCTCGAAGTGCTCAACGGCCGCTACGGCCCATACATAGCCTACGACGGCAAGAACTTCCGCATACCGAAGGAACTTCACCCCACCGCCGCAGATCTTACCTACGAGAAATGCATGGAAATAGTCAACTCCACGCCGACAACAACCAAACGGCGCGGCACATCGGCACGCAAGAAATGACAAGGATAATGCTCATAGGCTACATGGGAGCCGGAAAAACAACGGTGGGGCGCGCACTCGCACAAGAGCTCAAGCTGCCCTTCTACGACCTCGACTGGTATATCGAGACGCGCATGCACCGCACCGTGAAAGAAATATTCGACGAACACGGCGAAGAAGGGTTCCGCCGCATAGAGCGGAACATGCTTCATGAAGTGGCCGAGTTTGAGAATGTCGTGGTGAGCTGCGGCGGAGGCACGCCCTGTTTCTACGACAATATGGAATACATGAACGCGCAGGGCGACACCGTCTACCTCAAGGCCACGCCCGAAGTGCTTTACAGCCATCTGCAGATGGGACGCTCGGTGCGCCCCCTTCTGATCGGCAAAAGCCCCGAAGAGGTGCGCACATTCATTACCGCACAGCTCGCGCAGCGCGAGCAACACTACCTGAAGGCACGCCACACACTCGACGTGAGCCTGCTCGACAACTACGACAAGATATGCCAGTCGGTCAAGCAGCTGCGGCAACTCGTAGGCATCTGAGCAGACGCCAAGGCGAAGCCTTACCTTAACAACCCACCAGACAAACCGCTTAAAGACATTCGAATGAAAAAATGGACGATTGAAGATTCCAAAGAACTCTACAACATCAACGGTTGGGGCACGTCATATTTCGGCGTAAACGATGCCGGCGACATGTATGTCACGCCCTGCAAGGACAACACGCAGATTGACCTGCGCGACGTGATGGACGAACTTGCACTGCGCGACGTAACTCCGCCCGTGCTGCTGCGCTTCCCCGACATCCTCGACAACCGCATCGAGAAGACTTCAAGCTGCTTCAAGATAGCGGCCGAGGAATACAACTACAAAGGCGAGAACTTCATCGTCTATCCCATAAAGGTGAACCAGATGCAGCCCGTGGTGGAGGAAATCATCTCGCACGGACGCAAGTTCAACCTCGGACTCGAATGCGGATCGAAACCCGAACTGCACGCAGTGATTGCCGTGCAGTGCCAAAGCGACTCAATAATAGTGTGCAACGGCTACAAAGACCAGAGCTACATAGAGCTCGCTCTGCTCGCGCAGAAAATGGGCAAACGCATATTCATCGTCGTGGAAAAGATGAACGAGATAAACCTCATAGCCACGGCGGCCAAGAAACTGGGCGTGAAACCCAACATAGGCATACGCATAAAGCTCGCATCGAGCGGTTCGGGCAAATGGCAGGAAAGCGGAGGCGATGCCAGCAAGTTCGGACTTACATCGTCGGAACTGCTGCACGCGCTCGAAATTCTCGACGAAAAGGGACTGCACGACTGCGTGCGGCTCATACACTTCCACATCGGTTCGCAGATAACCAAGATACGCCGCATACAAACCGCACTGCGCGAGGCGGCCAACTTCTACATACAACTGCACCGGTTGGGCTATAAGATCGACTTCGTTGACTGCGGAGGCGGACTGGGAGTTGACTACGACGGCACGCGGTCGTCGTCGAGCGAGAGCTCGGTGAACTACTCCATACAGGAGTATGTGAACGACTGTATATACACATTCGTCGATGCCGCCGACAAAAACGGCATCTCCCACCCCAACATCATCACCGAAAGCGGACGTTCGCTCAGCGCCCATCACTCCGTGCTCATCATCGATGTGCTCGAGACAACGTCGCTGCCCGAGATGCGTGAGGAATTTGTTCCGAGCGAAACCGACCACCAACTCGTGAAAGACCTCTACGACATCTGGGACAACCTCAACCCCCGCACCATGCTCGAAGACTGGCACGACGCCGAACAAATACGCGAGGAAGCACTCGACCTGTTCTCGCACGGCATCGTAGACCTGCGCACTCGGGCCGAGATTGAGAGCATGTACTGGAGCGTGTGCCGCGAAGTAAACAGTATGGCAAAGTCGCTGAAACACACGCCCGAAGAACTGAAAAACCTCGACAAAACACTTGCCGACAAGTATTTCTGCAACTTCTCGCTCTTCCAGTCGCTCCCCGACACATGGGCAATCGACCAGATTTTCCCAATAGTGCCAATACAGCGGCTCGACGAACGGCCCACGCGCAACGCCACACTGCAGGACATTACATGCGACAGCGACGGCAAAATAGCCAACTTCGTCACCAACCGCATGGCGTCGCACGTGCTTCCCGTGCACCCGATAAAGAAGAATGAAGACTACTATATAGGCGTGTTCCTCGTCGGGGCCTACCAGGAAATACTCGGCGACATGCACAACCTGTTCGGCGACACCAACGCCGCGCACATATCGGTAAAGGACGGTCACTACAACATCGACCAGATTTTCGACGGCGAAACCGTCGAGGAGGTGCTCGACTATGTGCAGTACAACCCCAAGAAACTCGTGCGCCAGCTTGAGATATGGGTGACAAAGAGCGTCAAGGAGGGCAAGATTTCGCTCGAAGAGGGCAAGGAATTCCTCTCCAACTACCGATCGGGGCTCTACGGCTACACCTACCTTGAATGACAACCGGCACACACATCACGGCGGTGGCACGGCAGGCCGAAGGCCGGCCATGCCACCGTTTTCGTTATATACACACCACATCAGCGCAACGACAATTATGAAACAGCCATTCAACATAGTAAAAGTGGGCGGCGCACTCGTCGAGGATGAGGCACGGCTCGACGCTCTTCTAAGGAAATTCGCCGCCCTGCCCGGTTTGAAAGCACTCGTGCACGGAGGCGGACGACGCGCCACACGCACCGCCGAGGCACTCGGCATAGAGAGCCGCATGGTGGAGGGTCGCCGCGTGACAAGCCGTGAAATGCTCGAAGTGGCGGCCATGGTCTACGGCGGACTCGTGAACAAAGGCATCGTGGCACGCCTGCAATCGCTCGGCACCAATGCCATAGGGCTCACCGGAGCCGACATGGACACGATACGTTCACACCGCCGTCAGCCCGTCAATGGCACCGACTACGGCTTCGTGGGCGACATCGACCGTGTTGATGCAGCACGGCTCAAAACCCTGGCCGAGGCCGGACTCACCCCCATACTCGCCCCGCTCACCCACGACGGAGCCGGCAATCTGCTCAACACCAACGCCGACACCATTGCAGCCGAAACCGCAAAGGCCCTCGCGCAGCACTTCGACGTGACGCTCACCTACTGTTTTGAGCTGCCCGGCGTGCTCGCCTGTCCCGACGACAAGAGCAGCGTCATTGAGCACATAACACGCCCCGACTATGAAAGGCTCGCCGCAGAAGGCGTGGTTTCGGGCGGAATGCTGCCCAAAATCGAAAACGCCCTACGGGCAGTGGAGGCCGGAGTGGGACGCGTGCTCATAACCAATGCCGAAGCACTCGGCACCGGTGCAGGCACAACCGTGACCCGCTGACACCGCAACCCCACCGAATGTTAAAGAAAGCAAAAGCACCTACCGCGTTGTAACAAAACTCCCCCACAACCGTCATCATTACAGAGAGCACAATGAACACAGTCAGTTTCAAGAACGATGTACTGCCACTGAAGGACATGCTTTACCGTCTTGCCCTCCGGATTACGCTCAACCGGGCCGAGGCAGAAGACATCGTGCAAGACACACTGATACGCGTATGGAACCGGCGCGACGAATGGGAGCAGATAGAATCGATAGAAGCCTACTGCACAACCGTGTGCCGCAACCTTGCCCTCGACCGCACCCGGCGTGCCGACAACCGCACCGCTTCGCTCGACGAAAGCGGCCCCGAACGCGCCGACAGCAACTCGACGCCGCTCGAGCAGGCACAGCTTCACGACCGTGTGGCCATTGTTCGATCGCTCATCGGCAGTCTGCCCGAGAAGCAACGCAGCTGCATGCAACTGCGCGACTTTGAAGGAAAAGCCTACAAGGAGATAGCCTCAGCCCTCGGAATAAGCGAGGATCAGGTGAAGGTGAACATCTTCAGGGCCCGGCAGACAATAAAACAACGTTTTGACCAACTCGACAAATATGGACTATAAATACATCAACCAACTGCTCGAACGCTACTGGCAATGCGAGACGACACTCGAAGAGGAGCAGATACTGCGCTCCTTCTTCAGCCAGATCAACGTGCCCAGCGAACTGGAGCGATACCGCAGCCTGTTCGTCTACGAGCAGACTGAGCCGAAGACCGACCGTCTGGGCGAGGATTTCGACGAGAGGCTGATGTCGGCAATAGGCCAGTCTGGCAAGGTGCAGGCACGCCGCATCACCATGAAGCAGCGTTTCGCGCCGCTCTACAAGGCCGCAGCCGCAGTAGCCATAGTGCTCACCCTGAGCAACGCCGCACAGTTCTCGTTCCGCAACGACAGCTACACCGAAGTGCCGGCAAACCCGGGTGCAAGCCACGGAGCATCGGTTGCACTCAACGATTCGGCACGCGCCGACTCGCTGAAAAGAGGCTTCCCCGACGTGGGACAGTCGCAGAGCACCGCAATACTCAAATGATTGAAATTTCTATGCTTTCACAATAAAATCATGTTTAGTAAAACAAAAAACCCGAAACTGTGAAGTTTCAGATTCTCTCAAATTTTTCATAACATACTAAAGTTTGAAGGCTGCTTTCCACCAATGCGGAAAGCAGCCTTTTTTCATGCCACGGCGCTAAGCCACGTCCACCTTTGCCGTCCAATGTCCCCACCGCAGCCGGGTGATGAAGACGACATAGTGCAGCCCTTATAGGCACGATTACAAAGGCGGCAACTCACAGTCCTACATAGCGTGAAAAGCGGTAATGCCCCAGCCACCATGTCACGCCCCAACTCAGGGCAACGACAAAAACAAACTGTGCCGCAGGATAAATATAGTAATGTGTCTGCATGATGTGGTGCACGATGTCCACCCTGTTCATTGCCTTTATCACTATGTGGTGCACGATGTATATGCCCATGCTGCATTTGTCGAGGCTTTTCACCCATCGTGGCAGACTGCCGACATGCGCCGTGCGCAACGGGAGAAACGCAAGAAGCACAAACACCGCACCTGCCGGCATATACATTCTGCCAATTACCAACGAAGCCACCACCAATGCCAGTGCCGCTGAAGCAAGCCACACAAGGGTTTTACGGTGTTTCATCAAACTATCCATATTGAGCGATGCAACGATCATTCCGGCAAGATAGAAGAAGAAACCGTCGATGAAATCGCCATTGAGAGGGAGCGCAAACATCCTCTGCAACACCATAACCATGCACGCTGCAACAAACACTCCGGCCTTTGTGCGCTGCTTTTCCCACAGCACAAAATCAAGAAGTTTGCCCACGGCATAGCATTCGAATATGGTGACAAGAAACCACAGATGTTCAAGATTGCCCCTAAAATATTGCGACAAATGTCCCTGACGCAGGGCAAGAAGCAGCAAACCTACCGTGACGTAGGGCACAAGCACACGCCTGGCTTTACCTATCAGAAATCCGCGCGCCTCGGCGTACCCCCCCCCTAATTCGTTTATAACCAAACAGATAGCCGGCTATAAGAAAGAATATTGGCATGTGAATGTTGCGCAACGAGGTTGCAACAGACACATATACGGGCAGGCAGAAGCCCGCGCCTTCGGGTGCTTCCCACATGGAATAGGGGCAAATGTTGTGGTAGTACACCACCAAGATCATGGCCACCACCCTTAACAGACTGATGTCGTTGAGTTTGTTCTGCATATAGTCGTTACTTTTCAAAATGCTGATAATCCTTGCGGTCGTCCCAGTCGCCGCCCCAAGTGAAGCCTGCCTGTGTGAACAGCCGGTAGCACAGGTCGCCTTTCTCAATCTTGTAGTCGAAATTCTTGGTGCGGTCGAGGTAGGGCGCGCCGGCTGCCGGTTCAATAATCTCCTTGGTTTCGCCGCCCTCGGTCACATACTTGTGGTAGGGGTTATATAGTGTATTCAAATCGATGGCCAATCCCTTGCCGTGCTTCGAAACGGTTTGCGTGTGCGAGATGAAGCGGAAATTGAACGACGAGGAGTTGTTGTCGGTCATCGACCGCTCATCGTCGGCGTCCCAATAGTCAACGAGGCGCATGCGCTCAATGGGATATTTGGCCGCATACAACTGCCGGAATATTTCGATCACCGTTGCGGCCACCGACTTGTTGACCACCATTTCGCCCACCAGTGTCACGCCGTTCTTGTCGGCATGCAGGCACTGCAGATAGCGCAGCGAGTCGCGCGGCACGGTGCAGTAGTCTTTATACGACTTGCCCTGCATTAGCGTGAATATGGTGTCGGGTATTGGAACGACAAAGAAGAAGGCATCAGAACCGAGCTTTTGCAGTGCTTTCGCGGGCACGGTGTCGCCCGGATGAAACTGCGACACGACGGGATTGTACTGGTCTTCGCCCTCGTCGTGGCACGAAGCGGCAAACATGGCACACACCATGAGTGCTATCGACACGAGGGTGCACCTTGAAAAGAGGTTGCTGTTGGTTGGGTTCATTTTGTTTTCTCTTTGTGTATGGCTGCAAAACCAATGTGCAAAATTACGCATAAAAAGCCAAAGCACGCCTGGCTTCGGGCATTATTTGCCCTCATGGCGGCACATTACGCCCGTGCGGCACACCATTGCCTATGGCGATGTTCACGCATTGTTAACCGCACCGAAACTGCTTTGCAACACCGCGCAAGTAGCTTTGCACTCCAAGGCCGAGGCCGCCTTGCACGCAGGCAAGTTTAAAAAAGGCTAAATATGCAATAAAGCCCACGCGGCAGGCGTTTCTCTCTATGAAATGACACCGTATTAAAAACACACTCAAAACTATGAAACGATTGTTTTTAGCAATGCTGCTCATGGCGGGCATCCTGCTCCCGTCGGCAGCCAAGGACAGAAGCAAGCAGGTGATTGCCCACCGTGGCTACTGGAAAACCGAGGGTTCGGCACAGAACTCCATATCGTCGCTGCGCAACACCCACGACATAGGCGTTTACGGGTCGGAATTCGACGTGCACATAACGCGCGACGGCGTGGTGGTGGTTTTCCACGACGACTGCATAGAAGGCATAAAGATTGAGGATGCCAACTACGCCGACATAAAGGACAAACGACTTAAGAACGGCGAGCGCATACCCACGCTCAACGAATATCTCGACGCTGCCAAGACGCTCCGGCGCATGAAGCTGATACTCGAAATAAAGGAACATGCCGACAAAGCCGACGAAGACCGTTGCATGGAAGCTACGCTGCGGCAGGTGAAGGAAGCCCGACTTGAGAAGCGCACCGAATATATCTCGTTCAGCCGACACGCCTGCGACTGGATCGTGGCCCACGATTCCAAGGCCAAGGTGGCCTATCTCAACGGCGACCTAAGCCCCAAGCAGGCCAAGGAGGCAGGCTACACCGGAATAGACTACGAGCGCAAGGTGTTCAAAGACAACCCCACGTGGATAAAGGAAGCCAAGAAACTGCACCTAAGCACCAACGTGTGGACTGTGAACAACCTCGACGAGATAAAGAGTTTCTTCGAGCAAGGCGTGGATTTCGTAACCACCAACGAACCGCTCAAGGCCAAGAACCTGTAAATATTGCCCCTGAAATTCATAAACACGGGGGCAAGCCCCTGCGCTATAATCTGCCGTGCCTACGGGTAGAGTGTTCAAAATCGGATTTAAAGAATGTTCGGATTTTTATGTTAGTATAAATTCGCAATTATTTAATTCTCAGGAATAATTAGGTAATTAAAGCCCTGGAAGGGCGTAACGATCCTAGCCCAGGGTGAGGATGTAGCGAAGCGGCATCCGTAACCCTGGGTTTCATGTATGGCAGAGCCGGTTGGCCTGAAAGGTCAACACACCAAATCGATTGTGCTGACCTTACAGGCCAGCCTTGAAAACCGACCGTTTACCCAGGGTTACACCGCTTCGCTACGTTACGCGGTTCACCCTGGGCTGGGATTGTTACGCCCTTGCAGGGCTTAGTATGCATAACCCCACAAAATTGCGACTACTTCTTTCTGAATTTTGAACACTCTACCCTACGGGACTTGCCAGCTGCAAAGTTTTTATCGGACACCAATAATTTGAAATCCGCATGCGGCCGCGCAACTGCACACTAAAAGCCGCGAGAATGCCCACGAAACGCAGCGCGATGCATTCGGGAGCGCAAAACGCAAAAACCGTAAAGATTTTGCAATAGGCTGATTTTCACGTATTTGATTTTAATATACTTACATTTTACACTCTTCCCGACGGCAGAAACCGCTAAAAAGAAGGCTTGTTTGCACCGCAGACAGGCCTTTTTTGTGCGCCAAACTATGTTTCGTTGCGCGGCAAACAAGCCTTTGTTGCACCGCAAAGCGGTATTCATGGGCATGAATACTGTCCAAAACACGCCTCGCAGATGGCATTGATGCGGCACGGGCGCGCTGGTTTGCAAGTTGCGGCGGTCAAAAAAAATTACCGCCATGAGGGCGATTTTAACATTACGTCCGGCAAAAATCACGCGCGCCACGGGGCAAAGGTTCGCCGAAAAGCGGTAACTTTGCATTGCCCAAGCCGCACCGCACCGAGCGCACGGTGCACCGCACTGCGGCACGGGCACGACAAGAAACAACATCAAATAAATGGACATACAGTCGGTAGCGACCCAAATGGCCGTGCTTTTCCTGCTTGTGGTGGCGGGCTTCGCATCGAGAAAGCAGAAGCTCATGGACGAGGATTTCGACCGCAAGCTATCCAACTTCGTAATACAACTCACGGCCCCGTGCCTCATAATATCATCGACCATGGGCGACACCATGCCCGACCGCAGCCGCATAATGCCGCTGCTTGCCGTGGGGTGCATAACCTATGTCGTGCTTATAGCCGTGGCCGGAGTGCTGCCGCGCATCCTGCCCGTGACGCGGGAGGAGCGAGGCCTGTACAGTTTTATGATTGCCTTCGCCAACGTGGGGTTCATAGGCTATCCCATAGTGGCCTCGATATTCGGGCAAAGCGCGGTGTTCTATGCCTGCATACTTAACGTGCCCAACACGCTAGCCATATTCGTGTGGGGCGTGATGTTCGTGCGCGGCAAGTCGGCCGGACGCTTCGACTGGCGGCTGCTCATTTGCCCCTCATTGGTGGCCACCTATCTGTCGGTGGCCATAGTGTGCGCCGAGTGGCGCGCTCCGCAGTTCTTGGCGCAGCCGGTAACGCTGCTCGGCAACATCACGGTGCCCGCATCGCTGCTCGTGATAGGGTCGAGCATTGCCGGAATGCCGCTGCGCCGCATGGCAGGGTGCCGTGCCACCTACATGATGTGCGTCCTGCGGCTCCTGGCCGTGCCCGTGGGCATGTTCTATCTCATACGTCTGCTTGGCTTCGACACCCACGCGGCAGCCGTCAACGCAGTGCTCGTGGGCATGCCCGTGGCATCGTTCGGCACGATGTTCTGCATAAAATACGGGCGCGACGTTACGCGCATGGCGCAGGGCACATTCCTCTCCACACTGCTATCAATGATAAGCATCCCGCTGCTTGCCATGATTCTGCACTGACTGCACGCACAAACAAAATGTATAACTAACCTTATTGTTGATATGAAGAAACTACCATTTGCAGCCATTGTCATTGCAGCCGCCGCCACACTGTGCGCCACGGCATGCAAACAACAGTCGCCAAACCGCAGTGCCGACACGTTTGCCACCGACAGCGTGGCCTACGACTCGACAACAACCAACGGCATAAAGTGCACGATAGCGGTTGACTATCCGCGTGGCAACGACAGTCTGGCCGAAGGTTCAAGGCAATTCATTGCCCGCGAACTGGCCGCGATGTATCTGCCTTACTACGATTCCGACGACGACGCATGCCAAGGCGACTATCCGAAATACAGCGGAAGCACCGCCGACGGCAAACAACTCGTGGCCCATTACGGCAACGGCACGATGCGCTTTCTCATCGAGTCGCGCAAGGAACTCTTGGAGGCCGGCCTTGAAGAGCACGATATGCCCGAGCTATCGTGCCTCGTGAGGATTAAAGTGGAGGAGATAAAGCCATCATACATCACCTACCGCGTAAGCGACGAGAGCTATCTCGGCGGCGCGCACCGCGCTTACTCGTCGTATTGCACCAACATCAGCCGCACCACTTTCCGCCCCGCTGACGACCTTATCGACCCCGGAAAACTGCGCGCCATGCAGCCTGTGCTGCGCAAAAACGTGCTGCAATGCGTGAAGGCATGCGGTGTGGAAAACGTGACCGACGCCACACTGGGCAACTACATCATCTTGCCCGACGACGGGATCGTGCCGCTGCCTGCCCACAAACCGTGGCTTCAGGGCGACAGTCTGAAATTCGTCTACCAACCTTACGAGATTGCCTCCTATGCCATGGGCACCATAAGCTTCAGCATAGCGGCAAAAGATGCGTTGCCATATCTTGGCAAAGAGGCCGCCGGCATGATAAAACAGTAGGGCACGGACAAGCCCCACGTAGGGTAGAGTGTTCAAAATGGATAAAAAAAATACGCGCATTTTTTATGTTGGTGTAAATGCGTAATTATTTGAATATCAAAAGGAACCCAGCAATTAAAGCCCTGAAAGGGCGTAACAATCCTAGCCCAGGGTGAGGATGGAGCGAAGCGGCATCCGTAACCCTGGGTTTCATGTACGGCGGAGCCGGTTGGCCTGAAAGGTCAACACACCAAATTTATTGTGCTGACCTTACAGGCCAGCCTTGAAAACCAACCGTTTACCCAGGGTTACACCGCTTCACTACGTTCCGCGGTTCACCCTGGGCTATGGTCGTTGCGCCCTTGCAGGGCTTAGTATGCAAAACTT
>CAVKCP010000032.1:0-22460 GCA_963654815.1 Lachnospiraceae bacterium | reverse complement strand
CGCTCCACCAGCGGTTATGCAAAGTTTGCCCCCTTCGGGGACACCTGCTAAATGACGAACCCGAAGCTTGAGTCATTGACTATACCAAGAACAGCAATGATATACGCAAGATGACCCACAATGGACAAGCCATATTTTTTTTCCTATTGGTTTCCACTAAAAAAATAAATCACTACTGTTTAACACTTAGAATACATCCAGTTTCACCATTTTTATTGGCAACTAATAAACACTAAATAACACATGAAATTATCAGAACAACGTAGCAACATGCTGCATGGCGTGCTGCTCATCACGCTCTTTGCCTGTGCCGCCTTCTACATAGGAGATATGCACTGGGTGAAGGCATTGTCGTTAAGCCCCATGGTGGTGGGCATTGTCTTGGGAATGCTCTACGCCAACAGTCTGCGCAACAACCTGCCCGAGACGTGGGTGCCCGGCATCAAATTCTGCTCGAAGCGCGTTCTGCGCACGGGCATCATACTCTACGGCTTCAGACTCACCTTCCAGGATGTCATGCAGGTGGGTGCATCGGCCATAATCATCGACACTATCATCGTTGGCGGCACGATAGGCATTGGCGTGCTGGCAGGCAAACTGCTGAAGATTGACCGCAGCATTGCCTTGCTCATGTCGTGCGGAAGCGCCATTTGCGGTGCGGCTGCGGTGCTGGGAGTTGACGGAGCCATTCGTCCGAAGCCTTACAAAACCGCCGTGGCCGTGGCTACGGTGGTGATATTCGGCACTCTCTCGATGTTCCTCTACCCCATTCTCTACCGGGCAGGCATCTTCAGCCTTTCTCCCGAAGTAATGGGTGTATTCACAGGAGCCACCGTGCACGAAGTGGCACATGTTGTCGGGGCGGCCAATGCCATGGGACCGGAGGTGAGCAACACGGCAATAATCGTGAAGATGATACGCGTGATGATGCTCGTTCCCGTCTTGCTAGTCATTGCATACGTCGTGGCCAAAAACGCCGGCGCACGGGCATCGCAAGAGGGCGAAGCCACTGGAAAGGCCAAGATAACCGTTCCATGGTTTGCCATACTTTTTCTCGTGGTTATTGGCTTCAACTCGCTCAACCTGTTGCCCGGTGCTGTCGTAGACTGGATAAATGAGTTTGACACGTTTCTGCTTACCATGGCCATGGCTGCACTTGGTGCCGAAACGAGCATCGACAAATTCAAGAAAGCCGGGTTCAAGCCGTTTCTGCTGGCCGCATTGCTATATTGCTGGCTCATGGGCGGAGGCTATTGCCTGGTGAAGTTTGCCTTGCCTGCCATAATGTAAGGCTTATTTTTCTATCTGCACCGCATGCAGCACGCATGTGCACCGGCTGCAACACACACGCACACCAAACGCAGTGCGACAAAACGGGAGCGACTTTCACGGGCAAAGTCGCTCCCGTTGTTTTTAGGTGAAGCCCTTCTTTCGCCGCTACACGGCAACGGTGAAGAAATTACTTGGCGTTATTTCGGGCCGATGTAATGGTAAAAGTTGTTTTTTGCTTGCATTTCTTTTATATTTACACTATCTTTGCATAAAGTGGACAGTTATGCCAATGCCGCAACAAGTGCCACATTCAGAAATGCGTTTAGTGATTAAAAACAAGAAAAGAGCATGAAAAAAACTATATTCGCCGCCTTATTTGCAATGTGCGCCATGTTGCCATTGCCGTCGTTGGCCGACAGCTACACATCGTTGTGGAAACAATATGACACGGCAGTGAAGAAAGACTTGCCGCGCAGCCAGCTTAAAGTGCTTGACGCAATAATAAACAGAGCCACACGCGAGAATGCCTACGGGCATTTGCTTAAAGCGCAACTGGCCTCGGTGTCGGCCATGTCTGCGATAGCTCCCGACTCGCTTTCTGCGGCAATCTACCGTCTTAAAGCAGCCGAGAAGGCCGCAACAACATCAAACGGAGTGATGGCCGCCGTCTACCAGTCGGTTCTCGGAACGGCCTATGCACAGAACCCGTCGCTTGACGACAACGGCGAGGCACTGAGCAAGGAGTATTTCAAGAAATCGATGAGCAACCCCAAACTCCTCGCCGGCACCTTGGCCACGGGCTATGAACCGTTTGTCATCGACGGCGTTGACAGCCGTTATTTCGGCGACGACTTGCTGCACATCATCGGAATAGCTGCAGGCGACTACCAGGGCATGCACGACTACTACGACAAAAACGGCCGACGCGAGGCCGCATGTCTAACGGCTCTGGAACTGGAAAACGCGAAACGCGACAACAGCACCACACGTCTGAAGAAGTCGAAATATGTGCTTGCGCTCGACTCTCTGCTGAAAGAATACGGCGACCTCACCGTTGCCGGCGAAGTGGCAATAGCGCGTTTCACGTTTATGAACGACTGTGCCGAGGACGTTACGGCCGAGGAGAAGATGAACTACATAAACTATGCCCTGACAAAATGGGGGGCATGGCCAAGGATGAACATCCTGCGCAATGCGCAGAAAAAGATCACGCTGCCCATGTTTCATGCCTCGCTGGGCAACGAACTCATGTTGCCGGGCGTGAAGCGCAAGGTGATTGTGATGGAACTGTGCAACATTGGCGAACTGAAAATGACCATAAGCCGCCTCGACCTCGACGGCACTACAACACTAAATCCCTCTGAAGCAAAAGACTACGAGAAGCTGCGCCGACACATAATACAGTCGGAAACGCCATTTACCCAATCGAAACGATACATAGGCAACGCCAACTACAAGGTGCTGCGCGACACTCTTGTCATCGACCCGCTGCCCACAGGCACCTATCTCATAGAACTGTCAACCGACAATATCAGCATCCCAACCGAGCGGGCATTGCTGCGCGTGAGCGACCTCTACCCCGTGAGCGAGGCTCTTCCCGGCAAGAAAACACGCATGGCGGTGCTTTCGGCCACGACGGGCGAGCCCGTAGCCGGTGCACACGCCGACATAACTTTCTACGACCGAAGCGACAACGAGAAAGTGGAGACATTCACTTGCGACGAAAACGGCGAGGTGACATTCGACTACACCATAGGCGAACCCATCAGATGCAGGGTCTACACCGACAACGACAGGGCTTTCCCCACAAGTCCGATTTACTCGTCATTCAGCTACTACTCAAGCAAAGGCCAATACGACGATGCCCGCATTTATACCGACCGCAGAATATACCGCCCGGGACAAACGGTGCATGTGGCGGCAATTGTCTTCAACTACGACAACGCAGCACACAAGGCCGAGGCGGTGAACGGAAGGCAGATAAAAATGAGTCTGCGCGATGCCAACTTCAAGGAAATAGCCACACAAACAGTAACTACCGACGAATTCGGTACGGCCAGCGCCGACTTTGCCATTCCGCAGAAAGGACTTTGCGGCCGCTACACGGTGCGCGTAAACTACGGACAGACACGCTACGCCACATTCAATGTGGAAGAATACAAGCGTCCCACGTTCTTAGTGGAATTTGACAAGCAGGACAAGCAATACCAAGACGGCGACACCGTGGCCGTAACGGGAAGCGCGAAAAGCTTCGCCGGAATGCCCATACAAGGGGCACGGGTTGCTGTGAAAGCCACACGCCGCCCTGCCCTGTGGTGGCGTTATGCAACAAACGTGGCCAAAAGCGAGCAGGTGTTCTGCGACACGATAATGACCGATGCCGACGGCAAGTTCACTGCCAACATTCCGCTGACACTGCCTGCCACCGCCGACAGTCACCCGAAGCGTTACTATATGTTTGACATAAGCGCCGACGTAACCGACGGCACGGGCGAAACACGGCACGGCGAAACCTCTGTTCCGTTGAGCGACACGCCCACAATGTTCACATGCAACCTGCCCGAACGCATTCTGCGCGACAGCCTAAAAACCATAACGTTCAGCTACAAGAACAATGCTGGCGTGCCGATAGAAGGCAATGTAACCTACATCATAAACAACACGATAAAGACATGCAAGGCCAACGTGCCCGTGAAGATTGATGCCTCGCAGCTTGTGTCGGCCCGGCACTCGCTCGTTGCCTACTGCGGCAACGACACGATAAGCCGCAGTTTCGTCACGTTCACCATGCACGACAAGCGCACACCCATTGAAACACACGACTGGTTCTACCAATCGGCAGAAGCATTCCCGGCCAACGGCGCGCCTGTATATATACAGGTGGGATCGTCGGACAAGGTGCAGCACATCATGTACACCCTTATTTCAGGCGATAAGATAATTGAAAACGGTGCAACAGACCTGCACAACGAGGTGAGCACCAAGGCCATAACATATAAAGAAGAGTATGGCGACGGCGTGGTGCTGTCGCTCGTATGGGTGAAGAACGGCATGGCATACAAGCACACGGCAAAGATAAAACGCCCGCAACACGACAGAAATCTGAAACTGGCCTGGACCACATTCCGCGACCGTCTCACCCCCGGACAAAAGGAAACATGGGTGCTGAAGATAACCGACAACAACGGAAAACCGGCCAAGGCGCAGCTTTTGGCTACGATGTACGACAAGTCGCTCGACCAGATAAAGCCCCACTCCATTGATTTCAGTCTGTCTGACAACTTGGCCATACCCAACTTGGTGTGGAACGGAGTGAGAACCAGCAACATGACCATGTATGGAGAGATGCCCGTAAAGTTCCTCAACGACAACCAACTCGATTTCAGTCATTTCTTCATGCCCATCATTTCGGCATTCGGCCAAACCTATTACACTACCAACGACCGGACCATTTGCATAGCCAAACCCATGTACACCCGGGCCAACAGAGCTTTGGGCGCAAGCGTGTTCATGGCCAAGCAGAAGTCTGCGACAGCATTGTCTAACGGCGTGGCAACGGAAAATGCCGAGGAACTTTCATCTATAAAGCAAACGACCACAGAGGGGAATGACAACGCCGAAGCATCCGACGCAAGCAAGACCGACACTGGCAACGAGGGTATACAGGTGCGCGAAAATCTCAACGAAACCGCTTTCTTCTACCCTGCCCTGCTTGCCGACGGCGACGGCAACGTTTCGATGAAATTCACTTTGCCCGAGAGCGTAACCACATGGCAACTGTATGGTGTGGCACATGATGCCGCTATGAACTACGGCACGTTGTCGGCGACAGCCATCGCGGCCAAAACGGTGATGATTCAACCCAACATGCCACGCTTTTTACGCGCCGAAGACAAGGGAACAATATCTGCACGCATAGCCAACACCTCGGCAAAGACAGTAAACGGAACGGCAAAAATGTCGCTCATCGACGCTGAAAGCAACCGGGAGATGTATTCGCAGGAAAAGAAGTTCACCGTAAAAGCAGGCTCAACATCAACTGTCGATTTCAGCTTCGACATGTCGAAAATCAAGAACAACGGCATGCTCATCTGCCGGACAACCGCATCAGGACACGGATACAGCGACGGCGAACAGCATTATCTGCCCATTCTACCCGACAAGGAAATGGTGACAAACACGCTGCCATTCACTATAAACGAGAAAGGCACGGCGACATTCAACGTGGGCAACCTGTTCAAGCAGAACAGCGAAGACAACAAACTCACAATAGAATATACCGACAATCCTGCATGGATGATGATACAGGCACTGCCTTCGGTGGCAAATGCCAATGAAGAAAACGCCGTAAGTCTTGCCTCTGCCTACTATGCCAACTGTCTCGGCAGGCACATCATGCAGTCGTCTCCAGCAATAAAGCAGGTGGTTTCGCTGTGGAAAAACAACGACAACGACACGAAATCGCTGCAAAGCAGTCTTGAAAGCAACCAGGAACTTAAATCTCTCGTTCTTGAAGAAACGCCTTGGCTTGCAGAAGCAAGCCGTGAAACCGAGCAAATGCAGATGCTTTCAACGTTCTTCGACGAGTCTACCATCGACTATCGACTTGACAATTGCATCGAAAAGCTCGGTAAGCTGCAGAATACCGACGGATCGTTCTCGTGGTGGAAAGGCATGAAGGGCAACCCGTATATCACTACATCTGTGCTGAAACTGCTCACACGCCTCAACAACATGGTGGGAACCCAACAGCAAACCAGCAGCATAATGCAGTCGGCATTCAACTTTACGGCACAGGCAGCAAGCACAGCGGTAAAGGAAATGAAAGAGAAAAAGGAGAAGGGAGAAAACACGCCGTATGTCAACGATGCCCTCCTCGACTATCTGTATGTATGCGCAACTGGTGAAAGGAAACTCTCTGCGCAGCAGAAAGAAGATGTGGATTATCTCGTGAATATCCTTGCAAACCAAACTGCCACATCCTCTATATACGAAAAAGCACGCGCCGCTATAATCCTTGCGAAATTCGGCCACAAAACAGAAGCCTCAACTTGTTTGCAGAGCATAAAGGAACACACCGTCTACAAAGAAGACATGGGACGGTATTTCGACACCAACAAGGCAACTTACTCATGGTGCGACTACCGCATACCTACACAAACCGCAGCCATTGAAGCCCTGCAACTGCTCGACAACAATGCCGGCAACACCGTAAACGAGATGCGCCGATGGCTGCTGCAGAGCAAACGCACGCAGGCATGGGACACTCCTTTGAACAGCGTGGATGCCATATACGCATTCTTGAACGGCAATGCCGCTTCGGTTTCTGATGTACAAACGCCTAATGCAAAGATAAGCATCGACGGGAAAAAGGCCAATATGCCGAAGGCAACATCGGGACTTGGATATGTAAAGACCAGCAAAAACGGCAACAGTTTCAAGACCGTAACAATTGAAAAGCTTTCCGACAACACGTCATGGGGCGCAGTTTATGCGCAATTCACCCAACCCACGAAAGACGTGGAAGCCTCGTCGGCCGGAATGTCGATAACCCGCGAAGTGATGAAGGACGGCAAACGGCTTTCCGACGAAGCAACAATGCTTAAAGTGGGCGATATGATAACGGTAAGAATAACAATAACCGCAGATCGCGACTACGACTTCGTGCAGATTGTAGACAAGCGTGCAGCTTGCATGGAGCAGACTCAACAGACAAGCGGCTATGCCGGCGGCTATTACTGTTCACCCAAAGACAACTCCACGGTTTATTGCTTCGACCGACTCGCCAAGGGCAAACATGTAATAGAAACGCGCTATAGCATCGACCGCACCGGCACCTACTCCACCGGCACATGCACTGCACAATGCGCATACAGTCCGGCACATTCGGCACGCGCCGCCGCAAAGACATTCACCATTGGCAAATAAACAAGCACATCATTATAACGACAAACAATAATAAAGAACACTCGATGAAAATAAAATTCATAACGGTTTCGGCACTGATGCTCGCTTGGGCAGCAGCCAATGCCCAACGTATAGAGGCAGTAAACAAAGTGGTTGACTGCGGACAGACTATTTACAACACTCCCGCAACCGCCGAGTTTGAAATAAAAAACAAGGCCGGACACCCCATACGCATAAGCAACGTGCGCACAAGTTGCGGCTGCACCTCAGTGGAATATCCGCAAGGAGAAATTGCCGAGAATGCCACTTTCACGGTGCGCGCCACGTTTGACGCCAAGACAATGGGGCATTATGACAAACTCATCGGCATATACAACGACGACAGCAAAAAGCCCCTCGAACTGCGCATGCGCGGTGTCGTGGTGCGCGAGATAGTTGATTTCGGCGGCGGCTACAACTTTACGCTCGGCGACATCAGGGCAGACAAGAACGATTTGGAGTTTGACGACGTGAACCGAGGTGAACGCCCTCAGCAGAAAATACATATCTACAACACCGGCAGCAGCACCATACAGCCCATCGTGATGCACTTGCCCAACTATCTGCAAGCCGATGTCTCGCCGTCGAAAATAGCCCCCGGACACAGCGGCATCGTTACCGTAACGCTCGACTCACGCCTGCTCAAAGACATGGGACTTACGCAAACGTCGGTATTTCTCGGCGCATTCCCGGGCGACAGGGTGAGCAAAGAGAAAGAAATAAGCGTTTCGGCCGTGCTCCTTCCCAAGTTCGACAACCTCACAACGGCACAACTTGCCAACGCCGCAAAGCTCTGGTTGTCGTCAACAGAATTGAATTTGGGGGCATTCAACGGCAAGAAGAAGCTGAAAGGCGAGATTATCATACGCAACGACGGCAAGTCGCCGCTCAACATCAAAAGCCTGCAAATGTTTACAGTGGGCACACAAATATCGCTCAACAAGACTACACTCGCGCCCAACGAAGAGGCCAAGCTGAAGATAACTGCCGAAGAAAAGCTGCTGAAATCGGCACGCAGCAAGCCTCGTGTGCTTATGATAACCAACGACCCCACACATCCCAAAGTAACAATATACATCAATACAGGCGAACAACAAGACTGAAACATCATGCAGGTAGAAATTGACAACGGCAGCGGGTTCTGCTTCGGCGTTACGACAGCAATAAAGAAAGCCGAGGAAGAACTGGCAAAAGGCAACGCCCTTTACTGCTTGGGCGACATCGTACACAACGGAATGGAGGTGGAACGCCTGCACGAAAGCGGACTGCAGACTATCACCCACAACGACCTGTATCACCTGCACGGTGTGAAAGTATTGCTCCGTGCCCACGGCGAACCACCCGAAACCTACGAGACTGCACGCCGGAACGGCATAGAAATAATCGATGCAACATGCCCAGTGGTGCTGCAACTGCAACGCAGAATTAAACGGCAATACGACGCAAATCCCGATGCCCAGATTGTGATTTTCGGGAAGACGGGGCACGCCGAAGTGTTAGGTCTTGTGGGACAAACCAACAGCCGCGCCATAGTGGTGGAGAAATTCGACGACGTGAAATGCCTCGATTTCAAGCGAGACATCTATCTTTACTCGCAAACGACCAAAAGTCTTGACGAATTCCACAAAATCATAGGCTACATACAGGAGCACATCTCGCCCGAAGCCACGTTCAAGAGCTTCGACACTATATGCCGCCAAGTGGCCAACCGCATGCCCAACATAGCGGCATTTGCCACTCGCCACGACCTCATTCTCTTCGTTTCGGGCCGCAAAAGCAGCAATGGCAAAGTGCTTTTCCACGAATGTCACAGGGTGAACAGCAACAGTTTCCAAATAGAACGTGCCGACGAGATAAAGAAAGAATGGCTTGAAGGGGTTGAAACAGTAGGCATCTGCGGAGCCACAAGCACCCCAAAATGGCTAATGGAAGAATGTAGAGACAAGATTCTCAACGAGTTTTGCCCATGAAACGGCAAAGCTTTCCGTATAAAACGACAAAACATTCACAATGTAACAGCAAGGCATTTACAGTGTAACGGCAAGGCATTCATCGTATGACAACAACGCTTTGCCCATAAAAAAGAAAAAAGGACGGTTTCTCACGAAAACGTCCTTTAATTGAAATCAGTAATTAACTCAAAATGTATAATCTAAATCTTTAACTCACTAATGTACCTTATGATACACAATTAATATATGGAATCTGAAATAAAATGTTCCTAATATAAGCTTTGTTTGTTCTTGGAAATCGTGTTACAAAGGTAACATATTTTGTTCTTTTGTACAATTTATTTCAATCATTTGCCGTTTTACATCAGCAAAATGTTTCTACGATGCAGGCGGATTGAAGGAAATTGCAAAGGCGGTAAAACCTGTATGCAATGAAAGCAAATTCTTCTTGTCTTTCATAGAAGACATCACCATCCATTGTCACCGCATCCGTCGGTGGGGAAATCGTCGGGGTCGGAAAAGCCATTCCATCTTGTTCTCGGCGGATTGCCTTGTTGTCGCGTGTTTTTGCGCGGCTTGTTTCGGGTTACATTTTGTGAAGACTCGTCAGAAGAGGCAAGCATAACGGCGGCAATAACAATAACTAATACGACGAAAATTGCGATATATAACAGTATCATTGTTATGTGATTTTAATACCGACGCGGCGTGAAACGGCAACATTCGCAGTGCCATTCCACGCCTCGTGCATTATTATCATCTAATTATTTCAACTTTGTTGCATTGCCCATCAATCCTTTTTGTCGGCTGACGGAGCTTCGGCAACCTTTTCTGCAGGCTCGGTTTCGGCTGCAGCCTTAGTTGTTTTCTTGGCTACGGGCTTCTTGGCGGCAGGCTTCTTTGCAGCTGGTTTGGCGGCAACTTTCAGTTTTTCGATCTTTGCACGCAACTTTGCTTCGGCAGCTTCAATCTTTTCTATCTTCGTCTGCAAGCGCTCCACCTCCTTGGTTTTGATTTCGATTTTCTCGTCTTGGTTCTTTATCGTGGTGAGCAATGCGCTGAGTTCGTCATTGTCAACATCCTCAGGATAAAGCGAATTAACACGGCTCAGGAAGTCGCCGAGAATGTTCATGTAGTTGGTGAAAGCGTCGAACGGACTGCTGTAAATGCCTCTGTCAACAGCAATGTTTGAGGGCTTGGTAGTCATCTGACGGAAATTGTTGGATGCCTGCAAGTAGTCCCAGTCCATATTTATGCGCGGATCGTTGGCGATGCGCACACGGTCGGCCACGCCATAAAGCTTGTTGAAAGCCTCACGCTGCATGGGATTGCCGAGCCAGCTGCTCACGTCGCGTTCCTCATCGGTCCAGCTAAGTGTGTCGGGCACGTCAAGCTGCCCTACGCTCTTGTAGCCGTCGCACACCTCAGAAGGTGTCGAGAATGTTATGCCGCGCTGCTTTGCGCATTCGGGCAATGCTTTAAGGAAGTCGAGGATGTTGCTCGACAACGGCTGAGCAATGCCTATTGCCGAAAGTTCCATGAATATGTTCACCACCTTTTCGCCTTCGGGCAATGTGGCAATCTTGTCGATGTAGTTGTCGGCAAATAGCGGATAGCCTTCCCAGTCGCGGTTGTTGAAGCGCAACGAGATGTCGTCGCTGAGCACAACATCGCGCAACAGGAGCTTAAGGTTGGGTGCAAGCGAACAGTTGTAGACGTAGTGCGGCGATTTCCACCCCAAGACGTGGCGCGCACCTTCGGTTAGCATGCCCTTGAAACCAAGCTGGGCGGCCTGCAAACCGATGTCGTCACTGTATATGAGCGACGAGTTGCGGAGCACTTTCGGTGTTTGTCCGAAATACTCCTCCATTTTCTTGCACTGGCGGCGCACCTCGGCTGCGAAGCTTTCCTCATTGGCAAGCGATGCAAGTCCGTGCGAGTAAGGTTCGGCAAGAAACTCCACGCATCCAGTTTCGTTGAGTTCCTGCAGTTTCTCAATCACCTGCGGAGCGTGTGTTTCGAGCTGTTCCATGCCTACGCCCGACAGAGAGAAAGCCACCTTGAAATACTTTCCGTTCTGCTTTATCATCTCGCCTATGGCATTGAGAGCAGGCATATATGAACGCTCGGCAATGTCGCTGATGATGCGTTCGTTCTCGTAATCGTCGTAATAGTAGTGGTCGGTACCTATGTCGAAGAAGCGGTAGCGCTTCAACTGTATTTTCTGGTGTATCTCGAAATATAAACAGATTGTTTTCATCTTGTCTTCATTGTTTGATTGTTGTAAAGATATTTAGTAGTCACTAGTGCGCGCATCACCAAAGGCGGTTGTCGATCACACGCTCGTAAAGGTCTTTTATTCTTGCCCCTACCTTTTCCCATGTAATCTGGTCAACCTCGCGTTTTCCTTCATCCTGCAGGTAATGGAAGAGGCTTTCGTTGCTGCATATAGAATAGATTGCGTCGGCCAGGGCGTTGATATCCCAATAGTCAACCTTTATGCAGTTGCTTAGGATTTCGCCGCAACCGCTCTGTTTAGATATGATTGTGGGCGTTCCACACTGCATTGCTTCCAATGGCGAGATGCCAAACGGCTCGCTCACCGACGGCATTACATACACATCGGAGTCTTTCAGGCACTCATACACTTCCTTGCCGCGCATGAATCCCGGGAAATGGAAGCGGTCGGCGATGCCGCGTTCGGCTGCAAGATAAATCATCTGGTCCATCATATCGCCGCTACCAGCCATGCAGAAGCGCACGTTGCGGGTGCGGTGAAGCACCATGTTGGCTGCTTCCACGAAATACTCCGGACCTTTCTGCATTGTCAGTCGGCCGAGGAATGTCACCACTTTTTCCTTGCCTGTGTGGTCGGGACGCGGAATGTCCTGCAATTCCTGGCGCAAGGGATACACGGCATTGTGCATGGCGAAGCACTTGCGCGGGTCTTGGTGATATTGGTTTATAACGGTCTGGCGCGTAAGTTCAGACACGCACATGATGCAGTCGGCATTGTCCATGCCGTCTTTTTCTATTGAGTAGACGGTGGGATTCACCTTTCCACGGCTGCGGTCGAAGTCGGTGGCATGCACATGTATGCACAGAGGCTTGCCCGAAATCTTCTTGGCGTGTATTCCGGCAGGGAATGTCAGCCAGTCGTGGGCGTGTATTATGTCGAACTCTTCGGCACGAGCCACTACTCCGGCAATAACCGAATAGTTGTTGATTTCGTCGTGCAGATTGGAGGGATAGCCTCCTGCAAACTCCATGCACCCCAAGTCGTTGACGTGCATATAATTGAAATCGGCATAAATCTTGTCGCGGTAGCGGTAGTAGTCGTCGGGGCTCATTATGTTGCCCACACGGTTTTGCACATAATCATGGTCAACGTCGCGCCATGCAATAGGCACGCAATTCATGGCCACAATCTTTGCTGCACTGCGGTCTTCGTCTCCGAAAGGATGCGGAAGGCACAATGTTATGTCGATGTCACCTTGGGCATGCAAGCCCTGTGATATTCCGAAATTAGCGGTTGCAAGTCCACCAAACACATGAGGAGGATACTCCCAACCGAACATTAAGACTTTCATAATTGTTAAATCCTCCTTGTTTTAATATTTATACTTTTCGAGAAGTTCGAGCGTGCGCAATATCTCGGCCACGTTTATGGCGAAAGACATGGCTCCGCGACCGTGGAACGGCGGGTTGCCGTCGAACAGTTCGGGTATTGTTCCGAGGCAATGCTGCACCATTTCGTCCTCATATCCCACCATTTGGCGTTCGATGAAGCTCAGGCGCGTGCGCTTGTATATTTTGAGGCAAGCCTCCATATAGAAGCCGCCGAGCCATGGCCATGCCGTGCCCTGGTGGTAGGCATAGTCGCGCTGTGTCTGAGGCCCGACGTAAAGAGGATTGTAACCGCCGCTCTTGGGCGACAAAGAGCGCAGTCCCTTAGGTGTGAGCAACTCGCGTGTGCACACGTCAAGCACGCTTTTCTGCTGTGGCGCACTTAGCGGAGAATAGTCGAGTGCGACGGCGAATATCATGTTCGGGCGTACGCTCCAGTCCTGGTCGATGTCGTCGGCCACATAGTCGAACAGATAGCCGTATTGGTTTACAAAAACGTTAAGGAACGAACTCATGCACAGTTCGGCACGTTTTTCAAGGCTGGCAGCCTGTGTCTCGTCGCCAAACTCGGTCACCATAGCAGCGCAGAATTTGAGAGTGTTGTACCAAAGGGCATTGAACTCCACTATATATCCGGTGCGCGGCACTACGGGGCGGCCGTTGGCTGTTGAGTTCATCCACGTCACTGCCTTGTCAAGACCCTCACTGTAGAGCAGTCCGTTGTCGCGCAATTCAAGGTTAGGATGCTTTCCGTCGATTATGAACGTAACGATGTCGTGCAGCAGTTTGCCGTATTTGCGGTAGCATTTTTCAACCGACGAGTGCTTTGCATACTGCTGCAAAGCCCACACAGCCCACAACATTACGTCGGGCTGGTCAATTTCGTATATCTTGACGGTTGACGGTTTGCCTTGCATAAACTCATAGAGTCCGCGCGAAGCGGTTTCCATCACGAGCTCGAAATAGTCTTCCTCCTCTATCGAGAGAGTGAGTCCCGGCAGCGCGATGAAAGTGTCGCGGGCACGGCATTTGAACCAGGGATAACCTGCAAGTATGTAGCGTTCGTCCTTGCTTGTGCGGTTGTGGAACTGGTGGGCGGCATTGACAAGACAATGGAAGAAGTTGTCGCGCGGGTTGCGCTCGTCAACCTCCTTGTCGAACAGACGCTTCAGGCCGCCGGTCTTGCACTCCGACGTTGATGCCGAGAACACTATGCTCTCACCTTTCTTTATAGGCATTTCGAAATAGCCGGGCACATAAAGGTCTTCGTTCGACGCATATCCGCGCTCCTGTTCCTTGGGATATTCCACGCCGCGATACCAGTCGGGGCGGAAAACAAAGTCGTTGTCCTTGCTGAACTGCATGTAGAGGTCGGGATAACCAGCATACATGCAGGTGCGTATTCCGTTTTCCACCTCGCTGTATTCGCGCGAGGCCACGGAGTTTTCGTGTGTGAACTGCCTTACGCTGCGGAACGCCAGGAACGGGCGGAAGCGCAGTGTCGTGGGCGAATGTGCATCCATAAGCGTATAGCGGATGAGGATACGGTCTTCGTAGTGTTGGAACACCACTTCCTTTTTAAGCACCACTCCACCCACACGGTAGATTGTAGTGGGCACTTTGTCGCAGTCAAATTCACGGATATACTTGTGTCCTTTCGGGCTGTAGTTGTTGCCCTGATACTTGTGTAGGCCCAGATTGAACTCGGCACCATGCTGCACCACCGTCACATCGAGCGACGAAAGGAGCACGTGGTTCTCGTCGTCAAGCCCCGGAACAGGCACTACAAGCAGTCCGTGATACTTACGCGTGTTGCAGTCTACAATGGTGGAACACGAGTAAGCTCCCGACCGGTTGGTGCGCAGCAACTCTCGGGGAAGTGACTCTTCCAGGTTAGTCATCAGAGCTTTTTCGAATCGCAAATAACTCATAGGTTTAAATTAAGGTTCGTTATTAGTCAGTCTACAAAGCTGAGCAGCTGCCATTGGCACGCTGAACAGATTGCAACCCAAAGTTAGTAATTTTTGATTTACAAGCAAAGAAAAACTTGTTTTATTTTCAAAAAAAAGCGGTTGGCTGCAAAAATCGGTGTATTTCACCCAAATACATGCGCCAACCTGCACTTTTTCCTCGGTTTGATGACAGGCAAAGACAGGCCGAAACGCTATCGAAGAAACGCCCAGTGCCCACCCGAAATGCCCTTTATGGCATCACTACAACATACGCTGCACACACACAAAGCATACGCAACACGCGTGTGCTGCATCTGCTGCACGCACGCATGGCATACGCCGCACGGCACAGGCAAGCCTTGACAGCACCGAGAACTCACCGAAGCCGCAATGCGCCCACCGCTTTTTCACGGGCACAACGTTTCGTGGTTGAATGCCAGGCATTCAACCTCTGTGAATAATAAGGCGTCTCTTTATATAATAAGGTATAGATTAAAAACCGTCAAGGCATAGGTGCCGTGGAGTCAATCGGGTATGAGGAAGTTTATAACCTCCTGCTCCACCTCGACCGTGAACGTCCCCACCGGGGTGTTCATAAGCCGCCCGTCGATGCCCACCATGGCCTTGCGTGCCTCAATCACCTCTACTTTGCGCGTGCGGAAGGGGTGTACGCTGCGGTGGTTGAGGAATTTGCCGCGCACAAACAGGTAGAAGCCTTCAAACAATTGGGCCATTTCGGGATGATAGACAACCGACACATCGAGCAGGCCGTTGTAGGGAACGGCGTTAGGTGTCTGCCCATATCCAAGCGAATTGCCTATGCATACGGTCATTATGTTGCGCTTCATTTCGTCGGTATTTATCTTCAAGTGCATCTTGTATTCGAGCCGTTGGAACACCATCAGCAGGAACGAGAAGAAGAACGAGAGCGTGCGCGAACCGAACATGTGGCGTGTGCGCCGACGCAAGTTCATTATTGCGGCCACGAGCCCGATGTTGATGCAGTTGAGGAAATACCTGTGACACTGCTCGCCGTGGCGGTTGCGGTAGCGTATGCAGCCGAGGTCGATTTTCCTTACGCGCCGTTTCTTCAGCCACGCTACGGTCTGTTCGATGTTGTTTTCGCGAAATCCCCAGAAATGGGCAAAGTCGTTCATCAGTCCGTTGGGTATTATTCCGAGTGCCACCTCGCTGCGTTTTTTGGCATCAGTATGCATAAGGCAGTTCACGGCATCGTTCAAAGCCGAGTCGCCGCCCACTATAATGATAGTCTTGTAGCCGTTGTTTATCATCATGTTGACAAGGCGTTCGACGCTAGCCGAGTTTTCGCTCTGCACATGGTCGTAGTCCACACCATGGGCTTTAAGGCATTTTTCCACGCTTTCCCATTTCACTGTACGGCGGAACAATTCGTGTTTCGGGCAATAGACAATTCCCCAACGTTCTGACTTATCCATATATTTATTGCGTTACGCGGTTTTCGTTTTCATTCAATATGCGCTCTATTTCATCCACTCTTTGCTCTAACGGCAGTGTGCCGTCAACCCAGTTTATAGTGAAGCCTCGGCGTTCCATGCCGCGAAACCATGTCATCTGCCGTTTGGCAAACTGGTGTATGGCTATTTCGAGCGACTTGAACATGTCGTCGTAAGACATTTGTCCGATGACATATTCGGTGACATACTTGTATTCCAACCCATAGTAAATGAGCGCTTCGGCAGGTATTCCGCTGTCGAGCAAACCCTTCACCTCGTCGGTCATCCCATTGTCGAGACGCGCACGAAGACGTTCGGATATGCGGCGGCGGCGCGTTTCTCTGTCTATATCCACGCCAATCACCACCGAGTCAACCGCTGGCAAGCAGCGTTCGGGCATGGGATGTTGCAAGTTGTAGGTTTCGATTTCAATGGCGCGTATGGCCCGTTGTGCGGTGTCCACATCGGTGCTGTTGTGCATATTCGTGCCAGTGCGCCGTTTAAGGTCTATGAGAATGTCGGTGAGTTCGCCGAGGCTCTTTTCTGAAAGGCTGTCGCGCAGCTGCTGGTTCTGCGGCACGGGCGACAAAGAATATCCCCGGAGCACGGCTTCAATATAGAGTCCGGTTCCGCCGCAGAGTATGGGCTGGTGTCCGCGCGCCACTATTTCGCCATAGACATTGTGGAAATCGCGCTGATATTCAAACAAGTTGTATTTCGTGCCCGGCTCCACGATGTCAATCAAGTGGTAGGGTATATGCGTGTGGCCTATGGTGTAGTCGGCTAGGTCTTTGCCCGTCCCGATGTCCATGCGGCGGTAAACCTGGCGCGAGTCGGCACTTATTATCTCGCCGCCCACACGCAATGCGAGAGCTGCGGCTACCGAAGTCTTACCGCTTGCAGTAGGCCCGAGTATTGTTACCATTGTCTTGTTGTGCATATATATGTCTTGTCTGTGGGGCGGGTTTTTATTACGCAAACTTACACAAAATACGCGTAACTACAAAAAACTATCGTGGAAAAACTGAAAAAGCCGCCTAAGTGACGGTGAAAAAACAAGTTGATAGGATTTGCGGCCTATATTTTTGAGATGTTTTTTGCCTCTTGAAGATGGAGCATAGCGGGCTATGTGACCGATGAAAGAGGCGAAAACAGCCAAAAAGGCATGCAGCTTGCAAGAGAAAAGCAGGCCGCACAACGGGCTTGCCGTAAGGACACAGAAAAGCCGGAAACCTCCGCTTGACGGCGATTTCCGGCTTTATACCGTGGAGCTGGTGGGATTCGAACCCACGTCCAAACAGGGAAACCATATGCTTTCTACACGCTTATTCCGGCCTTCGGTTTTCGTGCTGCAACAAGACCCGGACCACCAATTGCAACCTTATCCTCTTAATTTCACCTGCACGGCGAGGCACATACAGGCTATTCCCGATTTTACTGCACCGCTTTGCCCTCAGATTCGGAACAACATCCTTGGAGCGATGTCTCGTTCGGCCACCTTGTGGCCGAATAAAGCTAATCTACTGTACTTCGATTAAGCAGCGAGAGCGTAGTTGTTTTCGCCAATTAAATTCTTGATCACTCAGATTAAGGAGCTAGCCATCGAGGCTCCGCGTGCTTACATACCATTTCGACCCGCTGTCAAATCCAGTCAACCCCAAGTCGATAACTGTATGCAAATGGACAGTGCACACCTGCACCTGCCCTTGCAGTGCCCACATAGTACAAAGCCTAGCGGCACTTGCATCAAGTGTGTGCAAAGTTACTAATTTTTCGACACACGGCAACAACAAAGCCTTGTTTTTCTGCCGTTTTCAAAAATTTTTACGTTGGCTTATTAAAAATTATGTCGAATTTAGTCCTATTAACCAAAAACATACGCACGAAAATCGGATAGAAACGGAACTTTTTTATTAACTTTGCAAAAAACCTTTAAGTTAACACAAACTGCAAAAAAAATGAAACAAAAAGTAACAAGAACGGCATTATCGCTGTCGGTTGCGGCACTCACCGCAATGTTGTGCCCCACCCTGACGGCCATGGCAACCACGCCCACCGCCCAAACAGAAGCCACACAGCAGATGAAACGCGTAGACGCATCCTTCAACACGGTGACGGTTTTCGACAAGTATAAAGCGCAGTATCGCATTCCGGCCATAGTGCAGTGCAAGTCGGGCAAGGTAATAGCATTTGCCGACCACCGCTACGACAACAGAGACATCGGCGGCGGCAGACACCTCGACATCGTGATGAAAGAGAGCAACGACATGGGACTCTCCTGGACTGACAACGAGAAAATCGTGGCACGGGGCGGCATCGGCGGAGCAAACAGTTTCGACTGCGCACACGGCGACGCTGCTGTGGTGGTTGACCGCAAGACTGGCGAGATACTCCTGATGTGTGCCTCGGGCGGCATAGGCTACTGGGAGTCGACAAGGGAAAACCCGCAGAAAATGGGACGATACTACAGTAATGACGAAGGCAAGACCTGGACGGTGAAGGAAGTAACTGCCGACGTGTACGGACTAATGGATGACATGACCTCGGCCTTCTTCACAAGCGGACGCATCTGCCAGAGCAAATACATTAAAGCAGGTAGCCACTACCGCATCTACTCGGTGCTCACCACACACAAGGGCAACCGCGTGCTTTACAGCGACGACTTCGGCACAACGTGGAAAGTGCTCGGCGAGAATGCCGACATGACCGCTCCCAAAGGCGACGAGGCTAAGATTGAGGAGCTGCCCGACGGCAATGTGCTGATAAGCAGCCGCACGAGAATAGGCCGTTTCTTCAACATCTACAAATACGACAACAAGAAAAAGGCCACCGGAAAATGGCTCGACGTAGCCCTTTCAAGTGCTGAATGCAACGGCGTTGACGGAAGCAAGAGCGCGTGCAACGGCGAGGCCATCATCGTGAAGGGCAAAGACAAGAAGGGCAAGAAGACGTGGTTGCTGCTGCAAAGTGTGCCCACCGGACACGACCGATCCAATGTCACCATGTTCTACAAGGTGCTGAGAAGCCCCGCCGACTATGCCACTCCACAGGCAATAGCCAAAAACTGGGACGGAAGATGCCAGCTGAGCACCACTACATCGGCCTACTCCACTATGGTACAGGCAGCCAACGGCGACATCCTCTTCCTTTATGAGGAGAACGCTTTCCACCGTCCGCCAACCGAACCGGACGATTATTATGACATTATCTTCAAAAATCTCAGTTTGAAGGAACTCACCGGAGGCGACTACGAATAAGCCTTCCACAACCCATAACCTATGCCTCGGCACACTTGGCAACTGCTTCACGGCAGGCGCACTGTGCCGAGGCATATTTGTATTACCCCGATATGTTTTTTAGAAAAAACCGCCAATCAAAATCAAGGAAACAAGGTATATTCAACAAAATAGATTAACTTTGCACCATACATACGGCCAAACAATGCCGGGCAAGCACTACTTGCTGACCCGCCGCACAAAGATGTTTCATCAGGAAAGACTTCGATGCCAGGAACAATGTGGCTGTTGATGTCGTCGGCACTGCGTCGTCGGCATACGAGAAAAATATAATTAAGGTGGAAGCTAAAAAAACATACAAAGCAGACTTGGAACACAGGCGCCCGGTGTGGTTTCTGTTGGGTCTTGTTGTAGCCCTGTCGCTGTTGCTGACAGCACTTGAATATTCCACGACAAACGGTAACGATGCCGCTTTTGACGACAGTATTGATGACATTTCGCAAGACCTCGACCTGTTTCCTTCGCTCGACCGGCACGACATGACTACCGCAATGGCCCGCAAAAAGGCCATGCCCAAGACCGACAAACTGCAAATCGTTGACAAACCAACAGAGAATGCAGAAAAACTGGATGCCGTTGCCACATCAACAAACACCGACAGCAACGGCGACGAAGCCTACGACGGCAATTCAACTGAAACAGCCGGGCAAGCAACCCAAACCCAAGCATCTGCGTCTGAGACCGCGAATGCCAACGACAATCCCCTTAATTTCAGAATTGTAGAGCAGTTGCCCGAATTTCCGGGTGGTATGTCGGCTTTGGTAAAATGGCTTACCGACAACATAAAATATCCCAAACCGGCACAAATGCAGAAAATCGAGGGACAAGTGGTAGTGTCGTTCATCATAAACCGCGACGGCACATTAGCCGACATCAAGGTGGCAAAATCAGTGCACCCACTACTCGACCGCGAAGCATTGCGTGTGGCAAAGATGATGCCCAAGTGGAAACCCGGACTTCAAGACAACAAACCTTGCCGCACACTGTTTGCAATTCCAATAGTCTTTAAACTTTAGCAACAATAACAATATGTTCAAAGCCAACGAAATTCTTGATTTGGTCAACAATTATCTTGACCAAATGCCATACGAGAGAAAGCCGCAATCACTCTACGAACCTATAAAGTATGTTCTGTCAATAGGCGGCAAGCGCATACGTCCGACACTTATGATGCTTGCATACAATCTGTTCAAGAACGACCCAGAGTCGATACTCATGCCGGCATGCGCACTTGAAACTTACCACAACTACACTCTGTTGCACGACGATCTCATGGACAATGCCGAACTGAGACGCGGAAAAGCAACCGTGCACAAAAAATGGAATGCCAACACAGCCATACTCTCGGGCGACTCTATGCTAGTGCTTGCTTACCAGCGCATGGCCCAGTGCCGCCACGACAAACTCAAAGAAGTGCTCGACCTCTTCACCGAAACGGCTCTCGAAATAGGCGAAGGGCAGCAATATGACATGGATTTCGAACACCGCAATGACGTAAGCGAAGACGAATACATCGAGATGATACGGCTCAAAACAAGCGTCCTGCTTGCCTGTGCAATGAAGATTGGCGCAATACTCGCCGACGCTCCGGCTGCCGATGCAGACCGACTTTACCACTTCGGAGAGCAAGTGGGACTTGCATTCCAGTTGCAAGACGACTACCTCGACGTTTACGGCGACACGAAAATATTCGGAAAAGCCATCGGCGGCGACATCGTTTCAAACAAGAAAACCTACATGCTCATAAACGCATACAACCGCGCCAACGACCAACAACGCGCCGAACTAGAACATTGGGTGAAACTCGAACATTTTAATCCAAGCGAGAAAATCGCGGCAATAACACGCCTGTACAACGAAATCGGCATAGACAAACTGGCAAAGGAAAAGATTGAACAACACTTCCTCGCAAGCAAGAAAATCCTCGACGAAGTGGACATCGCCCCCTCGCGCAAGGCCGAACTGACCGCTTATGTAGACAATATGATGCATCGCCAGAACTGACGACAAAGACATGGCGGCAACAACACGCCGCCAAAGAAGTCATCGGAAAAGCCGGAAATACACTCTGCAACAATGCTACAATTCATAGACACACACTCACACATCGACGGTAAGGAGTTTGACGAAGACCGCGCCGAAACCATAAGCCGTGCCAAACAGGCGGGAGTGGCAAAGATTTTCATCCCCGCCATCGACCTGCAGTCGCTCCACCGCACGGTGGAAGTATGCAAAGAATACCCAGGCTACGCCTATCCCATGATTGGTCTGCACCCCGAAGAGGTGAAAGCCGACTGGAAAGAAGTGCTTGAAAAAATGAAGATGCACCTTTCGCCGGGCCACCCGTTCATTGCCATCGGCGAAGTGGGACTTGACTATTACTGGTCGCGAGAGTTTGAACACGAGCAATTGCTCGCATTCGAAAAGCAGGTGGAATGGTCGATTGAGCAGAAACTGCCGCTTATGATACACTGCCGTAAAGGGCAGAACGAGATGGTTGCAATGCTGCGCCACTACAAAAACGAGCTTCCCGGCGGAGTGTTCCACTGCTTTACTGGCAATGCACACGAGGCCGAAGAACTGTTGGAATTCGACAATTTCGCACTCGGCATTGGTGGAGTTCTCACTTTCAAGAAGAGCCATTTGCCCGAGACTTTGCCCGAAGCCGTGCCGCTGAGCCGCATCGTTCTCGAAACCGACAGCCCCTATATGGCTCCTGTGCCCAAGCGGGGTGAACGCAATGAAAGTTCGTTTGTAAAGTATGTTCTTGCAAAACTTGCCGAATGTTACGGCGTGAGCGAACAGGAAATTGCCGACACTACAAACGCAAACGTGAAGCGAATATTCGGAATTACGGTGTGAACAACCGGCAAAACAGATATATTGCCCCAGTTCGGGATAATGCACTCCCTTTGAAAGACGTCATAGCGATGTCAAATA
>CAVKCP010000031.1:0-22819 GCA_963654815.1 Lachnospiraceae bacterium | reverse complement strand
GTTTTTCATAACCTTATAAAGAACATCCGTTCAACGTTTTACGATGTTATATCAAAATTTTACCGAACACCAATAGTTTTTAACATTTCAAAGGCCGTGCCTACGGCGCAAGTATGGGCATGCTAATCTGCACACCACTGCACGGCAGTCGCTTTACCCAAGTTTCTGATTTGTAAATTATGGTTGAAAATTGTCCCCGAAGGGGGCACCTACTAAATGACAAATCCGAAACTTGAGTCACTTTATAAGACTGTTGTGCTTGAAATCTTCAAACTCGCTGCGGTAGCCATTGAACACGTTTATGTCAACATCGCCGCTTATTCCATCGACACGCCCGTCGGGACTGAGCTGCCAGAACACGAGGTGCACATCAGGTTTGTATTCGCCGTAGCGTGCAATCCACACGCGGTAGTCGTGCATGATGTCGGGCGCGAGCGGCAGATAGCGGTTCACAAACGACTGCCCCACATAGAGTATGGGCTTCACACCCACGATGGACTCAACGGTGCGCAGCCATGTGCGCACGGCGGCAAACAGTGCGTTGGCCCCGCCCATGGCCTCGATTTGCTTCGTAGATGGTTCGAGGTCGAGCACAGGCGGAAAGTCGCCTTTGGCAAACGACGAGTTCTTGAGGAAGAACTGCGCCTGCGCCTTGGCCTGTGAAAGCGTGGAGAAGAAATGATAGGCACCGCAGGGTATGCCGCGCCGCCGCGCTGCTGCATAGTCGGCACGATAGAAAGGATTGCGCACGGTGGTGCCTTCGGTTGACTTTATGTAGCAGAACGACACGGGATAGTCAACCTTTCCGGCCACGTTTTTCTTGCTGATGTTGCCCAAGTGGGTTATGCGCAGCTTGTCCCAATGTATTGCGCAGGTCTTGCCGCCCACATGGTGCTGGAAGCGCGAGAGGTCGATGCCGTAGATGCGGGCAGTGGTGTATTGCAGACGCTCGCCCTTGTAGCGTCCCCATTTCCACTCGCCCACCTTAGCATGACGCGTGCCGTCGAGGGCGAAGCCGAAGCCGTGGCGCATGCCGCCGCGCCACAAACCGAGATAAAGTGTGCCGTCGCGGCCCTCGTAGAAGCCGTGGCCCGATGCCACCGCATTGTGGTTTAGTTCGCCATTGTAGGTGCCGTCGGCACCCGACACCACTCCGCGCACGAGCGTGTCGGCACGCCACACGCCCATGACACGCCTTCCGAGCGAGTCGCGGCACACTCCCCTGCCCTGCCGTTGTCCTTTGTGCCACTGTCCGGCATAAACCACGCTGTCGCCCAAGGAGATCTGGCCGTAGCCCTCATACTTGCCTCCGGCAATGCCGCCGCGATAGGTAAACCGCCCACGCACCGCCACCGTCTGCCCGTCGTGGGGCACGTCGGCACAGGCCACAAGTGCCGTTGTCAGGGCTGCCACCGCCACCTTATATATATAGTGCACCTTCATTGCCGTCCTCCTTTCTTCAACAACCGCCCCAACTGGCGGCGGCCTATTATGCTGTCGGCGGCCAACAATCCCACGAAGCGGCCTTTGGCCGTGAACACGGGGCTGCCGTCGGCGGCGAGCACCTGCGGAATGTCGTGGCGCAGACGGCGTGTAGCATTGCCGGGCAGCAACTGCGGCAGCACCGTGTCGCACTCCAAGCCGACCTCGCCTGTGCCTCCGAAGCCCACAACACGTATGCCGCCTTTGGCCGACACGTTCCACGGCATCACGGCAACGGGCTTGGCCGACGACGGAACAACGCCCCCGTCGGTTTGCAGAAGCACGACCCTCGCCCCGCTTTCGGCGGCCACCTGCTTGCAGGCAAGGCGCAGCACGCGTCCCACGGAGTCGCGGCAGACAACGGTGTATTTGCGGTGTGTCACGACACTGAAGCGTGCCCCGGGGCCGGCCTCTTCGAGTTTCACACCCACGCCCACCACATCGTTGTAGGCGCGGCGCACCGCCGTGGCGAGCGAGGCAATGAGATGATATTCGGCATCCTGCACGCCGTGCGCGCAAAGATAGTAGTCGAGCTCGGCTTTCCGGCCGCGCAGGGTTTTAAACTGCCTCACGCTTGCATCGCGGCACAGCGCATATATGTCGGCACTGTCGGGCAGAACGGCATCGCGGCAGCCGCTGGGCACCACGCTTGCCACCAGTCCGTTGCACGACGGCAGGGCGAAACAGCGGTCAACCCACACTCCTCCGGCATAATGGCGGTGCACCGCCGAGTCGCGGTTCAGCGTTATCCCGGTCATGGCACTGTCGCCCACGAGTGCCGAGAAATAAAACAGTTGCTTGCCGTCAACGTCTACGGAGTTCCATTCCTCGCACACCACCACGACGGCAGAACGGCGCATCTGGTCGGCACCGAAACGCCAAAGCCGCCACGCAGCATAGGCCGCCACGGCGGCCACAAACACGGCTGCGGCAGAAAATAAGGCCGACTTGCGGCCAAACGATTTCACACTTCGCATGTTGTAGAGTATCAGTTTTCAGGGGCGAAATTACGAATAATATCGCAATGCGGCACGCCCTGCCCCGCATTTTGACCGTTCCGGGGCAAAAAAAGGCACGCTTCTGTTTCCGACGAAAAACTATTTTATTATTTTTGTGACTGAAATTCGGCCGCCGTGCCTGCACTGCGGCATCACACAACGACAACAGAACGACAATATATGGACATAGAAAACACCTTACAGAAACTGCACATCGACGCGCTCAATCCCATGCAGTGCGACACTGCCGACGCTTTGCTGCACTCCGACCGTGACATCATTACACTCGCGCCAACGGGCAGCGGCAAGACGCTTGCCTACCTGTTGCCGCTCGCCTCGCGCCTCGACGCGGCCAACCACGCGCTGCAAGCCGTGGTGATAGTGCCCGGACGCGAACTGGCCATGCAGTCGAACGCCGTGTTCCAAAGCATGGGCACTGGTCTGCAGTCGGCAGCCCTCTACGGCGGACGTGCCGCCATGGACGAGCACCGCGCCATAAAGCGCACTCCGCCGCAGATAGTGTTTGCCACCCCCGGCCGCCTGAACGACCACATAGACAAGCTCAACATCGACGCCACAACAGTGCGTTGGCTCGTGATTGACGAGTTTGACAAATGTCTGCGCATGGGTTTCCGCGCCGAAATGGAGAAGGCTTTGGAAAGTCTGCCCAACGTGGAACGTCGCATTCTGCTCTCGGCCACCGATGCCGAAGAGATGCCCCGGTTTGTGAGGATGAGCCGCACGGTGCGCATCGACTATCTTATCGACGACGAACAGACACCCGACCGCATTGGACTGTATATTGTGAAATCGCCCGAAAAAGACAAGCTCAACACTCTCGAAGACTTGCTCATGGAGATAGGACACGAACAGACAATCGTGTTTATGAACTACCGCGACGGCGTGGAACGCGTTGCCGCATATCTCACCGACAAGGGTTTCGTGGTGAGCAAGTTTCACGGAGGCATGGAACAACGGCAACGCGAAGAGGCTCTCTACCGTTTTGCCAACGGTTCGGCCAACATCCTGGTGGGCACCGACCTTGCCGCACGCGGCCTTGACATACCCGACGTGATGAACGTGGTGCACTACAACCTGCCCGTGGGCGAGGAGGAATACATCCACCGCGTGGGTCGCACCGGCCGATGGGAGGCTTCGGGACGCGCCTTCATGTTGATCGGCCCCGAGGAAACCCAACCTGAATATGTGAAGGAAACTACCACCGACCACACCATTGCGCGCCCGACAGGAAAAATTCCGGCACCGCGCATGGCCACACTCTACATAGGAAAAGGCAAGAAAGATAAGCTGTCGAAAGGCGACATACTCGGATTTCTGTGCAAGATATGCGGGCTCGACGGCAAGCAAATAGGTCGTATCGACATATACGAACGTTACTCCTATGCTGCCGTGGAGCGGCTTCAGGCCCGCGAGGTGGTGAAGAAAGCCGCCGGAACAAAAATAAAGGGAATGAAGACGCAGGTGCTTATGCAGAACTCCTGATCCGCGCGATCTGAGTTTGCAGTATGCACCTTCGCCCAGAAACATTATCGGTGCCCGTCGCGTCCGAACGTCTTGGCCATGCGGCGGTGCACCGATTTCATTATATAGGAGAAATTGCCGTAGCGCAGATTGAGCCAAAGTTCTTCAATCGAACGGCCTATCTTTATCATTGGGTGGCCGTAGGCATAAGTGCGGTAGACGCGCTCCTTGAACGCAACATCCTCTATAACATAGCGCGGATGGCGCAGCGGCGCATCAAGTTCGTAACGCTTCATGGTGAAAAGTCGGCGCAGCCGGCGCGGCATGGTGGCAAGACTGCCCGTGTAGTGGGTAGACCCTTCGGTGGCACCGAGGTTGTTTATCATGTTGCGCGTGGGCATTATGGCAAGCCAACTGTTCATAACCATAGCACCCCAGAATATCGTTTCATAATAAGCCTTGCCCGAAGCGCGGTGGTCGTAGCACGCCCTTAGAGTGTCGCGGCAATAGCCGCGCTGGCGCATCACGCCCTGCAACTGGCGCATCGAAGCCTTATCGTCGAGAAAAGCGTAGCTCTCGTCCCACTTGTCAATAACGCGCCGCCACGAAGCCCAGCCCCAAATGGAGAACACCGAAGTGAAGAAATAGTCGGAATCAATGCCTTCGGCCACCTCTTCGCTATTGAATCCGGCTATCATGCCTATGCGTTCGTCGTGCTCGTAACGGTCGAGCATCTCCTTGCAAAACGTGAAAAACGACTGCGACGGCACGTCGTCGTCTTCCAGCACGATGCACTTGTCGGCCATGGAAAACGCCCATTTCTGCGAAATATACTCCGACGGGTCGCAACCGTAGTTGCGTTTCTGATACTTGCGGTGCACCTCACACTGCCAGTCAATATCGGCCACCACCTCACGGCACGCCTCAATGCCGGGCATGTCGCGCTCGCCGCGAGGGCCGTCCTGATAAAGAAACAGGCGAGAGGGGCGCGCACGGCGCACCTCGGAGAACACCGCACGCAAGTGGTCGGGACGATTGAAGAACAATATCAATACGGCAACGTCGGTTTTGTAGGGTTGTAGTGTCATGTGGCTTGGCTTTGCAATTAACAATACTAAGTGTCGCAAATTTACTAATAAAACGCGAGATTGCCGCCCACAACAAACCATTTTTGGCCGAAAGCACCGCGCCATGCGGCTATTGTGCGCGTTATTCGCAATATTTCAGTAACTTTGCAGCAATGAAAACTACAAACATCCTGCTCACCGTGTGCGTGCTTGCACTCGCGTTGGCGTGCTTTTTCAGCATCGACGCACCGCTGCGCTTCGACACGACACGTGCCGAACGCGAGGCCGACGTGAAGCGCGTGCTCGTGAAGATACGCACCGCCGAAGAGAGCTTCCGCAGCGACAGCGGGTTCTATGCAGCCGACTTCAAGACGCTCGTGGCAAAAGGCTATCTGCCCGACTCGCTGCAATACATCCCGCACTCGGGCGGAAAACGGTTCCGGCTTTCGGCCACAACGGCCACGACGAGGTCGGGACAAACCGTGCCTGTAATGGAGTGTGCAGCCGGATATGACGATTATCTGGGCGACCTCGACCGCGCTTCGGTTGACGCACTGGCAAGAAAGACATCCGAAGCAGGGCAGTTTGCCGGACTGAAGATAGGCGACACCGCCGCCGACAACGGCAATGCCGCCAACTGGGAACAATAACCTACAACGACACCTATATGTGCATAACCATAAGAATAACCCGCAGTGCGATGGCATTCGCCACATGCGACAACCCCGACGGGGGCGGCATGGTGTATGAACCTTATGCCATGAAGCCCGGCATATCGGCAGCGGCCAACCTCAGACAGGCTTTCACCGACAGCCCACTGCTTGCCATGCAGCACCGCAAGGCAGTGGCAATGATCGACACCCCGGTGATGCTCGTGCCCGAAGAGGAGTTTGACGAAGCGTCGGCAGGCAAGCTGTATCATCTTGTCAACACTCGCCACACTGCCGACAACGTGGCATTCAGTCAGCAACACGAACTGGGTGCTGTGGCGGTGTTTGCCATGAATGCCGACCTGCACACCGTGCTCACCGACCGTTTCGCCACCGTTGAATACATGCCCTTGCTGCAACCCGTGTGGCAACGCTTCAACGAGGAGAGCCAAAAGAGCGATGCCGCCACTCTGTTTGCCTACATGCACGACAAGCAGATTGACCTCATGGCATTCCGCCGGGGGCGTTTCCGCCTGTGCACCACATGCGACACCACCCTCGCCGAAGATGCCATATACTACATAATGGCGGCATGGCGGCAGCTTGCCATGCGCCCCACAACCGACCGTCTGCGCATAGCCGGAACGATGCCGGGGCGCGACCGCGTGATGACCGAGCTACGCAAATTTGTGGCCGACACGGCCGAAGCCGAGGCGGCAGCCGCTGCCGACAGCACGATGCCGCTCGACCTGCAACTCTTATACGACAACACACTATGAGAATTATAACCGGAAAATACAAGGGGCGGCACTTCGACATACCGCGATCATTCAAGGCGAGGCCCACAACCGACTTCGCAAAAGAGAACATATTCAACGTGATGAACGGCTATGCCGACCTCGACGGGGCCGTAGCACTCGACCTCTTTGCAGGCACGGGGAGCATCTCACTCGAACTTCTTTCGCGTGGTTGCGCCACGGTGATAAGCGTGGAGGCCGACCGCGACCATGCGGCTTTCATACGCCAATGCATGGACAAGATTGGAGCCGAGGGCAACGTGCTCATCCGGGGCGACGTGTTCAGGTTTGTGAAAAGTTGCCGCCAGCAGTTCGACATCATCTTTGCCGACCCTCCCTACGCCTTGCCCGAACTGCCGAAACTGCCGAGAATGATTCTCGACCGCGGCATCCTGAAGCCCGGCGGCTTGTTTGTTTTCGAGCACGGAAAGCAGAACGACTTCTCTGCCTTGCCCGAATTCAAGGAACGCCGCACCTACGGAAGCGTGAATTTCAGCATCTTCGCCCCCATCGGCAATGACGAAACGACTGAGCAGCAAGCCGAATAATTCATGTTCCCATTGCTGAAAATATCATAAAAACGCAACAGTCCCGGTGTTTTACAATTACTCGTAATGCACCGGGACTGTTGCGTTTAAAGCGTATTGCCGTGCCGACGACAATAATCACACTATCACTTTTATCTTGCGGTAATACTCGCGGAACTCGGTGGGCGAGCATCCTTTCTTGCGTTTGAACACGCGGTTGAAGTTGCTGAGGTTGTTGTAGCCGCACAGGAAACTTATGTCCGACACGGTTTTGTTGGTATCAACGAGCATGCGCGCGGCGTTGCCCAGGCGAATGTCGATTATGTAGTCGCTTATGGTGCGGCCTGTGTGCATCTTGAAGAAGCGGCTGAACGCGTTCTCCGACATGCAGGCTATGTCGGAAAGTGTCTTCAGTTTTATCTCGTCCATGAAATTCTCGTCAATATACGACTTCACCTTCAGAATGCGGCGCGAGTCTTCGCTCACGTTGACCTTGGCATAGCTCGAGGTGGCAAGGGTGCGCGTGCCGTCGCAACGCGACAACACATCGAGTATGTCGAGGAAGCGTATGAACGACCGGTAGCCGTCTTTTTCAGAGCTGATGGTGGTTATCTGGTTGTAGACCTTCATCACTGCGTCCATCGGGAACACCAATCCCCGGCGCGCAAGATCGAACATCCGGAAGATGCGCGAGAACGGGTTTTTGCGGAAAAGGCTCGTCTCGTTGAGCACAAGACGGAACTGTATGGTGATTTCGTGTATGTCGTCGCTCTTGCATTCGTTCTGCAACCACACGTGTTCAAGGTCGGTCGAGGTGATGAGCACAAGGTCGTAGTCGCCTATCACTTCGGAACTGTCGCCCACAATGCGGCGCACTCCGGAGGCATGTTCCACGAAATTGAGTTCGAACACATCATGCTTGTGTATGGGATAGGTGAATTCGCGCTTGTGACGGTCGGCTATATAAAGCAAATCTTTGTCCATCAACGGGGTTATCTCGTGCAGGACATCGGGAGTGGTGTTACTCGTTTTCATAAGCATCGTGTTTTTGTTGCCGTAGGGTTAACAGGTTGTCGGCTTTTGGTTTTCGGTTGTTTGCAAATATACAACTTTTTGCCGATATTGCAACAAAAAGTCTGCTGCAAAAAAGCGAATTTATTCTTGTGTCGGCACACAACCGCAGTTGTCGCCTTTCCCAACGCATTCGGCAGCAGCGCGACAAAACGATTGCGGCGCGCAGCCAGCCTGCAAAAAACACAGACAAGCCGCGCGCCGCACGCCACCTTGCGCGCCATGCAAGGCGCACAAGACCATTACATGCGCTCGATTATTTCAAGACACATGCGGGTGTTGTGGTAGGGACATTTCCAGAACCCCGCCTTGTCGTCGTCGCGGTTTACTGTTCCGTCCTCGTTTATGCTCCAGAACCACTCGCCGCCCTCGTTGTCAACGAGCCTGTCCTTTATGTATTGCCAGCAATTCCCGGCCACTTCGAGCGCGTGTGCATCGCCGAAATGCTGCCAAAGGTTTACGTGTCCGATTACATTCTCGCACTGCACCCACCACTGCAGAGACCGGTCGGTGCGGTCGCCTTCATCCCAATGCTCGTAAATCATCGACCCGTCGGACAGCAATCCTTCGTCGGCTGCTGCGGCAATGGCCTTCACATAAGGCTCCATCTGAGCCAGAATGTTTTCGTCGGCAAGCACGAGTGCAGTCTCGTGCAGCAGCCACGAAGCCTCGATGTCGTGCCCGTAGCTCTGTATGTCGCGGCGGCCGTGCCATTCATCATCAAAGAAAAGGTCGAGATGCATGGTGTCGGTGTTGAGCAGACGGTGGGTGAATATGTGCAGAAGATTGGTGAGTCGATCCTTAAGTTCGGCCGACGGTACCACGCGGTAGAGGTTGGTATAAGGCTCGATTACGTGCAAGTGGGTGTTCATCGTGCGCGAACCGTTCTCGTCCTTGGCCGAGAGTCGCATGTCGGCAATGGGCTGCCACTCGCGGGTGAGAGCCTCGATGTAGCCGTTGCCGGCGCTGTCGAAGGCGTGTTCCTCAATGCTACGGTAGAGCGAGAGGGCACAGTCGAGAGCCTCGCGGTCGCCGGTGGCGCGCGCAAGTTCAGACATTCCGTAAATGGTGAAGCCTATGGCATAGGTTTGTTTCTTGGTGTCGCGCGGCGTTCCGTCGGCATTCAGGCTCCAGAACACGCCTCCGTATTCGCCGTCGATGAAGTGCTGCATGATGTAATCTTTCGCCCTCAGCGCGGCATCGAGATATTCCTTGTTGCCCAACACACGGTAGGCTGCGGCGAAAGCCCACAGAATGCGGGCATTGAGTATGGCTCCCTTTTCGGCCTCGGTGTCCACGTTTCCGTGTCCGTCGATGCGTCCGTAGAACCCGCCGTGCTCATGGTCGGGCATGCGGTTGAGCCAGAAATCGAGTATGTTGTGCGTGAGACACTCGAGCATCTCCTGTTTCATGTTTGTCATAATAAGCTATTTTTTAATCGGGAACTTGTAAGCCAGCACCATGAGCAGCAACGCTATGGCAGCCGGGAACAGCGAGAAGAGCGACCAAACCATTGTCAGCACCGAACTGGTTACGGATGCGGGGTCGATCATTGTGTTGCCCATTGCATCGGTAATCATGTTTGCTCCCGACCAACCTAGCAGCAGGGCGATGAGCGAACCCGATATGGCTGTGCCGAATTTCTGCGACATCGTGCCCGAAGAGAAGATGAGTCCGGTGGCCGATGTGCCGAATTTCTCGGTGTGATAGTCGGCCACGTCGGCATACATCGACCACATGAGCGGCGAGTAAATGCCTATTCCCATCGAGGTGAGTATCACGAGAAGTATCATTATCAAGATGCACGATGGAGTCATGGGAACGAAGAAGAAGGCCACGGATGTTACCATGCAGAACGCTGCCGACCAGAAGAAGGCCATGCGTTTCGACCCTACTTTCTCGGCAAACCACGGGGCAACGCCGCCGAATACCATACACGTCACTTCGCCGAAAGCCATGAACACGGTGAAGTTGACAATGAGGTCGTCGATCATCACGTGCCCGTGCAGACAGTAGTCAAACATATATCCGGCCACGGCATAGCGGAATCCGTTGAAGAAATTGGTGCACACGGCCATGCCAGTCATATACAGCCATGCCTTGTTGTGCACGAGATCGACAAACTGGTGGAGCGAGAATTTCTCGGCGCGCACGGGTTTCAGACGTTCCTTGGTGAGCAGACCGCAGGCCAAAGTCATGGCCGCTGCCACGATGCCAAGCACTGCACCAATCACGGCATACTGGTGTGCCTCGGTGCCGCCCACCCATTTCTGAAGGTAGGGAAAGGTGAGCAGCGTGGCAAAGCCCATGGCGTAGGCTCCTATCATACGGAAGGCCGAGAACTGGTTTTTCTCGTTGTCGTTGGCAGTCATCACTCCGAGCAGCGAACCGTAGGGCACGTTGACCATAGTATAGACAGCCATCATGAGCAGATAGAGGGCGTAGGCGTAGACGCGTTTGGCCATGGGGCCGAAGTCGGGGGTGTAGAGCAGCAGCGCAAACACAAGTCCGAAGGGCACCGCACCGAATATGAGCCACGGCCGGTATGTGCCCCACCGCGACTGCGTGCGGTCGGCCAAGGAGCCCATGAGCGGGTCGGTCACTACATCAAACATGCGTGCCACCAGCATGAGCACAGCCGCGTCGGCAAAGGTAAGGCCGAAGACGTTGGTGAAAAACAACGGGAACGCGATTGACATCACCTTCCACACGATGCCGCCGGCAGCGGCATCGCCCATTGCATAAGCTATCTTTTCTGTTAAACTTGCCATTTTCTGTTTCTTGTTATTGGGTTAATTGTCGGTAGATTGCAGGTGCAAAGTTACGGTTTTATTCTCTAAGTGAAAACCGAAAAGGCACGGAAACGGGGATTTGCGCATCGGCCTTTGCCAGTGCCGCGCACTCTGCCGTGGCAAATCCCCGTTGTCGTGTCTCTGTCAGTGTCAGTGCTTTGCAGCCGTGGCACGGTTCTTTGCAACGAGTTTCTTTATTGTTTCCACACTCGCCGTGGTGGTGAATCCGTCTTCGGGAGTGTTCATGCAGTAGTCAACCAGCTTGTCAACGGTAGACACAGCCACGTGCATGCGAGTGTCGCAGCTTGCATAATAGATGAGCACGCGACCGTCTTCGTCGGCTATCCAACCGTTGGTAAACGCCACATTCATCACGTCGCCAACATATTCTTCGCCCTCGGGCACGAGGAAATATCCGCCCGGCTGGGCTATGACACGCGTCGGGTCGTCGAGTGCAGTCATATACATGTAGAGCACATAGCGCAGTCCTGATGCGCAGCCGCGCACTCCGTGGGCCAGATGCAGCCAACCCTTCGGGGTCTTTATGGGGTGCGGTCCTTCGCCGTTCTTCACTTCCATTATGGTGTGGTAGTGGCGTGCGTTGATTATCTTCTCCTCTTTCACCTCGGCATGTGTCATGTCGTCGACAAGAGCCCATCCTATGCCGCCGCCCGAACCGGCATCGATGAAGCCGTCCTGCGGGCGTGTGTAGAGAGCATACTTGCCGTTTACAAATTCGGGGTGGAGCACCACGTTGCGCTGCTGGCTCTTTGTTTTCAGGTCGGGCAGGCGTTCCCATGTCTTGAGGTCGTGCGTGCGTGCAATGGCGGCGGTAGCCGTTGCAGCCGAGAGGTCGGCAGGCTGCGAGTCGTCGTGGCGTTCGGCACAGAATATTCCGTATATCCATCCGTCCTCATGCTGTGTCAGTCGCATGTCGTAGATGTTGGTTGCCGGCACAACGTCGTCGGGCATGGTGATGGGTTCGGGCCAGAAACGGAAGTTGTCTATTCCGTTTGGACTTTCGGCCACGGCGAAGAACGACTTGCGGTCGGCTCCTTCTACACGCACCACGAGCAGATACTTGCCGTCGAGCTTTATTGCTCCCGAATTCATGCAAGCGTTCATCATTATGCGCTGCATGAGATACGGGTTGTCGTTCTCGTCGAAATCGTAACGCCACTCGAGCGGAGTGTGCTCTGCGGTGATTATCGGGTATTCATACTTTGTGTATATACCGTTGCCCCAAGGCTTTGGAGTGTTGGGACGTGTGATGAGTTCTTCGTGGTGAGCGCGGAGCTCTTCCACTCTCTTTTCAAAATCAGTCATAACCTGTATTTATATTAATTGTTTCATTCTCTTCATTTCTTGCTGCTGCGGCGAGTGATGCTTTGCCGCAGCCTAAGCCACAGATATTTGCCGTATCGGGCAGACTTTGCCGGGCTGTGGTTACTTGCCCACTTTCTCGATGTCGCGTGCGAAAAGCGTGACGGGGTCGTTGTAGAAACGCTTGAAATCGCTTTCCGATGTCTTTCCTGGCGCAGCTATGTAGTTTTCGGTGGGATTGTCCCATGCGTTGCGCCACAGAAGCACATAGCAAATAGGATATTGTTTTATTGCAGGCAGCAGCGTTTGGGTGAACCAAGTGCTGTCGGGCACATCGTTGTAGCCCGTCTCTGTGAGGGCAATGAGCTTCTTGTGCTTCTCACCCACGGCCTTCACCACGCCGAGTTCCTTGTGCAGCCACCCCGCATACTGTGCGTTGTCGGGCTCACGCTGGTAGATGTCGATGCCGAGCAGGTCAACAACGTCGTCACCGGGATAGTATTTTTCGTAGTGATCAACGGTTTCGTCGCCATCGGCGAGGTTGGGCGAATAGCCCCACACGAGGTTGGTGCATTTCTTGCGGCGCATGAAATCGTAGGTGTAGCGATAGAGTTGCTTGTATTGTGCCGTGGTGCAGCGACCCTCGCCCCACCAGAACCATCCACCGCTCATCTCGTGCCACGGACGGAAGATGACGGGGATTTTCTTGCCGTCGGCAGTGCGCAGCGAATTGAGGAAGTCGGCCACGATCGTAAGCCATCCGTTGAATTTGGCGTGCTGTGCACCGCCCGGCAGTATTGCCGTCACGGCGTCGCCACCGAAGTCCCATGCGTTTTTGCCCGTGACGGGATTGTTCGGGTGCCAACTCAGGGTGACGATGCCGCCGCGAAGGTGCTGCGCCACTATCTCCTCACGCATCCGGTCGAAGGGCACGCCGTCGAGATTGCGGTCGTGTCCGAACTCGATGTCGCCCAGGTCGAAGCCCATCACGGCAGGATAGTCGCCGCACACCTCCTTCACGTCGGAGCGGTTGCGTTCCAATTTCCACGAACATCCATACACGGGGTCGTCCTGATGCCCCACCATGATGCCTGTTTTCTGTATAGCGGCGAGCCTGTTTATGAGGCTCACTGCGGGCTGGCGCGATGCCGCCGACATTGCCGTGCCTATCGCGAGCGATGCCAATGTTGCCATTATCCTGTTCATTGCGGTTTATTTTTCGGTATTCTCTGTCATGTTGTATTTTCTCAGTGCGGTGCGCACCATTTTGCCCCACGGCTTTATCTGACGTTCAGTCCACTTGCCGGTAGCGTCGGCCGAGGGAAGAATCATTGAGCAGGTCTCATTCTTGTCGGACACCGACCAGTTTACCCAACTCACGCGTTTCGCCTCAAGCAGGTCAATCCAACGCTGATATTCGGTTGGGTCGAGCGGACCGTCGCCCGATGCTTCCATTCCGGCACACTCCGAAACAAACACCGGCAGACCGCCATCGACGGCGGCAGCAAGGCGTTCGCGCAGATAATCCTTGTGGGTGGCAGCATAGAAGTGCAAGGTGTACATCACGTTGCTCACACCTGTCAGTCTGCTTTCGGCTGGCAGATTGATGTCCTGATCCCAATGCGGACAGCCCATGAGTATTATGTTGTCGGGGTCATACTTGCGTATTTCTTCTATTACCGTGGCAGCATAAGCCTTGAGGTCTTCCCATGAGTCCTCTATCGGTTCGTTGTAGAGCTCGTAGATAACGTTGGGATATTTGCCATACTTGCGTGCCATCTGTCCGAAGAAAGCCTTTGCTTCGGCGGTGTGCATGGTGTGTGCGTGCCAGTCGATGATGACATAGACGCCGTTGCTGATTGCTGCATCCACCACGGCAGACACGCATTTCAGCGCAAACTCGGGGTTCTCCAGATAGTTGTCTTCTATCTGTATGCCCATTGCCGCACGTATTATGTTGGCGTGCCAGTCTTTGGCGAGCCACTTCACGGTTTTCTTGTTGTAGAAACGCGGCCACAGGTTGTGCCATCCGAGGCTCACGCCGCGCAGCACCACGGGGTTGCCGTCCTTGTCGCAGAGCTGCGCCCCGCGCACCTGCAGCTGACCCCATTGCTTCACCGGAGTCGTGGCCCAGGCGCAAGAGAGGCACATCACCGCAGCTATCATTATCAACAGTCTTTTCATATTATGCTTTTTCGTTGGTTTTCAATATTCCATTCACTCCACACAGAACACGGCTTTCAGCAGCGAGGCATCGTCGCTGCATCCGCCCACCTGCACTTCGAAGTCGCCGGGCTCCACTATGCGGCACATGTCAATGCCGTAGAAAGCAAGATCGCGGGGCGTTATGTCAAACGTCACGTCCTTCGACTCGCCGGCTTTCAGCGGCACGCGCGCAAAGCCTTTCAGCTCTTTCACGGGTCGGGCCACCGACGACACGCAGTCGCGCACATACATCTGCACTATCTCAACGCCGTCGCACTGGCCGCTGTTTGTCACCGTTACGGTGGCTTTCAAACTGCCGTCGGCAGGTATGGCCGAAGCCGACAGGCGCAGGTTGCTGTATTCGTATGTGGTGTAGCTCAACCCGTAGCCGAAGGGATAGAGCGGTGTTGACTTGCCGCACACCACGGGGTGGAAAAACGCCGAGGTCTTGTGGTTGTACCAAGTGGAAATCTGTCCGGCCGAACGCGGCATTGTCATGGGCAGTTTTGCCGACGGATTCACCTTGCCGTAGAGTATCTCGGCTATGGCCTGTCCGCCAAACTGCCCGGGTTCCCACGCATTGACTATGGCCGGAACGTGCTCTGCCGCATAGTTCACGCTGAGCGGACGGCCGCTTATCATCACCACGACGGTGGGTTTGCCCGTCTCGTTGATGCGGCGGATGAGCTGTTCCTGCAGACCCACGAGGTCGAGGTTGTCGCGGTCGGTGTCTTCGCCGCAGGTGCGTTCGAGCCAACGGAAGCGCATCATATATTCGCCGCAGCACACAATGCAGAGGTCGCAGTCGGCCGCTTTGGCCACCGCCTCATCGACACTTGCCTGCGACATGTTGCGCGGATCCCAACCCTGGTCGACAAACACGAACTCAGTTTCGGGCGACACCTGCCGCAGTCCCTTCAAAACGGTAGACACCTTGTCGTCGGGCTGCGGTTCGCTCCAGTCGCCCATGATGTTCTGGTCGTCGGCATTGATGCCCGTCACGAGCACCTTGCGGTATTTCTTCGCATCGAGTGGCAGCAGTGCGCCGTCGTTCTTCAACAGCACTATCGAGTTGCGCGAGGCCTCCAATGCCGTGGCCTTGTGTTCAGGATTGTTTATCACGCGGTCGCGCTCGTCGGTTGTAACGTAGGGATGTTCAAACAGTCCGAGCATGAACTTGGTGCGCAGTATGCGCCGCACCGACTCGTCGATGCGCTCTTCCTTCACCTTTCCCTCACGCACCAGCTCTACAACGGCATCCTGCCATTCCGGCCCGTGCATGTGCATGTCCATTCCGGCGAGAATGCTCTGCAAGTAAGCCTCCTTGTTGTCGCGTGCCGTGCGGTGCTGGTCAACGCAGTGCTCAATGTCCATCCAGTCGCTCACGATGAAGCCGTCGAAGCCCCACTCGTTGCGCAGCACGTCGCGCATGAGCCACCTGTTGGTGTGGCAGGGCACGCCGTTGAGCTCGTTGTGCGACATCATCACCGTAGCGCCGCCTGCCTTTACGCTCGCCTCGAACGGCGGGAAGAACACCTCGCGCAATGTGCGCAGCGACACGTCGCACGGTGCTCCATTGGTGCCGTTAACCGAATAGGACCCGCCCACGAAGTGTTTCACGCAGGCAAGCACATCGCCTGCGGTGTCGAGGTTGCCCTGATAGCCGCGCGTGGTGGCCTCGCCCATGAGTGTAACGAGCAGCGGGTCTTCGCCGAAGGTCTCGCCGCAGCGTCCCCAACGGCCGTCGCGTGCCACTTCGACATTGGGATTAAACGTCCAGTGCATGTTCATGGCGCGCATCTCGGCAGCCGTCTCACGCGCTATGCGGTAGGCCATTGGCACGTCGAACGACGATGCCAGACCAATGTTTGTGGGGTAGACCGTGTTGCCGCTGCACTTCGCATTGCCGTGTATAGCGTCGATGCCTATGAGCAACGGTATCTGCAGGCGGCTCTGCATGGCAAGACGCTGCAGCTCGTTGGCTTCTTCGAGCGTCACCACATGCAGGAACGACGACACCAGACCACGGCTCGTGAGCTGCCTTATGTCGTCCTCGGTCATGCCGGGATAGAATGCGTTGGCGGTGTTGGTGGCCAGTTCCTCGGCGGTCATCGTGGCCGAGTTCTGCCTGAAATGCTCTATGCCCACGAGCTGGTTCATCTGTCCCACCTTCTCTTCAAGCGTCATGCGCGAGATCAAGTCGCTCACGCGCTGCTCCAACGGGATGGCAGGGTCTTTATAGGGGGGGCGTATGTTATCTTTTTCGGTAACGTTCATTGTTGGCGAAGTTATTGTTATGGTTGTATATTCCTGTTTGTTGCCGCAACTGAGCATGTGCGGTCTGCGGGGCGAATGTGCCGCCGTGGCCATGTGTGCGCAGCAAGTTGATGCCGCCTTGGGGGTGCGGGGGAAGCCGCACCAGCCTATGGGGTTATGACTGTGGCGGCACGCTGCCGCCCAACTTCAAACTTTAAACTTACAAAACCGTCGCACCGTTAAGGCCACGGCGAAGCCTCCCCTCATTCCCTTGCGGCGTTGCCGCCGTTTATGTTGTGACCATTAAGAAGTCACTTTATGCCCATCTGCGTAAGTAGCCATGCCTCCCACTCGTCCCATTGCTCCTGAAACCAGTAGTGGCCCGTGAGCTGGTAGACGTGCAGTTCTTTGGGGGCTGTCACGGTGTTGTAGGTGGCGTAGGCCGTGGTGGGCGGCACTACGTCGTCGTTATAGCCGAAGGAGAACCATCCGGGGCAGGTTATGCGCCGTGCGAAGTTGACTCCGTCGTAGTAGCGCGATGCCGCAATTTTCTTGGCATCGGCATGCTTCACATCATAATAGAAGTAGTGCGGCCATCCGCATGCCACTCCTTCAAGCGAAGCAGTGTGGTCGCAAAGGGCGGCGTGCACCGCTCCGTAGAAGGTGACACGCTTGTCGAGCGCAGCGCACACAAGCGAGAGAAAGCCGCCCTGCGAACTGCCTGTCACACCGAGCGAAGTGCCGTTCCACTCATTGAGTGTGGCAATATAGTCGATGGCACGCACTGCGCCCACTACCACACGGCGGTAGTATGACTGATCGCGCGAGTCCATATTGAAGTCCCAATAGCAATTGAGCGCGCCGGCCTGCAACTCGTCGTAGACGCTTTGCTGCATGGTTACGGGCACTCCGTGTATGCCTATTTCAAGAGTTATTGCCCCTTGCGATGCCGTCCACACGTCGCCCTGGTAAGGACGCACGCCTGCTCCGGGCACACGCAGCAATGCCGGATATTTGCCGGGCTTGGTGGGCACGCAGAGAATGCCGTAGGTGCGGCTTCCCCAACGCATGTTCTGGAAACTCACCTCATACACGTTCACAGCCTCGGTGCAGCGTTCGGGCAGCAGGCGGCGTGTGGGTTCGAGCGCGGTTTTGCGCGCATCGGCGAGTGTTGTGGACCAGAAAGAGTCGAAATCCTGCGGATTTTGTGTTGTGGGGCGCAGACGCTCGGGCGAGAATGCCGCCGTGCAAAGGCCCTCATAGTTTTTTCCGCCTACATGGGCGGTGACTTTCAAGCGGTAGAAGCCCGGCTTGCTCATTGTTCCTGTCCACGACATAGTGCCGTCTTTCAGCACTACGCCAGTCTTCTTTGTGTCGGCATACATCTCGGGACCCGCCTCGAAATCCACCTCGGCGTTGTCAACGAGTGTGCCTGAGCGCAGCACGTTCACGGTGAAGCGGGCCTTTTCGCCCACGCGGTAGTTCCAGTCCTTGTGGTCGGGAGTTACGGTAACGGTTATGTTGTTGCCGCGTATCTGTGCCTCGGCCACTGTCATTCCAATGCCCATAAGGAGGCAAAGCAGTGCAATAGTTTTTCTCATCGGTAATGGTTTAGGTATGTTTTGTTTATCGTTAGTCATGTTGCCGCCGGTGCAGCGATATGTGCCTTGCATTGCAGCGCGGCCGTAATGTGCCCGTGCAGCAGTCGAAACACGCGTGTTGCGCAGCCGCCGCACGCCCGTGCTGCATATGATGCACGCGGCTGTCAGTGTTTCAAGTAGAGTCCGTTAAGACTTCTCATAAACACGGTGGAGACATCGTTGTAGAGCAGCATGAAGTCTTGTATGGCTTCGTTGCCGCCTCCCGGGAACGGGATGAAGTAGTGTCCGTCGGCGGCATCGCCCCTGTTTGCACCGAAAAGCATGTAGGAAATGCGGTGGTTGCGCAGCAAAGGCAGTATCGACTGCGGGAACACCGTGGCGTTGGGAACACCCTCCTCGCCCACCGTTATGCCGAAGGCATTGTTGTGTTCCTGCGCAAGAGGCAGTGCCTTTGCCACCATTTCCTCAAGAGTCTTGCCGTAGTCGGTGCCGTTGCCATTGCCCGTGGCCGACAGGCACACGGCATTTACCACATCGACATCGCTGTCGGGATAACGCGAGAGGAAGGTGGCCGAGGGATAGGTTTCGGAATATCCGTATATGGCGTTGGCCACGTCGGCATCGCCGAGCATGTCCTGCACCTTGCGGTAGAGCTTGGTGTAGTCGTCGGCAGAGAGACGGTCGTACCATGTCTTGCCTGTGATCGGACAGATGAAAAGCACCACCGGAGCCTTTATGCCGTAGTCGTCTTGCAGACTGCCGAGATAATCGGCCACGCGCGAGACATATTGTTTGAGCACATCGTCGTCGCCCTTGAAGTCGGGCAAGGTCCAGTTCATGGTGACGAGTGCGCCCCGGCGGAAGTTGGCGAGCACATCGCGGCGAATGGCATCGAACGGAAGATTGTCGGCATTGGCCTTCTTGCCGCTTTCGACACCGGCGAGTTCGTAGCCCACGGCAGCCGGACGGTCGCCGCAAACGCTGTGGATGTCGCTGCGGTCGCTGTCGCATTGCCACCCCACGCCTTGCAGTGTGCCGTAGACCTGCCCCACCAAGGTGCCCTTGTCGGCATAGGCTTTGAGGTTGTCTCTGAGGTTCTCGGTGCGTGTGGTGAGCCCGCTCATTGCGACCTCGTCATACGATTTCTTCTTTTTTCCGCCGCATGAAGCCATGACAATCAGCATTGCCAGAGCCATCAGGGCGAGAGTTGCTTTTTTCATCTTCGGTTCTTATAGATTCGGAAAAGTGCTTTTTCGTGATCTGCCGTGTGCCCGTTGCGCCTGTGTCACGCCCCGGGCACGGCGGCAGCTGCTATTCGGCAAACGCCTTCTTCATGGCCTCGACCACGGTGGGAAGCGACCACTGCACCGACTCGCGGTCGCTGCCTTCGTAGATGCTCGACCAGTAGTAGGTGGCAATGCCCAGTGCGCGTGCCTGCGACACTATGTCGGCGGCCTGGTCGGCAGCGGCCTGTATTTCGCTGGCGGAGCTTGTCTTGCTCACCGACTTGGTGCCGTGGGTGCCGTATTCGCCTATGACGACGGGGTAGCCCTTGGCTATGAAGTAGGTGTTGAGCCGTGCAAACATGTTCTTTATTTCGGTGCGGCAGGCATCGTCCCACTTGCCTTTCTGTGCAAACCAGTCGTAGGGGTCGTAGGAGTGGCACTCGAACATAAGGTGACCATCGGTTTTGTCGGTGGGCATCTTGAGGTTCTTTATTGCCAATTCCTCGTTTTTGCCTGCATAGGCATTGATTATGAGGTTGCGTGTGGCGTTGTTGCCGCCGGTGGCACGCACTGCATCGACAAAGCTCTGTGCGTAGTTGTTGAGTGCGGTGTAGCTTGAGCTGCCGTCGGCGGGAGCTGTCCAGCTGCTGTTGGCATCGAGCATTTCGTTGTAGCCTTCAAACACAAGATGCTGGTTGTAGGCCATGAAGCGTGTGGCTATCTGTGTCCACAGTTTCTCAAAACGAGCCTTGTTCTGGTTGTAGTTGTCCATGTCGGCCTTTATCCAGTGTGTCACGGGAGCGTCGTCGTGGCCAGTGTCGTGGTGCACGTTGAGTATGCAATACATATTGTTGGCCATGATGTAGTCTACGATTTCCTGCACGCGATTCATCCAAGCATTGTCCACGTTGCCGTCGGCATCCATGTGCTGGAACCAAGTAACGGGCAGACGCACGGCGTTGAAGCCGTTCTGCTTGAGATAGTCAACCATTGCCTTGGTGGTAACGGGCTGTCCCCAGCAGGTTTCGAAGTCGGTCACGGAGTTGTTCTCCATTGTCTTGCTCAGGTCAACGGCATCCATGCCGTTGCCGAAGTTGGTGCCGAGGCCCATGTTAATGCAGGCATCCTTTGCGCTTTCTTCGGTGTATGAGGTGTTGAGATTAACCTGGTCGCGTGTGATTACGTTCTTGCTCGACATGACAGTGGTCCACCATGCGTCGGTGGGGAGGTTGCTGCCATACCACGGTGTGAAGCGGCTCCAGTGTGCTCCGGCATCCCATGCGTCCTGCACGAGGGCTGTTTCCTGTCCGTCGCCGGTGCCGCACTCGGCGAGGGCTACTATCTTCGACGGGTAGCGGGCCTGTATCTGGCGGAATTCCTCGGCCTGGCGGTCGGTGGTGTATCCGTAGAGGTCGCGTCCGATTATGTCTACATATTTGTCGCCGGGATACCAGTCGGCATCGTTGTCATACGAGTTGGCATCGCCGTTGTAGTTCTGTGTGGTCCATTCCCATATCAGGTTGTGCACGCCCTTCGACTGGAAATAGTCGAACATGGCCTGCCACAGTTTCTTGTAAGTCTCCGCTCCGTCGTATCCCCACCAGAACCACGATTTGGTCCAGTCGGCCTGTGTCTTGGCGCAGGCGTTGCCTGCACCCTCGTGGAAGGGCCGCCAGAGGGCCGAAATGCCCGCGTCCTGCAGTTTGAGGAGCACATTGGCCACCTTTTCCATTTCCTGGTAGAACCACTTGTTCTCCCATGATCCCGAGGTGAAGACGTTTTGTGCCTTGAAAGTGGTTTCAGAGGGGGTGCATGTCACTCCGCTGCCGTCGGTGCCAATGGTGGTGCTTTCGGTCTTGGGCACGTTGAAATGCCACATGAGCGACACGATGCCGCCGGCATCGGCCCATTCGGTGACGGGCGTTATGTTGTTGTAGTCTATCCAACTGTTGGTTGGAACATATATGTGTATGAAGTCGTAGCAGTTTACAGCGGGATATTTGCCCGTGACACTGTATATGCGGTCGGCTATCGTATGGTTCCAGTTTACGTCGGCCACCACGCCCGACAGGGTGCGTGCACCATAGTTGAGCTGCAGATATTTGTAGAGCTTTTTGGTGGTTTGTGTGGCTGAGGGGTCGGCAAGTGTGATGTCGCCGAGGTCGCTCTCGTGATACACCGAGAACGTGATGTTGTTTATGCTGTTCACGTCGTATGTCTCCCACGCGCCGAAATCCTCCCATCCCTTGAGAATGATTTCGAGTTTGCCGTCGGCCGTGTGGTGCATCGACGATATTGTGTTGTTGTCGCCGGCAAGGTTCCATTCGGCCTGTTTACCGGTTTCGGTGGTGTTGATTGTTATTTTGTCGCCTTCTTTCTGGGCGTAGGCAGTAAGTGAAGCCATTACTACCATGGCTGTGAGCAGTAAGTGTTTCATCTTCGTGTGATTTTGATTGCCTTTCCGTTGATATTCACTATATAAATGCCCTTTGTGAGGTTGTCAATCCCGACAATGGTCTTGCCGTCGGCAACCACGGTGGCGATGTTTACGGCCTTGCCGTCGGTTGAGAATGCACTCACTTTGTTGTGCGTGCCGTCAACGACTATGCGGTTGGCCTCAACCGTCATCTGTCCGTTTTCGGTGCGTTCGATGCCTGTTGTCGCCCCGTAGGTGAAGGCACTCACTTTCCAGAGGTCGTAGCTCGCGGTGGTGGAGGTTGTGGCCACTGTCATTCTGTCGTTGCCGAACGACACGTCGGGGGTGCCAGACAAGGCGAATTCCACCCTTGTCCCGTCGTTGAACGAGACAAACAACGACTTGCCCGTTGACGCGTGGGCCGTGGAAAGACCCAGTGCCAGACATAAAGCCAATGCTATTCTTTTCATTTGTGTGTGTATTGTTTTTCCCGATAGAAAACACTCGCGGCACGGCATGCGCGTGCCGCCGCGCCGCGAGTTGTTATTGGTTACATTTTCTTTCTGTTGCCAGTGGAGCCGAGGATTACGGCAGAACGGCAATCTTGGTGATGCTCTTCAGGTCGCCCTGGATGATGAATGCCGTGTCGCTCCAACCGTCGGAGGTGGAGAGGGCTTCCATCATGGCATCGTCGAACACCTGTTCAACCTTGGTCTCGGTGCCGCTCCAGTCGGCAATGGTATAGATGCCGCCCCAGTTGGCGTTGTTGATCTGTACCTGTCCGGTAGCGCTCTGCTCCTTGTAGAAGATGAGTTTCGAACCCTTCTTCACGCCCCAAGCGTTGAGGTCGGCCTTCATGATGCGGAAACGTCCGTCGTCGCCCCATGTGAGGTTGTAGGGATAGGTGATGGCCGAACCGTCCATGT
>CAVKCP010000030.1:0-23088 GCA_963654815.1 Lachnospiraceae bacterium | reverse complement strand
CTGCACCTCAGCAATTGAAGCAAGCTTCATTGCGTTCGGTTTGCACTATCTTTCTGAAGGAGCATAGCGGGCTATGCGACTGAGGAAGGAAGGGAAAGATGCCGGATAAAAACAAAAAGACACAAAGAGCGATCCGTCTAAGATATAAATTTAACAGTGCGTGGAATTTATAGAACACGCCTACAGGAGTGAGCGGAGCGTCCGCATGCACTGCACAACCAAGATGAAATATGCGTTAGTAACGGGAGCGTCGCGCGGAATAGGCCGCGCCACAGCCCTCAATCTGGCCTCGAAAGGCTATTGTGTGATAATCAACTACCTGAGCAACGAGGCCGCAGCCCGCGCCACGATTGCCGACATAGAGAATGCCGGAGGCCGTGCCGAACTGCTGCAGTTCGACGTGTCAGACCCCAATCAGACCGAAGCCGCGCTCAACCAATGGGAGGAGAGCCACACCGGCGAATACATCTCGGTGCTGGTAAACAACGCCGGGCTGCGCCGCGACGGCATGATGTTCATGATGCCCGATGCCGATTGGCACAAAGTGATAGACACCAGCCTCAACGCCTTCTTCTACATCACGCGCCATCTGCTGCGCCACATGATGCCGAGGGGGCGCGGCGGACGCATAGTCAACATCGCGTCGCTCTCGGGAGTGAAGGGCATGCCCGGGCAAACCAACTACAGTGCGGCCAAGGCCGCGCTCATCGGAGCCACCAAGGCACTGGCCCAGGAGGTGGCACCGCGCCGTGTCACGGTAAACGCCGTGGCTCCCGGCTTCATCACTACCGACATGACCGCCGACCTCGACGAGCAGGAACTCAAGAAACTCGTGCCCGCCGGACGCTTCGGCAAGCCCGAGGAAGTGGCTTCGCTCGTGGGCTATCTCGTGTCCGACGAGGCCGCATACATCACCGGCGAGGTGATAAACGTCAACGGAGGACTCTACACCTGACCCGCCGATGGCCGCCGCATCCGGCGGCACACAACAAAGAAAACATTCAAAGCACACACACTACACGATGGAAAGAAGAGTAGTCATCACTGGAATGGGAATATGGTCGTGCATCGGCACCGACCTCGCCACCGTGGCCGAGAACCTGCGTGCAGGCCGTCCGGGCATTGGCATTCAGCCGGAGAGGATCACCTACGGCTACCGCTCGGCCTTGACGGGCATTGTGGAAGAACCCAAGATAACCAAACAGATGCTCGACCGGCACACCCGCGCCGGCATGTCTGAGGAGGCACGCTATGCCTACATGTCGAGCAGCCAGGCATTCAGCCAGGCAGGCATCACCGACGAGTATCTGCGGCAGAACGAGGTGGGCTGCATCTTCGGCAACGACTCCTCGGCAAAACCCGTCATCGAGACCGCCAAGATAATGGACGAGAAACACGACTCGGCCATGCTCGGCTACGGACTGATATTCCAGTCGATGAACTCCACCGTAAACATGAACCTCAGCACCATATTCCACCTGCGCGGAGTCAACTTCACCGTCAGTTCGGCATGCGCCAGCGGAAGCCACTCCATAGGTTTGGGCTACATGATGATAAAGCAGGGTCTGCAAGACATCGTGCTCTGCGGCGGAGCGCAGGAAACCAACTTCTACTGCATGGCGTCGTTCGATGCACTCGGGGCATTCTCTGTCCGCATGGACGACCCTGCAAAGGCGAGCCGCCCCTTCGACCGCGACCGCGACGGACTAATACCTAGCGGCGGCGCAGCATCAATCGTGCTCGAAGACTACGACCACGCCGTTGCGCGCGGAGCCAATATCCTCGCCGAGGTGGTGGGCTACGGATTCTCGTCAAACGGAGGCGGCATCAGCCAGCCATCCGACGACGGAAGCATCACCGCAATGACACGCGCCCTGAAATGCGCGTCGATAGATGCCGACGACATCGACTACATCAACGCCCACGCCACAAGCACCTTGCAGGGCGACATGCACGAAGCCATAGCCCTCTCGCGCATGTTCAGCGGCAAGCACGCCCTCATTTCATCGACCAAAGGCATGACGGGCCACGAGTGTTGGATGGCCGGAGCATCTGAAATAGTGTATAGCGTGCTCATGATGCAGGGCAACTTCGTGGCCCCCAACATCAATTTCGAGAACCCCGACGAATACTCTGCCCGTCTCAACATAGCCGCCAACACCGTTGAAACCGAAATAAATACAGTGCTGAGCAACTCCTTCGGCTTCGGCGGCACCAACTCGGCACTCGTCATAAGGCGCATGCGCCCCTGACCGCACAGCTCGTAGCTGCACCGCCATAGGGCATGGCCCACAACATATACACAAGATGAACTTATTCGAATCGGAAAAGGAAAGATACACAAAGGAGCATCTCTCGGCACGCGAAGCACAGCGGCAGGCCGAATACATAGCATGGGCACCGGTGATATTCCAGGTGTCGAGGCTTATGATTAAGTTCGGCATCCTCGACATGCTGCGCGACAGCGACGGCGGACTTACGCTCCCTGAGTTGCACGAAAAGACCGGCCTCTCGCGCTACGCCCTCAAGATTCTGCTCGAGGCATCGCTCAGCGTGGGCACGGTGATAGTCGATACCGACACCGACCGCTACTCGCTCTCAAAGACAGGGTGGTTTCTGCTCTGCGACCCGGCAACGCGTGTCAACGTCGATTTCAACCACGACGTCAACTACCGTGGCCTCTTCCACCTCGAGGAAGCACTCCGCGAGGGGCGGCCTGTAGGTCTTTCCACGCTCGGCCAATGGTCCACCATATATGAAGGACTGTCGCAGCTCGACCCGCAGGTGCAGCGCAGCTGGTTCGGCTTCGACCATTTCTACTCCGACAACTCCTTCGACACAGCCCTCGAAAGGGTTTTCGCCGCCAAGCCCAAGACCATAATGGACGTGGGCGGCAACACGGGCCGCTTCGCACTGCGTTGTGTTGATCACGACAGCGAGGTGCGCGTCACCATAGTAGACCTGCCCGGACAGATAGGAATGATGCGTGCCAACACCGCCGACAAGCCCGGTGCCGACCGCATCGAAGGCTTCGCCACCAACATCCTCGCCCCCGGTGCCGCGCTGCCCCAGGGACATTGGGACGCAATATGGATGAGCCAGTTTCTCGACTGCTTCTCCGAATCAGAGATAGAAGGCATTCTCCGCCTCGCCGCCGAAGCCATGTCGGCCGACACCACGCTCTACATCATGGAAACATTTTGGGACCGCCAGCGTTACGAGCCGGCATCGCTCTGCCTCACCATGACCAGCGTCTACTTCACGGCAATGGCCAACGGCAACAGCAAGATGTATCACTCCGACGACATGGCAGCCATAGTCGGCCGCGCCGGACTGCACATCACGGCCACACACGACGGCATAGGGCAGGGCCACACCATTCTCGAGGTAAAGAAACGACAATAAGGATTAAACGACAATACATGGAAAGAAAAGAAATTGAAGAGAAAGTGCGCAACTTTCTCATAGATGATTTGGAAATCGACGAAGAGAAAATCGCACCCGAGGCAAAGCTCAAAGACGACCTCGGCATCGACAGTCTCGACTTCGTAGACATAGTGGTAATCGTAGAGAAGAACTTCGGCTTCAAGATTAAGCCCGAGGAAATGCAGGGCGTAACCACGTTCAGCCAGTTCTGCGACTACATCCAAAGCAAGGTGGGCTGATGCCCATTGCCGTGCATCCGTCACGCCCGTAACATGAAGCGAAAGGCCAATACCACATTCGGCAGCGCGTGGCTCCTCCGCCTTCTGGTGGTCATGCTGAGATACGTAGATGTGCGTCTTGCTTACGTCTTTGCCGCCATCTTCGTCGTGCCAGTGTGCCTTGTTACCAATGCAAGCCGCCGCACCTCGTGGCACTACATGCGCCGCCGCATGGGCTACGGCCCCCTGCGTGCCGCGTGGAAGGTGTATCTTAACCACTGCATGTTTGCCCAGGCCGTCATCGACCGCTTCGCCATGTTCGCCGGGCGGCGTTTCAACATCTCCGTCGAGGGCTATTCCCACTACAACCGCCTTGCCTCGCGTCCCGGGGCATTCCTCATCCTCAGTGCCCATGTGGGTTGCTACGAGGTGGCAGGCTACTCGCTCGCGGCACGCGACAAGCGTTTCAACGCCCTTGTCTACGGAGGTGAGAAGGAAATCGTTATGCAGAGCCGCCGCCAGCAGCTCGACGTGAACAACATACGGATGATACCCGTCACCGCCGACATGAGCCACCTGTTTCTCGTAAACAACGCCCTGGCCGACGGCGAAATCGTGAGTATGCCGGCCGACCGTGTAGTTGGCTCGGCAAAGACGGTAAAGGCAACGCTCCTCGGAGCCGAGGCACAGTTTCCGCAAGGGCCTTTTGCGGTGGCCACCATGCGCGGGCTCGACGTGCTCGCGGTGAACGTTATGAAGACATCTTCCACGGGCTACACCGTGATCGTCACGCCCCTAAGCTACGACCGCAGCCTGCCGCGCCGCCAGCAACAAGCGCAGCTCGCCGCAGCCTACGCCGACGAGCTCGGCAGGGTGCTGCAGAAACACCCCACACAATGGTATAACTTCTATGAATTCTGGCCGTGACGCCACCGCCACGGCAATGCAATACATGACCCAATTCAACCCTCTTCACCCAACCGAAGCCGACCTGAGGCAGATAGACATACACCAACTGCTGCCCCAGCGCGACCCGTTTGTCATGGTGGGCAGCCTCATCGGCATCGACGAGACCCTCACCGTGACCGAGACAACCGTCGCCCCCGACAACATCTTCGTGGAGCGCGGACATCTGTCGGCACCCGGACTGATGGAGAACATAGCCCAGACGTGTGCCGTGCGCATAGGCTATGTAAACAAATACATACTTAAAAAAGGCATACAGATAGGCTACATCGGAGCCGTGCGCGACTTCCGCGTCACAGCCCTTCCACCCGTCGGCGCAACGATAACCACCGAGGTGGCCGTGCGCGAGCAGGTGTTCGGCATGATGTTGGCCGAAGCCACGGTGCGCATAGGCGGCGAAGTGGCCGCAACCACCGGCATGAAGATTGCCGTGAGAGAGGAGGCCGAAGGATGAACCAGTTGAAAGAGTCGAAAGAGTTTGCCGTGCGTTTCAGCGAGGTAGACTCCATGAACGTGGTGTGGCACGGTTCCTACCCCCTGTATTTCGAGGATGCACGCGAAGCCTTCGGTCTGCGCTACGGCCTCGACTACCAGGGCTTCGTGGCCCACGGCTACTTCGCGCCGCTCGTCGAGCTCACCTTCCGCTACCGCAAGCCCATACGCTACGGCATGCATCCGCGCGTAGACATCATCTACCGGCCCACCGAAGCCGCCAAGATAGTGTTCGACTACGAGATACGCGACACCGCCGACGAGACGCTGCTTGCCACCGGTCACTCCGTGCAGGTGTTCATGGACCTCGACTACCAGCTCGTGTGGGACAACCCGCCGTTCTACCGCGAGTGGAAAGAACGGTGGAAACAGACCCCCGGGCAGTGAACCACGCCGCGCCGGACACACGCCCACGGCCGCGCCGCAGCATGAAACCAACAACCAAATGGCATACGTTATATCCGACAACATAATGTCGCCGCTCGGCCTGACGAGCCTCGACAACTACCTCGCGGTGCGCTCCGGCCACTCGGCACTCAGCCGCCACAATCCGCCGGCGTGCGGCATGCCCCACGGCTTCACCGCCGCGCTCATGCACGACAACGATTTGCCCGAAGGCTTGGAAGGGCTCTCCACGTTGCCGCGCTTCGACGCATTGCTTGCCGCCTCGGCACAGAAGGCCATAGCACAGGCCGGAATCGACGTGTCAGACAGCCGCGTGGTGTTTATCGTCAGTTCCACAAAGGGAGCCATAGAAGAGGGCGAACCGCTCGCAGCATCGGCTGCACGCGTGGCCGGCATGCTCGGTTTCGCCTCACAACCCATAGTGGTGTGCAACGCCTGCATATCGGGTGTTGCCGCACTCACGCTTGCCTCGCGCCTTATCGACACTGGTTTTGCCACCCATGCCGTGGTGTCAGGGTGCGATGTGCCCCGTAATTTCATCGTGTCGGGTTTCGGGTCGCTCAAGGCCATGTCCGATGCGGAGTGCCGCCCGTTCGACATCGACCGCTGCGGACTAAACCTCGGCGAAGCGGCGGCCACCATAGTGATCGGCCGCGAAGCGTCGGCCGGGGCATGGCAGATAGGTTGCGGACATGTGCGCAACGATGCCTACCACACAAGCGCACCCTCGCGCACCGCCGAAGGACTGCTTGCCGCGCTCCGCGCCACGCTCCGTGGGGTTGATGCCGACAGCCTCGCCTTCGTCAATGCCCACGGCACTGCCACGCTGTTCAACGACCAAATGGAGGCCGTGGCCCTATCGCGCGCCGGACTTTCGCAAGTTCCCCTCAACGCGCTTAAAGGCTATTTCGGCCACACCCTCGGCGCCGCCGGACTGATAGAAACCATTGTCAGCATGCACGCCGTTGACGACGGCACCATAATAGGCACACGGGGATATGCCGAGCTGGGCGTGTCGTGCCCCGTCAACATTTCGCCACAAAACCGAAGCACCCATGGGCGGTCGTTCATAAAGATGCTCTCGGGCTTCGGCGGATGCAACGCCACGATGCTTGCCACGCGCGAGAACCTGCCCGAAAACACCCTTCCCGCCACCGTTTCGGCCACACTGCGCGTTGCACACACCGTGCACATCACGCCCCACGGAGCCTCAATCGACGGCAAGAATATAGAAATAGGCGGCGAATGCGAGGGACAGGCCCTACTCACCGCACTCTACCGCAATCGCGTGGCCGACTATCCCAAGTATTTCAAAATGGATGCTCTGTGCCGACTGGGCTTCATCGCCTCCGAACTGCTGTTGCAGGCCGAGGGCAAACCGCGCTTCACTCCGCGCGACGACCGTGCCGTGGTGTTCTTCAACAACACCTCGTCGGTGTGTTCCGACCGCAAGTATGCGGCCACGGCAGCCGCCGACGAAGGCCAGTTCCCCAGTCCGTCGCTCTTCGTATGCACCCTGCCCAACATCGTAACGGGCGAAATCGCCATACGCAACGCCTACCGCGGCGAAACCTCGTTCTACATACTCCAGAACGACAACCGCGCCCAAACCGACGCGATAATACGTGCCACGCTCGCCGATGGCCACACCCGCAGTATGCTGACGGGATGGATCGACTGCCCCGACGACAACCGCTTCGAGGCACGACTGTCGATAATCGAAGCCGAATGACGGCTTCGCCCACTGCAAGAAAAAACATAAAGAACAAATAAAATGGAACAACTCATCAACCAACTCAAAGCCGAAATCATCGACGTGCTCAACCTCGAAGGCATGCAGCCCGACGACATCGACGCACAGGCACCGCTCTTCGGCGACGGGCTCGGGCTCGACTCCATCGATGCCCTTGAACTGATAGTGCTGCTCGAACGCAACTACGGCATAAAGCTCGCAAGTCCTTCGGAGGGCAAAGAGATATTCAAGAGCGTGCAGACAATGGCCGATTATGTTGCGGCCAACCGCAAGAAATAGTCCAACCCCCAACTGCGCCGCGCCGCACCGCATCCGGTGCACGGGCGTGCGGCATAAGGAGCACGCACGCGCAGCAGCCGCACTACACACGCGCACCTTACGCTGCACAACGGCAACAACCACAACACCACAGAAGAAAATGAACATCGCTATAACCGGAATGGGCATTGTCTCGGCCATAGGCTGCGGCACGCAGGCCACGATAGCCGCGCTGCGCGGCAAGCAATCGGGCATAGGCCCCATGCGCCACCTGCACTCGGTGCACCGCGAACTGCCCGTGGGCGAGGTGCCCATGAGCGATGCCAAGCTGAAAGAGATGCTCGGCATTGCCCCCGACCGTGAGGTGAGCCGCACGGCACTGTTGGGCATGGAGGCCATAGGCCAAGCTCTTGCCGATGCCGGGATTGACGTGTCTGCCCACGAGTCAAATTCTGATGACGTGCGTGCCCGCGTGTTGCTCGTCTCAGGCACTACGGTGGGCGGCATGGATGTAACCGAACGCCACTTCGACGGCACCACCATTCCGGCCGACGCCCAATTCATAGCCACCCACGACTGCGGCAGCAGCACGCGGCTCATGGCCTCGCACTTCGGCAATCTCTTTGCCGACGTGGCCACCGTGTCAACCGCATGTTCTTCGGCGGCCAACGCCATAATGCTCGGCGCACGCCTCATAGAGGCAGGCGAGGCCGACATCGTCGTGGCCGGAGGCAGCGAGGCTCTGTCCCGCTTCCACCTCAACGGTTTCAACTCACTGATGATACTCGACGGCCAACAGTGCCGTCCGTTCTGCGCCACACGCGCCGGGCTCAACCTGGGCGAAGGCGCAGCCTACATCGTAATGGAGAGTGCCCGCCACGCCGCCGCGCGGCAGCATGAGGCGAAGGCATGGATCACGGGGTGGGGCAATGCGTGCGACGCGTTTCACCAGACGGCCTCGTCGGCCGACGGCGAAGGCGCATTCCTTGCCATGACCGCCGCCTTGCGCGAGGCCCGCCTTGCCCCCTCCGACATCGACTACATCAACGCCCACGGCACGGGCACGCCCAACAACGACATGAGCGAGAGCGCGGCTCTCGTGCGGGTGTTCGGCAATGCCATGCCTCCGGTGTCGAGCACCAAGGGCTTCACGGGCCACACCACGAGCGCATCGGGCAGCATCGAGACCGTCATAAGCATCCTTGCCATGCGCCACGGCTTCGTGCCTGCCAACATAGGGTGGCACCAACCAATGACAGACGGCATCATGCCGACAATGGGCAGCGATGCCGCCGTGCTGCGCCATGTGCTTTGCAACAGCTTCGGCTTCGGTGGCAACGACACATCGATCGTTATCTCGGCAACGCCAAATGAATGTCTCGGCACTGGCATGGAGCATGCACAGTGTTGCCAACCGCGCGAGTTGGCACGCGTGGAAATCGTTTCGCCCGACCAACTCGGTGCCATATCGCAATGGGTAAAACCCTTGGAAGCGCGCCGCATGGGCAAGCTCATGAAGGCATCGCTCCTTGCCTCGCTGCAAGCTCTGCACGAGGCCGGGGTGCAGTGTCCCGATGCCATAATCACGGCCACGGCCTACGGCTGCGTGGAGAGCAGCGAGCGGCTTCTGGCTCAGATTGCCTCCGGGGGCGAGGCAATGACCAGTCCCACGCATTTCATGCAGAGCACCCACAACACCATAGGCAGCAACATAGCCATACGCACGCACTGCCATGGCTACAACATGACCTACACGCAGGGCGCGCAGTCGCTGCAATGGGCGTTGCGCGATGCGCGCATGCTCATTTCAGAAGGCCGTTGCCGCACGGTGCTCGTGGGTTGCCACGACGAGTCTACGCCGCTTCTCGGCCAGTTGATGCGTGCCGCCGGGCTTGACGCGCCCCAACCGCTAAGTTCAACCGCAATACTACTGTCATGCTGAGGGTGTTGTTGCTTGCCGTTGTGCAGAGCGCGTTGCTCGCAGGCGGCCAGGTTTTCCTGAAATCGGCACTTGCCCGCATGCCGCGTTTCGCCATGTCGCGCCATTTCTGGGTGTCGATGATGGGCAACTGGCAGTTTGCCTGCTGCGGATTGCTGTTCGGTGCGAGTTCGGTGCTGTGGATGTATATCGTGCGCCGCTATCCCCTCAGCGTGGCCTATCCCATGATAAGCCTGAGCTATGTGTTCGGCTTGCTTGCGGCGGTGGCGTTCTTCGGCGAGCAGGTGTCGGCATGGAAATGGGCCGGAGTGGCCCTCATCGTGGCCGGATGCTGCCTCGTGGCCAAGTGACAAATACATGGAAAAGAGAAAAGAAAGGAAGGAAAAGATATGGTAAAACAGTTTTTCGCAATCATAGCACTATGGTTATGCCTCGTGCCTGCGGCGGCTCAGCAGCGTGTGAGCGAGGCGCAGATGCGTCAGCAGATTAATGCCGCCGCGATGAAGATGACCACCATGCAGTGCGATTTCGTGCAGACAAAGCGCGTGCGCATGCTCAACGACAAGATGGTTTCGCGCGGACGAATGTATTGCCATCAGCCCGGAAAGCTGCGGTGGGAATACACCTCGCCCTATGCCTACACCTTTGTGCTCAACGGGTCGAAGGCCCTTGTCGATGCAGGAGGCCGCCGCGACGTGGTGAGCGTGTCGCAAAGCAAACTGTTCAAGGAGATAGCGCGCGTGATGATGGGCACCCTTGCAGGCAAGAGCCTTTCCGACAGCAATAACTTCACCACTACTCTCGCGGCCACCTCCACCGAGTATGTGGCCACGCTCGTGCCCAAGCAGAAGGCCATGAAGCAGATGTTTGCCCGCATAGTGCTGCACTTCAACCGCCGCACCGCCGCCGTTGAGAAGGTGGAGATGCACGAGCCCAAGGGCGACTCCACCATTATCGAACTGAAGAACGTCAAGACCAACACCGCGATAAATGCAAAAGTTTTCGACATCAATTAGTTGTGCCGCGCTTATGCTTGCCCTCGCCCTGCCCGCATCGGCACAAGACTGTGGCACGGGCTTGGCCGAAACCGACACCACAATAGTCTGCGACACCGCGTGCAGCACCATACGCTATGCCGCATCGATAACCATGCCGCGCGCCCATTTGAGCGGCGTGTGCATGATGCAACGCGACGGCAACACTCTGAAGGGCTGCATCTTCAACGAGTTCGGCATCTCGGCCATGGAGTTTGTCTATACTCCGGGCTGCCGCAAGGTGCGCCTGTTGAGTGTGGTAAAGATGCTCGACAAATGGTATATAAGGCGCGTCTTGCGCCGCGACCTGGCCTGCGTGGCCCGCAATCTGATTGCCGGCCAGAACTCCTACACCAATGCCCGGCGCGGCATAACCTACAAATTCACACCCATCGACAGCAATGCAACTCAATAATTATCTCTACACCGTGACCGACAGCCGCACCGCCGACGGCGAAGGCAAGTTCACGATCGCCCTCAACGCCGCGTGCCCCATATATGCGGCCCACTTTCCCGGACATCCCGTCACGCCCGGCGTGTGCATCGTGCAAACCGCCAAGGAACTGCTTGAAACCATCGTTGGCCATCGGCTCGACATCGTGGCCGTGAAGAATGTGAAGTTTCTTGCCGTGCTGTCGCCCGACGGTACGCCGCAGGTGGAGTGCTCGGTGGGCAAGATACAGCGTGCCGCCGACGGCGACGAAGTGAGTGCACGGGTTGAGATGTCGTGCCAAGGCGCGGCGGTGGCCAAGATTTCACTAACATGTAAGCCCCATGACAACCGACATTGAAAGGCAGCGCCTATTGCTGCGCAATCGCGGCATCTGCGTCATCATACCCGTCTACAACAACGAGGCCACGGTGGCCGGGGTTGTGGAAGACACGCTCCGTGAGTGTGCCGACGTTATTGTGGTTGACGACGGCAGCACCGACGGCACCCACCAAAGCCTTGCCGACATCCAGGGCATAACGCTCGTCACCCTCAACCGCAACCGGGGCAAGGGCCACGCGCTGCGCGAGGGCTTCCGCAAGGCACTCTCCATGGGCTTCGCCTATGCCATAACTCTCGATGCCGACGGGCAGCATTATCCGGCCGACATTCCACTCTTTCTCAAGGCCAACATCGAAAATCCCGGATGTCTGATAGTGGGAAGCCGGCAAATGGAGGGCGTGGAACGTACAAAGGGCAGCGGCTTTGCCAACAAATTCTCCAATTTCTGGTTTGCCGTGCAAACCGGCGTGGCCCTCGACGACACCCAAACCGGTTACCGCCTGTATCCGCTTCGCAAGCTGCACTGGCTCGGTGTGCTCAGCGCGCGCTACGAGGCCGAGCTGGCACTCATGGTCACTGCGTCGTGGCACGGCGTGAGGATAGTGCCCATAAAGGTGCGCGTGTTTTATCCGCCGCGATCGCAGCGCGTGACACATTTCCGTCCCTACAAAGACTTCGCCCGCATAACCGCGCTCAATGCCGTGCTCTGCGTGCTGGCCGTGGTCTACGGTTGGCCCGCGCGGCTGCTTCGTTCGGCCATGACAGTGGGGCGCACCCTCTATTCGCTCCTCACCTTCACGTTCTTCTGCACCGTGGTGTCAACTCCCGTGGTGTGGCTCTGCCTGAAGATAGGAGGGCGCACCGAGCGCAACAAGCGGCGGCTGCACGAGTTCATCTTCCGATCGGTGCGCTTCATAATGATAACCCACGGCGTGCCCGGCACGCGCTTTGTGAGCAAGGTGGATGACCCCACGGTTGACCTTTCGAAGCCGCGCGTGATAATATGCAACCACCAGTCGCACTTCGACATAATGTGCCAAATGGTGTTTGCGCCCAATGTTGTGTTTCTCACCAACGACTGGGTGTGGAACAACCCCATTTACGGTTTCCTCATACGCGAAGCCGAATATCTGCCCGCTTCGAGCGGACTGGGCGCGATAATGCCGCAGCTGCGGTCGCTCGTGGCACGGGGTTACAGTGTGGCGGTGTTTCCCGAAGGCACCCGTTCGGCCGACTGCCGCATCGGACGCTTTCACCAGGGCGCGTTCTATCTTGCCTCGCAGCTCGGGCTCGAGGTGCTGCCCATGTATCTCTATGGCGCAGGCAAGATTCTGCCCAAGCGCACCTATCATCTGCGCAAGGGCATATTCTATATAGAGGTGGGCAAGCCCGTGACCCAAGACGATCTGCAAGCCATGGGCAGCACCATGCAGCAGGCAAGCTGCATGCGCCGCCGCTACATCGAGAAATATGCCGAAATGGCCAACCGCATAGAACAGGATGTGTGAAAAGAAAAACATAGTAATAATAGGAAGCGGCCTCGGCGGCCTCTCGTGCGGCGCGGTGTTGGCCAAGAACGGCCACCGCGTCACCGTGCTTGAGCAGGGCGCGCAGGTGGGCGGATGCCTGCAATGCTTCACGCGCAAGGGCGCGAAGTTTGAAACGGGCATGCACTTCGTGGGCAGCGCAAGCCGTGGCCAGACCCTCGACAGGCTCATGCGCTATCTGGAAATCGACCGCGCGGTGAGCCTCGTGCCGCTCGACCCCTCGGCCTACGACATCGTTGCATTGGGAGGAAGGCGTTACAGGTTTGCCAACGGGCGCGAAGCCTTCGTCAACCAACTTGCCGACGCGTTCCCGCACCAGCGCGAAAACCTTGAACGCTACTTCGACATCGTGGAGCAAGTGGCCTCGGCCTCGTCGGTGCACACGCTCGACAGCGACGGATCCGACGAAGCGGTGAACACCGAGTATCAGCTGCGTTCCATAAACGAGGTGATTGACAGCGTGATAACCGACCCCCTTCTGGCCAAAGTGCTTGTGGGCAACCTGCCGCTGTATGCCGCCGAGAAAGACAAGACTCCGTTTTCCACCCACGCATTCATAATGGATTTCTACAACCAGAGCGCGTTCAGAATAGCCGGAGGAAGCGATGCCGTGGCCACGGCACTTGTCGATACGGTGCGCCGCTACGGCGGCGAGGTGCGCACACGATGCCGCGCAACCGCCATAAAGTGCGACGACACACACGCCACCGCCGTTGTGACGGCCACGGGCGAGAGCATTGCTTGCGACTGGGTGGTGTCGGCCATACACCCCATGCGCACGCTCGAACTGATCGACACCAAACTCATCCGTCCCGCATTCCGCCGCCGTGTAAACGCCATTCCGCAGACAGTGGGCGTGTTCTCGGTCTATCTGCATTTCAAACCCGGTACCGTGCCCTATCTCAACAGCAACTACTACGGCTACGAGGGCGACACGCCGTGGGGCTGCGAGCACTACACCGACGGCGAATGGCCCAAGGGATTTCTCTACATGCACTTCTGCCAGAAGCCCAATCAGCAGTTTGCCTCAACCGGCGTACTGCTCTCCTACATGCAGATGAGCGACTTGGATGAGTGGAAAGGCACGCGCACCGGGCGTCGCGGAGCTGCCTACGAAGACTTCAAGCGGCGCAAGGCCCAACGCCTCCTGGCCGTGATCGAACGCCATTTCCCCGGCATCGGCGCGGCAATCGACCACTACTACACATCCACTCCGCTCACCTATCTCGACTACACCGGCACCGAAGGCGGATCGATGTATGGCAACGCGCGCGACATACACCTCGGCGCGGCATGCCGGGTGCCCCACCGCACACGCGTGCCCAACCTTCTGCTCGCCGGACAGAACATCAACTCGCACGGCATGCTGGGCGTGCTCGTGGGCACGGTGGTGGCGTGCAGCGAACTGATAGGTGTGCGCGAGATTTACCGACAGATAAAGGAGGCAAGCCAATGAAGACAGTATTGATTATAGGCGGAGGCCTGGGCGGACTCTTCACCGGCGCGATACTCGCCAAGGAGGGGCTCAGAGTGACCGTGGTGGAGAAGAATGCCACCATAGGCGGAGGCTTGCAGACATTCCGCCGGGGCGGTGTGGCCTTCGACACGGGCATGCACGTCATAGGCGGAATGCAGCCCGGAGGCAACATAAGGCGCATTTGCAGCTATCTTGGCATACTCAATAAGGTGGCCATACGCGACGTCGACGACGACTGCACCGATGCTCTCTACTTCGCCGAAGACCGCTGCACCTACCGCATAAGGAAAGGCAAGGAGGGCTATGTAGACTCGCTCTGCGAGCATTTTCCCGAAGCACGTGAAGACCTCAAGGCCTATGTCGAGGCCATCTACGCCATAACACGCGAGGTGGCACTGTTCAGTTTGAAGCCCGACGAGGGTTGGATCACCATGCACTCGCCCGACTTCATGATGGCCGCCGACGACTTCATAGCCAAGTATGTGAAGAACGAGAAGCTGCGGAGCGTCATTGCCTACATGAACCCGCTCTACGGAGGCCGCCACGGCGAGACTCCGGCCTTCATACACGCCATAATCAATGTGCTGTATATCGACGGTGCGAGCCGTTTCGAGGGCGGTGCCGACCGCTTTGCCCACCTCCTGGCAGGGGTGATAATGGCACATGGCGGCGAGATAATCACCGCCGACCCCGTGCAGCGCATAGAAGTAATCGACAGGCATGTGCAGCATGTGGTCACACGAAGCCATCGCCGGCTTACGGCCGACACCTATATCTCGGCCATTCACCCCTGCACCATGCTGAGGATCATGCCCGACGGCGCGCTGCCCAAGGCCTACCGCCGACGGCTCGACTCCATTCCCAACTCCTACTCGGCCTTCTCTGTCTACATAAAGCTGCGCCCCGGCACGTTCAACTACATCAACCACTCCGAATACTACATGACTGCCTACCGCGACGTGTGGAACTTCGGCGAACCCGCCAAGACGTGGCCGTTGGGCTTTCTCTTCATGACACCGCCCGACGAGGGGCAAGGCCCTTGGGCCACCAAGGCTCTCATCACCGCCCCGATGCTCTTCGACGAGGTGCGACAGTGGGAAGACACCACCGTGGGGAGGCGCGGACGCGACTATGAGGAGTGGAAAGACGCGTGCTGCGCAAAGCTGATCAGGCTCGTCGAGCAGATGCACCCCGGCTTCGGCAAGTGCATCGACAGCGTCATAACGGCATCGCCGCTCACCATACGCGATTTCTACGGCGTGAAAGAAGGGTCGATGTGCGGTTTCAGCAAAGACTGCAACAACATAGCACTGTCGCAAGTGCCGGTGGTGACCAAGATTGACAACCTGCTGCTCACCGGGCAGAACAACAACCTGCACGGTTTTTGCGGCGTGCCGCTCACGGCCATAAACACCGCCGAGGCCATACTCGGCAAAAACTATGTGATAAACAAAATAAACGAAGCCGAAACCTCACAGCAACCGAAATGACACGACGACTCTGCATCACCATAATGATTGCCGTGATGGCCGCAGCCGTGGCCGCCGCACAGAAACCGTTCAATATATGGCAGGGCACGTCGTGCCACCACAACGTTGAGCTCACGCCCTACATAGCACCGGGCAGCGGCAACGCCGCCGTGATAGTGTGTCCGGGCGGAAGCTATCTGTGGCACGACATGCAGTCGGAAGGTCGCCTCGTGGCCGAGTGGCTGCGCCAAAACGGCATCTCGGCCTTCGTGCTGCGCTACCGCGTGGCCGGGTCGATGGCATTCATCACTCGCTACCGCTACATTCTGCGCGGCACACGCTACCCCGATGCTCTCCACGACCTGCAACAGGCACTTGCCTGCGTGAGAAACCGCGCCCAAGAATGGGGCATCGCCCCCTCGCGTGTCGGGGCAATGGGCTTCTCGGCAGGCGGACATCTCGTGATGTCGGCTGCCGAACTGCTCCCGGCGGCCTGTCGTCCGGCCTTCGTGGCACCCATATATCCCGTGGTTACGATGACAGAGAAGTGCGTGCACAAACGATCGCGGCGTGCCCTTCTGGGCGATTCGCGCAAGCGCAACAAACGGTTGTGCGACTCTTTGTCGTTGGAAAAGCATGTGCCCGCCGACTGCCCACCGGTGTTTCTCGTCAACTGCAAGGACGACCCCATTGTGAAATACCACAACTCCGAACTGCTCGACTCGGCTCTCACCGCACAAGGCGTGCCCCACCTCTACATTCAGTATGCCACCGGCGGGCACGGCTTCGGGGCAAACAACACCAAGGGCACACCCGAGTGCCGACAGTGGAAAGGCGAGTTTCTGAAATGGTTGGGCAAGACAACAATGCCGCAGAAGGCTTCACGCTGAGGCCATGAAGGCTTGGCAAAAAACAGAAGAAGACATGGAAAAAACGAAATTCGACGACATACGCCCTTATTTCGAGGAGGAAATACCGGCCGCAATGAAGCGCATAGCAGCGAGCGCATCGTTTCCCACGCTCGCAGCCTATGTCTATCCCGACGAACCGCTCGACACGGTGAGGCGGCGCATAGCATCGTATGACAACGTGCGCGACTTCCAAACCGAGACGATGTGCCTCGTAAACGAACGCGTGATAAGCAACAGCATGACCGCATTCTCGTGCAGCGGACTGGAAAATCTCAGTCCCGAAAGGCAGTATCTCTACGTGTCAAACCACCGCGACATAATGCTCGACTCGAGTCTCTTGCAGTATTCGCTCGTAAGGCACGGCTTCGACACCACCGAGATAACCTTCGGTGCCAACCTCATGATGAGCCAGCTCGTGGTGGACATAGGCAAGTGCAACAAGATGTTCAAGGTTGAACGACCCGGAGGCGGCATAAAGGAGTTCTACCGCAGCTCCACGCATCTGTCCGAATACATACGCCATGCCATAACCGAGAAGCACCAGTCGGTGTGGATAGCGCAGCGCAACGGACGCACAAAAGACGGCAACGACACCACCGACCAGGGCATTGTGAAGATGTTCTGCATGAGTTGCCCCGACGACAAGATACGCGCCCTCGACCAACTGCACATCGTGCCGGTAGCAGTGTCCTACGAGTGGGAGTCGTGCGACGTGCTGAAAACACTCGAACTGTATGAATCGCAGTTCGCGAAATACACCAAAAAGCCGGGCGAAGACCTCAACAGCATTCTCACCGGAATAGTGCAGCACAAGGGAAGGGTGCACATAGAAGTGTGCCAACCAATCTCCACCGAAGAGCTACGGGCCTATGCCCATCTCACCAACAACGAATATCACCGCGCCGTGGCGCAGCTCATCGACCGCCGCATACGCCGTGCCTACCGCCTCTATCCCAACAACTACATAGCCCACGACCTGCTCTACGGCAACACAACCTATGCCGACCGCTACACCGCCGCACAGCGCGACGACTTCAAGCATAGGCTCGCACGGCTGCAACGCTACGACACCTGCGACGTGGAACGGCTCAACGACATATTCCTCGGCATCTATGCCAACCCCGTAACCAACAAGGAAAATGACTGAATTTGTATTGCGCATATATGATTTCCTGACTGTCCACCGCGCGTGGCGCACCGTGTCGGCACTCGCAGTGGTGGCGGTTATGCTCCTGATGGTGTCGCGCCTGGGCTACAAGGAAGACATTGCCGACTTTCTGCCAGTGGGCAGCGAGAAGCAGAACGCGCTCAAGGTGTATCGCGACATAGCCGGAGCCGACCGCATATTCGCCATAGTGCAGTGCCGCGACAGTGCCTCGGCCGACCCCGACCTTCTTGTGGCTGCCGCCGACCGCTTCGTGGCTGCCGTGCAAAAGGCCGACACGGCGCACATTGTTGGCAGCATAACGGCGCAGGCCGACATATCGGCGGCTGCCGAGGTGAGTGCATTCGTATATGAAAACATGCCCTATTTCCTCACCGAAGCCGACTACGCCCGCATCGACAGCGCACTCAGTAGCCCCGGACATGTGGCCCGGCAGATCAGCGCCGACAGGCAGATGCTCATGCTGCCCACGGGAAGTATGCTGGCCGACAACATAGGGCGCGACCCGCTCAACATCTTCACCCCGGTGGTGCAGCAACTTGGAGGCGCGGCATCGGAGCTGCGCTACGAACTCTACGACGGCCACATTTTCTCGCCCGACATGACCCGCGCACTCGTGACCATGACTTCGCCCTACGGCGCGAGCGAGACTGAGCACAACGCCCAGCTCACCGACATGCTGCAGCAGTGTGCCCGGCAGGCCACGGCGAAGGCTCCCGGCGTGGAGATACACCTCACCGGCGGACCGGTGATAGCCGTGGGCAACGCACGGCAGATAAAGACCGACAGCCTCGTTTCGGTGGCCGTGGCCTTGACACTCATTCTCGCCCTGCTGCTCGCCAGTCTGCGCAACGTGCGCAATCTGCTGCTCATTGCCGTGTCGATAGGGTGGGGGTGGCTCTTTGCCATGGGCGCGCTGGCTCTCGTGCACGACCGCGTGTCGGTGATAGTGGTGGGCATTTCGTCGGTAATACTCGGCATTGCCGTCAACTATCCGCTGCACTACATAGCCCACCTCGGCCACACTCCCGACCGACGCAAGGCTCTGCGCGAGATTGTCGCGCCGCTGCTCGTGGGCAACATAACCACTGTCGGGGCGTTTCTCGCGCTCGTTCCGCTGCGGTCGGTTGCGCTGCGCGACCTCGGACTGTTCAGTTCTTTCCTCCTCATAGGCACCATAGTGTTTGTGCTCGTGTTTCTGCCCCACATCGCACGGGTGCCCCATCCCGGTCACGAACGCCGTTCGCCGCTCGACCGGCTCAGCTCTTTCTCGCCCGAAAGCAAGCCTGCCTTCGTGTGGGCGGTTGTGGCAATCACCGCCATACTGGGCTATTTCAGTATGCAGACTACCTTCGACCCCGACATGAGCCACATAAACTACATGACCGGTGAGCAGAAGGCCGACATGGCATATCTGCAGCGTGCGATGACAACGGGGGGCACTCTGCGCAAGGTTTATGCCATATCGTCTGACTCAACTGCCGACGGCGCGCTCGACAAAAGCCTGCGTCTGCAAGGCACGATAGGGCAGCTTGTGCGCGAAGGCAGCGTGGCCGCCCATTCGGGCTGCACCCGTTTTCTCTGCTCACGGGCCGAACAGCAGCGGCGCATAAGTCTTTGGAACGATTTCTGGAGCAGCCGCAAGGACAGCGTTCTGGCCGAACTGCGCCGCAATGCCGAGGCCGAAGGCTTCGCCGTGGAGTCGTTCTCCGATTTTGAAAGACTGCTCGGCACGACGTTCCAACCGCACGGCACAGAGTGGTTTGGCATGCTTTCGGGGCGCGTCTTCGCCTCGTGTCTGAGCCGCGACAGTGTTGCCGGGCGATACAACGTAATCGATGTGCTCTCGGTTGACAGTGCAGCCGTGGCAAGAGTAGAAGCCCGTTTGGGAGCGACAGAGAGCACGGCGTTCGACGTGGCAGGCATGAACAGTGCGGTGGCCAACCGCCTCTCTGACGATTTCAACTACATAGGCTTCGCCTGCGCCTTCATCGTTTTCTTCTTCCTTTGGCTTTCCATGGGCAGCATCGAACTGGCCATGCTGTCGTTTGTGCCCATGGCCGTGAGCTGGATATGGATACTCGGCATCATGGCTCTGTGCGGAATGCAGTTTAACATAGTCAACATCATCCTCGCCACGTTCATCTTCGGTCAGGGCGACGACTACACTATCTTCATGACCGAAGGCGCGAGCTACGAGTATGCCTACCGCCGCCGCATGCTCGCCTCCTACAAACACTCCATCATTCTGTCGGCCCTCATCATGTTCATAGGCATCGGCACGCTCGTCGTGGCGCGTCATCCGGCGCTGCATTCGCTTGCCGAAGTTACGATAGCCGGAATGTTCTCGGTGGTGCTCATGGCCTATGTCTTCCCGCCGCTCATCTTCAAGTGGCTTGTGCAGAGCCGTGGCCGCTACCGCACGCGCCCGCTTTCGCTCGGTCCGGTGTTGGTTGCAGCGTGGGCAAGGGTGCTCAGTTTCGGTATGTGTGCCGCTGCCTTCGTGGCAGGTGTGGCTACTGTGGCCGCCTTAGGAAACTCTCCGCGCCGCTGCACTGCCTACCGCCGCCTTGTTTCAAGGCTTTGCCGAAAGGGCTTGCGCGGCCTCCCCACGGTGGAATGGAGGGTGGAATACGAATGTACCGACCAACAATTGCAGGGCTCACTCGTCATAGCCGATGCCGAAACGCCGCTTGATGCCGTGGCCGTGATGGCTCTTTCGGGCAGTGTGACCATGGCATATTGCGGTAAGGAAAATGCATGCTGGGCTGTGAGGAAGATGAGGTCGTGGCTCGGACACATCAATCTCACGGGCGACACTGCACTCGATGCGGCTGTGTTGAAGGCCGCTTCAGAAGCCAACCAGGCCGTGGCCGTGCTTGTGTGCCGCAGTGGTGGCATCGACGGCAAGCCGCCGTCGGTTCTCAACGATATTCTCGCCATAGGCGCGGCAGCGGGCGTTGACACCGTGCCGATGCTTGTGTGCGGAAGCCGCCGCATGATGCCCGACGACCGTCTTGCTATCTACCGCACTGCGGTGACAACCGTTGTGGGCCGCCGCACGAGCCTGTCAGCCGATTTGCACGACCGTATGCCCGGCCAACTCGGTCGTTGGCGCGCCGAAACCGAACGGCGCATGCGCACGGCAAGCAGCTTCCACGGTCTTGTGCTCGACCGCTACCGCTACAAAGGCACCGAGATATTCGCCGCCGTGCGCCGCAGTCTGCGCCGCAACGCCTGCTTCGCCGCGCAGGTAGATGTGGCCGAAACGTCGCCTTCGGTGAGCTTTGCCAACACCGGCTACGGCGAGATGGCTCTCGTTTATGCCCTCGTGCATGCCACGCAGCAGGTGACAGTGGCCGAGCCCGATGCCGACCGCCGCGCGCTGCTGCGCTATTGTGCCGAAGGCATCGCGCCCAACCTCACCGTGTGCGAGAGTCTGCAGCAGGGCTGAAAAGAGTGTAACCCCGCGGCCGCAGGCCGCAACATAAAACCAAAGAAAAGATGAAAGAGAAGATAAGGAAAATGATTGAAGAGGCTCTGCCGCTTGTCGATGCCGACTCGCAATTCCTCTTCAGCGAGCTCGACTCGCTCGGCATAACAACCATTCTGATGATGCTCTCCGACGAGTTCGGCATCAGTCTCGAGTCGTCCGACGTGACACCGAAGAACTTCAAGTCGGTTGACAGTCTGGCTGCACTCGTGGCCTCAAAGCTCGCAAAGTGATGACCGTCGCCACTACAAGCACTGCGTCAACCTCTGAATGGCTGCGCCGCCATGCCGCCGACACGCCCAATCGCGTGGCGGTGACCAGTGCCGCGCGGTCGCTCACCTATGGGCAGCTGATCGACGAAGCCCTCGCCCTCGCCGCGACACTCGCCCCTGATCAGCATCTCGTGATGCTGCGCGACACGCACGACGCCGACTTCCTCGTGCGCTACCTCGCCGTTCACCTCGCCGGCAAGGTGGCCGTGCCGATAGATGCCGCCATGCCCGAAGCCGCCGTGAGCCGCATAAAGAGCATGGCCGAGGCTGCACGCGTGCCCGACGGCGTGGCCGACGTGCTCTTTACCACGGGCACTACGGGTCGCCCCAAAGGCGTTATGGTGAGCCACCGGGCCATAGAAGCCGATGCCGAAAACCTCGTTGAGGCCCAGGGCTACCATGCCGGACTCACGTTTGTCACCAGCGGACCGCTCAGCCACATAGGCACGCTCTCGAAGATATGGCCCACGCTGCTTGCCGGAGGCACACTGCACATAATGCAAGGCATGAAGGATGCCGACGCGCTGCTGCGTGCCTTCGAGACAGCTCCGTGCCGCGCGGCCACCTTTCTCGTACCGGCAAGCATACGCATATTGCTCGCCATCGACCGCCGCAGGCTCTCGGCGGCTGCCGACAAGGTGGAGTTTATCGAGACAGGAGCCGCTCCCATTGCCGCTGCCGACATGCAGATACTGCGCGAAACACTGCCGCAAAGCCGGCTCTACAACACCTATGCTTCCACCGAGACGGGCATAATAGCCACCCACGACTACGCCACTGGCGAGTGCTTGCCCGGTTGTCTGGGCTTGCCCATGCGCCACTCGCGCTTCTTCATCACGCCCGACGGACGCGTAGCCTGCCAAGGCCCGACGCTGATGACGGGCTATCTGGCCGACGAAGCACTCACCGCCTCGGTGCTGCGCGACGGAATCCTATACACGGGCGACACCGGAAGCATCGACGCACAGGGGCGGCTGCACCTCGAAGGGCGGCGCGACGACGTGATAAACGTGGGCGGATACAAAGTGCAGCCATCCGAGGTGGAAGACGCGGCAATGGCCGCCGGAGGTTTGAAAGAATGTGTGTGCGTGGCCTGTGATCATCCCATTGCAGGCACGGCATTGAAGCTCATCGTCGTGCCCGACGGCACAAAGCCCTTCGACGCGCGCCAGTTGGCGCGCCATTTGCGCACCGTGATCGAACCCTACAAGCTGCCGTCGCGCTTCGAACTGGCCGACTCTGTGGCACGCACCTACAACGGAAAGATCGACCGCAAGCACTACCGCCAACCCTGAATGCCGCCGCGCCGACACCGTGCATGGCTGCCTGCAAAAAGTAATGAAGGTGTCTGGTAAAAACTTAGAACAGATAAGTCCCGTAGGGACGATATATTATAGCGCAGGGGCTTGTCCCTGCGTTTATGGATTTCACTGAATTTGCCCCTGTAAGGGGCGCATAATTCATTGTAAGATTGAAATATACGCCCCTTAC